>JAASSU010000331.1 GCA_021767705.1 Bacteroidota bacterium | reverse complement strand
GTTGTTGAAGAACGAAAAGATGTGGTAGTAAAGTTCGTGGGTGATTCTGGTGACGGCATGCAGTTGACCGGGACACTCTTTTCTGATTCTACCGCTTATGCAGGTAACGATTTAGCTACTTTTCCTGATTATCCGGCTGAAATCCGGGCCCCACAAAACACCGTTGCCGGTGTCTCTGGTTTCCAGGTACATTTTGGTGATAAGAAGATTCACTCTTCGGGGGATCTTTGCGATGTTTTAGTGGCCATGAACCCGGCATCGCTAAGGGCAAACCTGAAGTGGGCCAAGAAAGGAGCTACTCTTATTATCGATGTTGATAATTTCATTGACAAGTACGTTGAAAAGGCCGGTTACGATTCGAACCCTGTCAACGACGGATCGCTTGAAGGTTATAACCTGATTAAAGCACCGGTTACTACCCTGACAAAAGAAGCTATCAGGGGAATGAAGATCGACAATAAAACCGCCATGAAGAGCAAGAACATGTTTGCTTTAGGAATCATGTTCTACATTTTCAACAGGAAGTTCGACTCTGCATTCCGATTTATAGAAAACAAGTTTAAATCGAAACCTTTGGTTGTTGAGCTGAATAAGCGGGTGCTTCAGGCCGGCTACAATTATGCCGACACTGTAGAAGAGCTTGAATCAGTGATTCAGGTTCCTACCGCTAAAATAGCCAAAGGGAGATATCGCAATATCACAGGTAATGTAGCTACCGCTTGGGGGTTGCTTGCTGCTGCCGAGAGAGCCAATCTCAAGCTGTTTTTGGGTTCGTATCCGATTACTCCGGCCACGGAAATCCTCCAGGAACTGGCTAAGCACAAATCGCTTGGCGCGAAAGTGTTCCAGGCCGAAGATGAGATTGCAGGGATTACCTCTGCCATCGGAGCTTCTTATGCCGGCGCCATGGCGGTTACCAGCACCTCAGGCCCCGGCCTATCGCTGAAGAGTGAAGCTATCGGACTGGCCATCATTACGGAGTTGCCGTTGGTTATCGTAAACGTTCAGCGTGGTGGCCCATCTACCGGGCTTCCAACGAAATCGGAGCAGGCTGACCTTCTTCAGGCACTTTACGGTCGAAACGGAGAAGCTCCCGCAATCGTTATCGCTGCCACTTCATCGGCCGATTGTTTCGATTATGCGTTTGAAGCGTCGCGTCTCGCCCTCGAGCATATGACGCCCGTCATTCTGCTTACCGACGGTTATCTGGCCAACGGCTCGCAGCTTTTCCGTATCCCGGTAATGAAGAGCCTGCCTGAAATCAAGCCGCCGCTGGCAAAGGAAAACGATGAGAACTACAAGCCATACCAGCGTGACCCGGAGAATTATGTGAGGCAATGGGCCCTTCCGGGGATGGACGGCCTGAGACACCGTTTGGGTGGTTTGGAAAAATGGGATGTGACCGGTAATGTGTCTACAGACCCTGAAAACCACCAGAAAATGGTGGAATATCGCGAGAAGAAAGTAGCGAAAGTAGCCGACAGGATACCTTTACAGGAGATTATAGGAGACGATGAGGGTGACCTCCTGGTGGTAAGCTGGGGCGGCTCGAAAGGAGCTGTGCTTAATGCGGTTACCACGCTGCAGGAGCAAGGAAAAAGCATCAGCCATGCGCACTTCAGCTACATCAATCCATTGCCTAAAAATACAGACGAAGTTCTGAAAGGATTTAAAAATATTATCGTTTGTGAGCTGAACATGGGACAGTTTGTGCAGTACCTCAGAATTAAATTTCCGGGATACGATTACAAGCAATACAACAAAGTTCAGGGGCTTCCTTTCACCGAGGGTGAACTGAAGCAGAAGTTTAACGAAATTCTGGAGGGCTAAAACAATGACTGACAATACAATACCAAAAAGCATACAACCACTTACGAAAGACGATTTTGAAAGCGATCAGATGGTGAAATGGTGTCCCGGTTGCGGCGATCATGCGATATTAAAATCTGTGGAAAAGGTCTTTCCGGCACTGGGATACAAGAAGGAAAACTATGTGGTGATTTCCGGTATCGGGTGCTCCTCTCGCTTCCCATACTACATGAATACTTATGGAATTCATGGTATCCACGGGCGCGCAGCAGCAATAGCCAGTGGTGTTAAGCTGCACAATCCTGACTTAAGTGTATGGATGGTTACCGGCGATGGCGACTCAATGGCTATCGGTGGCAATCACTTTATCCACCTTATCCGGAGAAATATAGACATCAACGTGCTGCTGTTCAATAACCAGATTTACGGTCTTACAAAAGGACAGTATTCGCCCACCACACCGAAAGGACAGGTGACCAAGACCTCTCCTCACGGAACGATAGAGCATCCGTTCAATCCGGGAGAACTTGTGATGGGCGCGCGCGGCACTTTCTTTGCCCGTGGTGTGGATATGAACCCGAAGCTCATGGTAAACATCATGACGGAAGCGGCCAAACACGACGGAACGTCGATCGTGGAGATCCTTCAGAACTGTGTGATTTATAATGATAAAACGCACCAGTTGATTACCTCGAAAGAAACCCGCGATGACAACCAGGTGATTATCGAGCATGGCAAGCCCATGATTTTCGGTAAGAACAGGGAGAAAGGTCTGCGCCTGAATAGTCAGAACAGGATTGAAGTGGTGAAGATTGGCGAAAACGGCATCACCGAGGAAGATCTGATGGTACATGATATGTACGATAAGGATCCATCGATTCACTTGAAACTGGCCAACCTGATGCCTCCGGAATTTCCGGCAGTGATGGGCGTGATTCGTTCCGTTTCCTCTGACACTTACGATGATCTCCTTGAGGAACAGATGAAGCACGAACAAGAGCATTCTTCAATAAAAACGATGGATGATCTGCTGAATAGCGGCGACACGTGGGAAATGTAATAGCAGTAAACGAAGTTTTGAAACCGGGTGTGAACGCATCCGGTTTTTTTAGAAAAAACTTAAAAATATCTAAAAATCTATATCTGTAAATAATAAAACCGCCCTCATTGCGATAATGTCGTGGAGGTCATACCAACCAATTTCCCGATAGGATGATTTGATTAATTTTGTGCTATGCAGACGGCTTTCTATAAATTTCTTCATCAGCACCAGCTTCTTCCTGGCAAAGGAAAAGTGATACTTGCAGTAAGCGGAGGCGCTGATTCGGTGGTGATGGCGCATTTGTTTCGGCGTGAGGAGGTTCCGGCGGTCATTGCGCATTGCAATTTCCATCTGAGAGGGGAGGAGTCGGACGAAGATGAGTGCTTTGTCAGGAAACTGGGAGAGCAACTGGGGCTGGAGGTGATGGTAAAGCATTTTGATACGCCAGCCGAAGTGGAGAAGCGTGGGGAGTCGGTGCAGATGGTGGCGCGCGATCTGCGCTTCGAATGGTTCAACGAGCTTTTGGAACAGGACGAATTTAGTGTGGTGGCAGCTGC
>JAASSU010000330.1 GCA_021767705.1 Bacteroidota bacterium | reverse complement strand
GAATTGATCGATAAACTGCTTAGCTCCGGAAACTGATTAATTTCCGCCATAACGTTCGGGAATTGGGTTATCATCAGATTCATGAGCCCAGTATATGGTAACCACCCACCAGCGCTCACCATCATTAAAAATGGTAGAGTGTATGCTGTCGCCGAAATTTGCTGCCGGCATCGTGGAAACAACGATTGGAGACCGAAATGCCTTGTTGAGTTATGGCGATGGAACTTGTGACCGCAAAGCTACTCTCATCATCAACGGGCAAACCAGAGAGATAATACTCCGATAGCATAAAAATATATGTAGTCATTGCATCCATCTGAGCCGGATGCAATGGCCTCTTTTGTAGATTGTCCATTTTGCTCCCTATTCTCCCTCCATTTCAACACACACTCAGGTAGCTTCACCCTATAATTTATGCATCATGTTTTTTGCTTAGTGTATTTTTGGAGTGAAACAGATAACTGAAATCATTCACTTTTGAAACCCCTACAATTTTGTAAAACACTTGTTTCCATTCTATTTATCAGCATCTTCTCCATGCCCAATATTCTTAGTACCCAGAAACATAAACTTCCCTATAAGGTGGTAGAATTAACCGAAGAGCGGGAAGCCGCTTTTTTGTTGAATCGTTTTGCTTATGATCTCACTCTGGGTCATATAGATGTAGTAGTTGATATTGGGCTTGAAGAATAGGATTTGACATAGTGTTCTTTTCATGCTTCAATCCCCACTCTTCAAGTATTCGAAATATTTCTTTTAGGCTTTTGTCCTTTTCGATAATCGAATAAATTACCTTAACCGGTTTCTCCGAATAAACCCTTCTGCTCACCATGTTATTATTCTTCAGTTCTGTGAGAGGCTGATAGAGCAGCTTTTTCGCAATTTTTGAAATGCGTTTTTTAACACACTGAAGCATATCGCCAGAAACCAGAAAATAAAATTATTTTTCTTTCCATTGGGGGGTGCTTGCAAGTTGGGTGTATTAATAATAAACAAACATGAATATAAATGGAGTTACCCATGAAAACTTATCCCTTATTAACTATAACCATTTTTGTTGCAATTGTATTTTCAGCTTGCTCAGATGATCTGCTATCTATAGATGAACAGCCAATTAATCAAGAATTAACACTGAAAAGTATATATACTATCCCCGCTGATAGTTTATCTATGGGAGAAATGGAAAGTCTGCTTTTTATGGTTGAGGAAGAAAAAATTGCACGAGATATCTATCTACAACTATACGCTATCTGGGGACAAAGAGCCTTTAACAATATTTCAGCATCTGAGCAGCAACATATGGATGCCGTTCAAATTTTGTTAGATCGTTATTCAATAACCATTCCTAATTCAATCGGCGAGATTGGGGTTTTTCAAAACAATGGTTTGCAAGCCCTTCATGATGAGTTATTAAGTAAAGGTAAGCTTAGTCTTATCGAAGCGATTAAAGTTGGTGCTTTAATTGAAGAAGTGGATATAAAAGATTTGCAAGAAGTACTCGATATAACAATTGATAATGAAGATATAACCTACGTGTATAATAATTTGATTAAAGGTTCAGAAAATCACCTTCGAGCTTATGTAAACCAATTGAGTAAACTGGGTGTAGAGTATGAACCTCAGGTACTGGAACCTGAACAATACCAAACCATTATAAATCAATAAACCACTAAACCACCCTGCAACGAAAATGCAGGGGTTTGATTTGGGACTGAAAGCCTTGGTTCAGGAGTGTAATCTAAACTCTGTCTGATTATTTGTTAGGTGTTGTTGGGGGCTCGGGTTAGATCCAGTGGCAATCGATCTCCAAATTTAATAGCTAGCTATTGTACGGTCAAACTCCAATTTTGCAGCGGTGAGGTCCATTTCTTTTCAATGTTCTTTGCAGCCAGGTACACCAGTTTTAACAACGCCATATCACTGGTAAATGCCCCTTTGGTCTTGGTTACTTTCCGAACCTGTCGGTGATACCCTTCCACGGCATTAGTCGTATAAATGAGTTTTCGGATAGGCGCAGTGTAATAGATATAGGTTGTCAGTTTTTACCAATTGTACCTCCAGGATTGCAGCACCACCGGATACTTGGATTCCCACTTATCGGCCAGGTTATTCAGTTCTAATTCGGCCAGTTCTTTGGTATCAGCGCGGTACACGAGCTTTAGGTCCTTCATAAATTCTTTCTGATCCTTGCTGGCTACGTACTTTAGAGAGTTGCGGATCTGGTGTACCATACAGCTCTGCACCTCGGTTTTCGTGTAGATGCTCTCATTGCCCCCCACAGGTGCACTAGCTCGAGCACCTCTACCTGTTCGCCGAAAGAGAGAAGACGTGATTCCAGTTCAAAATTTGGGATAACGTGCAACTCGACGACCAGGTGGCCATCCTCTTTAGAAACTAATTCCTATTCCAACAACCGCTGGGTGGGATGCATCGACTTGGTACGCACATTCAGGATCACCTCATCTGCAAAAGCAAGCCTCACCGTTTCCACCTATTTATCCGCATGATGCGTAACCACAATGACATCAAAAAAATGCTCCTCCCAGTCGATATCGGTCGAGACATATTTTTAGATAGTTGTTTCAGGGTTAAAAATTCGGTCCAGCGCCAAATTCCAGATGGGAATACATGTCTCCTCATTGAGACCCAACAAAAACCACCGGTTGTTGTACCGCTTCAAAATATAGGGGTGAAAGATAACCGAATATGGCTCCTCAGTTTTGAAATCTTGGTGCGTAATTTCTAATACTTGCTTGTTGATGATAGCTTCATGCAACGTTGATAGATGTTGTATACCCTTCAGGTCCACATTGGATTGCACCGAATTAACTTCTTTGCCGGTATCCTTCAATCCCAGCCTATCTTACAATACCGGAATCAACTCATAAATACACTCAAATTGTGGCACCCCGAAAACTTGGTGAATGCCTCCACCGCCGCTTTAATCTTATTGATCTCCTGTTCATTCAGAGGCTGATTTGATATAGAAAAATACAGATCAGTATTCCGGTAGTACACTTTGCGGCCACCCTTCTTTCGCCCCAGAGGGTCGACAACTCCTGCTCGCTATCCATAAATTTGATATCATCGAAAAGCTAACGGCGTTTGATTGTACAATCCGGACCATAAAATTTCTTCAAAACTTTATTTACTTCTTCTAGCAGATCTTTCCAGAAATATTTACGCCCGGGATTCCTGAAACAGCGATCCAAAAATGCTACCGAAGTTGCGTATTTATATTGGTTGCCATAATAAATCAAAGGATGGTATTAAGGGAACTCTCATCCTTTCTTACGGCATGCATGTAGATCCTGATAAGGCAGAATTGATCGATAAACTGCTTAGCTCCGGAAACTGATTAATTTCCGCCATAACGTTCGGGAATTGGGTTATCATCAGATTCATGAGCCCAG
>JAASSU010000075.1 GCA_021767705.1 Bacteroidota bacterium | reverse complement strand
GCCATTCTTATCAGCTTTTCCGGATTGGTTATCATCAGCACACGCGGAAGGGTTTTGGAGATGCAGTTCGAAGAGCCGCTGGGCGTGGCACTTATCCTGATTAGCGCTGTTATCTGGGCATCATACTGGCTTATCAACATGAAGGATAAGCGCGAGGTGATCCCCAAGCTTTTCCTGAATTTCCTTTTCGGGATTGCCTATGCTTTCGTCTATCTCACCGCATCAGGAAAGCTGGCCCTCCCCAATGTCAACGGACTGTTAGGGAGCTTATGGGTAGGTGTTTTTGAATTGGGCCTCACTTTCGTGATATGGCTGAGGGCTTTGGGGCTGTCATCAAACACGGCGAAAGTGTCGCAACTGGTGTACCTCTCGCCGTTTATCTCACTGTTTTTTATCCAGTTTATTGTAAAGGAAACGATTGTTTTTCCGACAATTATCGGATTAATTCTGATTATCACCGGGATTATGCTTCAGCAATACCTCGACCAAAGAGAGCGCAAAGCTAGTCGACTTTCAAAAAAGTATTAAGCACTTCGAGCAGCTTTTGGTAGGTTACCGGTTTGGCAATAAAATCATCGGCGCCGGCCTCGAAACTCTTCTCACGCTCATTTGAAAGGAGATAAGCAGTTTGCACAACCACCGGAATTTCAGGGCGGATTTCCTTGATGGCTTTGGTGGCTTCCAAGCCATTCATCTCAGGCATATTGATGTCCATCAAAACCAAATCTATTTTTTCCTGTTTCTCACAGTGTTCCACGGCATCGCTGCCATTCTCTGTCCAGATAACATCCGCACCGGTTTTAGATAAAGCCGCCTTGTAAAACATGTTGCTCGTGTCCACGTCCTCCGCCACAAGAATTGTCTTACCTTTCCAGCGTCCGCGCATTTCTTTTATAATATCAACATCCATATTAGCCATAGTAATAGTATTTTTACAAAGGTAATAAATATTAAAATCATTCCTTCAACTTTCTAATCTAAAAGACTTTACTTTTTGATTAAAAAGTTATTCCGCACCATTTTCATATTTCTATTCATAAATATTGTATTTTTAAATCAGTTTCATTGCAATTTTACAACATTGTTTTATTTAAAAACGTTTACAGAAATATCAAATATTATCTTAAAGGCAACCGATGAAAGATTTTGAACTTAAATTACTTACAAAAGAAGTAACAGAGTTAGCCAGAACTATTGGACATTCGATCAAGCAGGAAACCGCCAAAATTAAAGACCAGGATGTGGTAGAGAAAGGCAAGAGTAATTTCGTTACTTACGTGGATAAGGCGGCGGAAGAAACCATTGTTGAAAAACTGCGCAGCCTGTTTCCGGAAGCCGGTTTTCTTACGGAAGAAAAAACCGCCCAGGAAAAGAAAGACTACATGTGGATTATCGATCCGCTTGACGGCACCACCAATTTTATTCACGGCGTGCCGCTCTTTAGTGTTTCTATCGCGCTGCAGCGCAAAGGAGAAACGATTGCCGGAGTGGTGTATGAGCCCAACCTTGATGAATGCTTTTATGCCTGGGAAGGTAGCAAAGCCTACCTCAACGATAAGGAGCTGGAGGTATCAGACAGCGATAACCTGGCCGATTCTCTGATCGCGACAGGCTTTCCCTACAGCAAAGACCAGAAACTGAAGAATTACATGAGTCTCCTGCAAGATCTTCTGGAATCATCTCACGGAGTGCGCCGTCTGGGCTCCGCAGCAGTGGATCTTGTCTATGTGGCCGCCGGAAGATATGAGGCCTTTTATGAGTATGGCCTGAACCCGTGGGATATTGCTGCCGGTGCTTTTATTGTGCAACAAGCCGGAGGCAAGGTTACTGACTTTAAGGGCGGAAGCAATTATGCCGACGGAAAAGAAATTGTAGCCACCAACGCGGCTATGCACAATGAGTTGATGAAAAAGGTTCAAAAACACATGTCAAGTTAATTAATGGCACTAAAATTTATTCGATGACAAAAAAAATACTACCCGGATTGTATGTTCTGCTGCTGATAACCATGCCTTTTTTATCTTTTTCTCAAACTGATACAACTTCATTAACAGATGAAAAAGAAACCTTGATTTACGTTTTTGATATCCGTGAGCAGATTGCACCGCCGGCGTGGCGCAAAACAAAAATGGCACTTGAACAAGCCAGGAAAAAGAATGCAGATTTGATAATCATTGATATGAACACTTATGGCGGCATGGTGGAATCTGCCGACTCTATGCGTACCGCGCTGCTTCAGACAAAAATTCCGGTTTACACTTTTATTAACAACAACGCAGCTTCGGCCGGCGCGCTGATTTCTATCGCCACCGACAGCATTTATATGCGTCCGGGAGCCAACATCGGGGCTGCCACCGTAGTAAACCAGCAAGGAGAAAAGATGCCCGATAAATACCAATCGTACATGCGTGCTATGATGCGCGCCACGGCCGAAGCCTCAGGCCGTGATCCAGAAATTGCCGAGGCAATGGTAGACGAACGTATTGTTATTGAAGGAATCACAGAAAAAGGGAAAGTGCTTACCTTCACCTCAAAAGAGGCGGTCAGGCATGGGTTCTCCGAAGGAGAGAGGAAATCGATAAAAGAAATCATCGAAAAGCAGGGAATCAGGAAATACACTATCATTGAGCAACAGCTTTCGGGGGTTGACAAAATTATTTCGTGGCTGATAAGTCCCGTCATCAGCGGGATTCTGATTATGCTTATCGTAGGAGGCATTTATTTTGAGCTTCAAAGCCCGGGCTTAGGCTTCCCCTCAGCAGCCGCCATTGTGGGAGCATTGCTGTATTTTGCACCGCTTTACCTTGAGGGCCTGGCGGCTAACTGGGAGATACTGGTGTTTGTGGTCGGCATTATTCTTGTAGCCGTGGAAATCTTTGCCTTGCCGGGATTTGGAATCGCGGGTGGTGCAGGCGTGCTGCTGGTCATCACCGGACTCACCCTGAGCATGGTCGACAACTTAGGCTTTCGCTTCACACTGGGTCAGCTCGACAACATTACCAGGGCCTTTTTTACCGTAGTTTCGGCCGCCTTGCTGGCGCTGGTCGGGTCCATCTACCTCGGAAAGCGGATGCTTACTTCCACCGCTTTTGGTCACCTGGCCCTCGACACGGTGCAGGCCAGGGATGAAGGGTTCACTTCTTCCGACGACAGTTACTCCAGTGTTTTGGGAAAGGAAGGGGTTGCACAAACCGTACTCAGGCCTTCAGGAAAGGTTGAAATTGATGACGAAATCTATGACGCTTACGCGGAATCGGGTTACGTGAACAGAGGAACGAAAGTCAAAGTTTACGGATATACCAATACGCAACTGAAAGTCAGGAAAGTGTAAGGATTAACAAAAAAGCGTGCAGGCAACAGGCTGATCCACTGCACGCTTTGGCTTAACGCTTATAAACCAATCAGTTTAAAGAAAAACTTTCGCCTTCTGTAAAAACACTCAGGCTGAGTCCTTTCCCCTTTAGCAAGCCATTGTCACGATGGACTTCCTCATTACTGTTTCTCACAACAATAACCTGGCTTTCGCCGATAACGCGAGCCATGTTCTTGTGTACGAGTATAGCCGTAGACTCATCAATCCCCACACCTGTGTAACCCGGATTTTCAAGCACAACCGTGAGCAACCTGTTCATACGCATCCGCCGGATGAAATGCTGATCGATGATGACTTTTTCCAGAAGACCCAGTCCGGGTTTTATAATCATGTTATCCGCTTCAATGGTCCGGAAATCGCCCGTATATTCCGGATGCTTGAGCTCGTCTCCGGTAATCATTTTCCGGCTCATCATAGCAGCCCCGGCACTGGTTCCGGCCACCGTAGCCCCATCCAGAAAAGCATCCATGATTGCCTGGTGCACTTTCGTGTCGCGGACAATCTCCATAAACTGACGCTGATCGCCACCTGTTATGTAAATAAGCGTGGCTTTTCTTATCGAGTCAAGTCGCGGCTCCGAAACGCTCTCCGCCTCCTGTATATTAAACGTATGAATATTGCTGACTCCCATTTCCCTGAATTGCAGAGAACTGTAATAGGCTGATGTGTCGGGGATGCTACTCGACATGGGCAGCACAAGCATGTAGCCCTTCTCTCCGATACCTGAAATCCTGATTAACGAATCGACCATCGCATCAGGCCGGCCACCACCGCCAATAATAAAAAGCTTTCCTTTGGCCCTTTCCTGGATGGTTAGTGGCTTGTTTTCTTGCTTAACACCAGTGCTGTTGCATGACAACATCGCAAGGAGCACAATTATACCGATGATATTTCTCATTACAAATATTTAAAGTTTTGTTAGTCAGATAAACTCACTGTATGATTACTTTTCCGGATACCCTGTAATCGCTGTGGATAACGGTCAGAAAATAGATACCAGCAGGTAGGTGACTGACATCAATACTTTCCGATATCTTTTGCCTGAGAACTTCGGTACCATCCATTGCTGACAGGATCAGCTCTGAAGCTTCATCCACTCCCTGTACGTAAATAACCTCTTTGGCAGGATTAGGAAAAATTTTCAGGCCATTCATCGCTTCCGGCTCTTCTATGGCATTGAGCGATCCTATGGGCTGCGATGTGCTTTCATCCATAAGCCGGAAACGCATGTTGGCAAAACCAGCCACATTGCGTGGCTCTCCTGAGCTCACTGCCGACTGGGTGCTAAATCCACCCTGAGTGCCATTATTGATAAGCATTGTCATCGGGAAGTTACCCATCGAAGTGACATAAGACTGTTCACCCTCACGGTAATACTTCATGACATTGCCCTCACCCAGCCAGATACCAAAGCGCAGTCGTGAGAGATTCATCGCATAAGGCAATGCCGTCATTGTATTTTCCCAGAAATCAGAAGATGTGAAAGTCTGCGGCATGATGACGGTAGTTTCCAACAAAGCTAATCCCGGCTCAAACTCCAGCTCACCATCATAAGAGGCATAAGTCTGCTGTACATTGCTACAGTATGTTTTTCCCACCAAGTGAGCATCATCTCCTGCAAAGGCAGAAATGCCCTGCTGCATTTGAGCGATAAGCGATTCGCCCAGCGAAGTTTCTGTCATAAACGCTACGAGAACCGCATCCTCATTCCCCACAAAAAGGAATTTCTTAAACGCTCTTACTCTGTCTGCCCAGGCATCGTCGTCGCCACTCACCACACTCAGGTTGAGGATTTCTGTCCTGTTAAAGCCATCTTGCGATAAAGCACTTTGATAACTGTCAGCTTCGGAGCTGCTGGTGCTCACTATCAGAACCGAATCCTCGGAATCAGCCTGATCCAGAAGGGCTTCAAGCAGCAACCCATTGGAGGAAACACCTCTTTCGCTTCCTGCCAGCAGCATACCCGTAAAAGACTCACCCCCGACTTCAGGACTGATATCATCAGGCAATCCGGCAGGAGTGAAGTCTTCCATTTGAATGGCATCGTTATGCAGGAGTTGTGTCGCTACCAGGTTGTCAGCCAGCAAATGGCCGTTGTTTAACCTGAAGTTGTTTTCTTCTCCTGCTCTGTAAATCCTTACTGCTCCCGTTCCGTAAGCCCTGCCTATACCTTCCTTGCTGATGCAGAAGGCGGTTTTATCATCGACCCCAATTCCGGTGATATCTTCACCATGGTTCAGCTTCCATTGGCCCATAAATCCGGCGAGGCGTCCAAAGCGTGCCCGCTCAGCAAAGTGCGAGTCAAAAATAAATCCGGGAAACACCTCCAGGAAATCATCCTCGAGCGTCATGTATTGATTGTTGGGGTTCTGAAGTGCTTCGTGGGAGTATACCGTGCCATTTTCCGCACTGAAAAACACGCCGGATAGGATAGCCAGACCCGCCGAAGTTCCGCTGAGCACTCCTCCACGTTCATAAATCTCCTCAACAGCCTGCTGCAGCTTGGTGTCCTTGTAATAATCGTAGTAATTATACTGATCACCACCTTTAAAAAACACACCATCGAAGGTTATCAAGGCATCGTAGAGCGATTGTTCATCTGCTTGCTGACGTGAGCCAACAGAAAAATTGGTTGCCTCTTCAGCCCCGAGTGATTCAAAATAATTGGGCAGCCATGACGAGGGGCTGTCGTCGTATGTAATGATGGCAATTTTTCCGTTTTCCGCCTGACTGACCACCCAGCCGTAGGGCGTATCGCTCCATTCGCCATAGTTCTCCGTTCCACCACCGGCAATCATAATCGAGCCATCATAAAGCTGGGCATTTGCCGTGAAAGTAATCAATAGCAACAATATGCTCAAAAACCTATTCATAAGATCCTTTCTTCTTTATTTCATAATCCTCGACCATTAACTCACCTTTAGCTGTCATCGCCCGGATACGAAAATCCTCATCAAGCAAAACAAGATCGGCATCCTTACCCTTGGAGATAGTTCCTTTTTCATTCAGTTTAAGTATCTGTGCCGGACTCGAAGTCACCACCTTCAGCGCATCCTGTAAAGGCACTTTCTCTTCCAGCACTGAATCTTTCACCACCTCCAACAATGATTTTGGATAGCCCATTTCGAGCCGCTCAAGATTTCCCTGCTCATCGAAATGGGGCAGCGAACCGAGGCCGTCGGACGTCATAGTCACATGCTCCAGTGGCACATCACTTTTCCTGAGGCGGGCAATCGCTTCAGAAGGCTTTACTTCAATATCAGGAAAATAAGGATACGAACTGGCCGTAAGGTCGATGTAGCCCTGCTTTCCGTATTCAAGCGCATCTTCAAAAATATAGCTGTTCCGGTTACAATGCGTGGGGAGGAACTGAGTGTACTTCAGCTCACTGTTCTGCACCACCTCATGCAGAGGCCTGAAAGGATCCTGTGCATCGCCCATGTGAATATTGACGATACCGGCCTTTCCTCCCAGCATCCCCCCTACCCGGGCGTGAGCGGTAAGCTTGATCAGCTCATCGAGTGTGGGGTGCGAAGAGCGGTGATCGGACAAAGCAATTTCTCCGGCACCAATCACTTCCTCAATCATGGCAATATCTTTTCCCACATCGCCAAGTAAAGTGGGGGTTGGCACCTGGTAAGCACCGGTGTACATCCAGGCCGAGACGCCCTCCTGGCGAAGGGCTTTCACTTTCATCAGCACCGACTCAATGCTGCGGGTCATGCCATCGGTGCCGAGGCAACCCACTACAGAGCCCACACCACCTTCAAGCATATGCGAGAGCTGGATCTCAGGAGTGCGGGAGCCCGGACCGCCCTCACCTCCTGCCCCGGCAATATGCACATGCGCATCAATAAAAGCCGGACAAAGCTTCAGGCCACGCCCGTCGATTGTTTTAACAAGGGTAGCCGGAATTCCGGTGATTTCATTTTCGATGGCAAGGATTTTCTCCCCACCTACCAAAACGTCCTTTTTTCCCAAATAATCAGGACTGTATATTTCGCAAGATTTGAATAATATCATAAAACGTCAATTGATTTTTCGAAAGGTACATTATTAATACAATTATGAGGAAAGGTTCCCTGAAAGGATGAGTCTGTTTTGTGAGGCAGGAAACAAAAAGAGATGCTCGCTAGAACTTCTTCAGGTTTTTAGGAATCCAAATCATTACCTTAGTTCCGGATGCATTGCCTTCACTATCCTTAAGGTCAATAATTTCTTGCTCCACTTTGAGGGCATTGTGATTATTGATAATATTGAATGAATCAGAAAGGATATTTAACCCCAATCCGTTTCCATTCGTTTTCAGAGCTTTGGCCTTCTTTCTTCCGATTCCGTTATCCGTGATAGTGACCTCCACATGACTCTGCTGATTCTCCAATTCCAACTTCAGCTGCCCACCTGACAGCAGGGGAATAATCCCATGCTTAATGGCATTTTCAACGTGGATAAATATCAGCATCTTGGGCACCAGTATTTCTGCATCAATGGAAGAGTCGAACTCAATCGAGTAATTGAGCTTCTCACCAAATCTTACATTCTGGAAGTGCAGATATTCAGTCACAAAATCCATCTCCTGCGAGAGCTTAACAAAAATATCATCATTGGTATGCATCATTTGCCGCATCAGTCCGGCAAACCTCACAAATGAATTATATGCTTTTTCAGGTTCCTCATTCAGTATGGAACTCCCAATAGAATTGGTGGTGTTTAAAACAAAATGCGGATCCAGTTGATTTTGTATGCTCTTTAATTTCAGCCGCTCCACCTGGTTCAAAAGCTTGTACTTCTCCCTTAAACGTTGCTCGTTAAGCTTTCGGATGATTTGAATAAACAGCACAACACCAAAAAAGATAGCAAGATAAACCGCGTACTGCCAATAATAAAGTGGGTTGGCCTGGTATTTTAACTTGTAGATGTTTTGATCTGTGATAGCCCAGAGTTGGGTTTGGTTTTTGGAGGTTTTGAAGGGAAAGAGAAATTGAATGTGCTCTTCTGTTGGATATACAGTCACTTCATCCAAATAATCTGAGATAACAAGCACATCTTTAACTCCATTACCCGGAAAATACAATTCGTCATTTCCATTATTATTTAAATCGATTTCCTTAGAATTATTGATGGTTTGATTAAATGCCAGATTCAAACGATAAGGGGAAACAAACTTTTTAATAAATCTGAAAACCGAATCATAAAGATAAAAAGATCTGGCGTCATGATCCAAAACAGCAATGTGTTTGCTACCTTCAAATCTTAATGATGCCACTCGCATTGCATGATTTGGGGTTTGTTTCCCTGCATTAAAATACTTTGGGATTCCTTTAGCAGAATAAAAAGCAATACTTGGTTGATTTAAGTCTTTAGAGTTCGAGGATAGGAGGACAGCCAAAATTACTTTATCATTCCTTTTAAAAGGTATTACGTATAATCTGCTATACTTCCACAAAAAAGCTTTTGGAGGAAAAGCGAAATCAGAGAGATCATCTTCAATAGCAGTAAAATAAACTAAGCTGTCAGGATACTTTGTGCGGAATCCAGGTGGATGATTATGGCTGGAATAGTTTGAGAAAAATATTTCAAGTCTCTCATCATTGTCAATATCAAAAAAATCTATGTCATTGCTGGGGTTTATCCCTTCCAGCGACATTGTTTTTACGGAGTCACCAAATGGATAATAAATATTTATCGTTCTGGGTACCAAGTTATAACCACTTCTTAAGAAAAAAGCAAACTCTTTCTTGCCATCCTGATTCAAATCAACAAATTGCCCGTTAGCTATGATTACATCTATTTTATCATGGTATTCTTTTGATATAGTATCAATAAAAATCAGATCCCTATCATAAGGTTCATCATTATCAAATGGCTCCTTCGCGTTCAGAAATAGCGAATCATTTTTCATGGTAAAACCCCAAACCTCTGAAAAACTATCATTATCAATATCACTAAAGAAAAGGTAGACCCCTCTTTGTGCAATGTAATCGCCCAAAAAATTATCCTGATCATGGATTTTTAAATCTTTATCAAAATATTGATACCCTAAAGAATTATAGATATCTATTGATGTTATAATTTCGTCTTCACCATCACTGTCAAGATCATGGGCATATGTCATAGCGTTTTTAGGCTCAACCAATCTACCTGGTGTTACAATTTTCTCCACCAACTTCAATTCATACTTCTCAAAGCTCTCAGGGAGGAAAAAGATGATGACCCCGGCCACCACGGCGGCCTGGAAAAAGATGCTCTGTACAATGCGGAGCAAATGGGATTTGAGGATGCTCTTTTTCATTGACCCGCAAGTTAAACATTTAAGATTAAGTCTCAAAGAAATCATACAAAAATTGATCGCATATTTAAACCTACCCCCTCGGATCCGCCACCACCGGCATTTTGGCCATTTTCTCCACTTCGAGGCTGGCGTAGCCGAACTCGTCCACAATCTTCCCGTAAAGGAGATAAACTCCGCTTCCGCGGAAGGGGTATTTTTTGAGGGATGCCGAGAAATGAACGGTATCGAAAAACTCGCCATGTACATCCACGAAAGTGCCGAAGTTCATGTAGTCCTTCTTTACGGTCCTGACATTTTTGATGGTCACCAGGTTGCCCAGCATCCGCACCCTCTGCCCTATCCTGTCGTTCATCTGCCGCGCCATCACCTCCCCACGGAAGCCGGTTTTCAGCATGTCGAACATACTTTTGCTGACGGCAAATCCCAGCAGCTCAATCTCGTCATACACGTCCGCAATTTCCGATTGCTCCAGCCGCGGTAACTCGTACTGCTTCTCCTGCAACGAAAACAGTGCCATCTCCGAAGGGTCTTTTCCTTTGAAATCGGACAGCAGCATGTGGGCATGCCACAGCAGGTCGGACTTGCTGCGCCCGGTAAAACGAAAGGCACCAATCCTAATCAGGATTTTTAGTTGCTCGAGATGCACGGGCAAACGACGCACAAAATTTTCCAGCGATACATAGTCACCTCCTTTGTCGCGCTCTGCCACGATGCGGTGAGCCAGCTTTTTTTCGAGGTTGGCCAGGTGCACAAAGCCTATGTACACATCCTTTTCCTTGATGCTGGTTTTAAACTGCGAATGATTCACGCAGGGCAGTTCAATATTCGCGCCCCAGCGCCGCGCTTCGTTAAAGTAAACCCACGAACGGTAAAAGCCTCCGAAATTATTGATCACCGCCACCATAAACTCCCGCGGGTAATAGGCTTTGAGGTAGAGGCTCTGGAAGCTCTCTACGGCATAAGATGCGGAGTGTGCCTTAGAAAAAGAGTATCCGGCAAACGACTCTATCTGCCGCCAGATTTCTTTGGTGATTTCTTCAGGATACCCTTTATTGCGGCTGTTTTCGAAGAACTTATCCACAATACGCTGGAATTCGTTCTTCGAGCGATACTTCCCACTCATGGCGCGCCGCAGGATATCGGCATCCGCCAAATCGAGGTCGGCATAGTGGTGGCATACCTTTAGCACATCCTCCTGGAAAACCATCACGCCAAAGGTCTCTTCCAGTTGCTCTTTCATCACCGGATGCAGGTATTCAAAGCTCTCAGGATGATGAAAGCGTTTGATGTACTCCTTCATCATTCCCGACTTAGCCACCCCCGGGCGGATAATCGAGCTGGCGGCCACCAGGCTGATGTAGTCGGAGCACCTCAGCTTTTTCAGCAGCCCCCGCATCGCCGGACTCTCAATATAAAAGCAGCCATTGGTCTCACCAATTCGGAGCAGCTTCTTCACGCGCTCGTCCTCCTTAAACTTCGGGATATCATGGACATCAACTTTCACACCTTTGTTCTGCTCTATGATCTCCGCTGCCTCGCGGATGTGTCCGATGCCCCGCTGACTGAGGATATCCAGTTTCTCGAAGTTTATGTCTTCAGCCACGTACATGTCCCACTGTGTCGTAGGATACCCTTTGGGAGGCATATCGAGCGCTGTGTAGCTGGTGATGGGTTCTTCCGAAATAAGGATGCCTCCGGCGTGGATGCTGCGAATATTCGGGAAGTCGACAATCTGGTTGCCAATTTGCTGGATGTAAGAAGTAATGGAATCATCCTCAGAAAGAGGTTGCTCCACCAGCCGGTCAATTTCTCCTTTCGGGAGGCCATGCACTTTACCCAGCTCGCGGTAAATCGACTTTCCTTTAAAGGTGGTCATCGTACCAAGAAGGGCGGTATGTTCGCGCCCGTAGCGATGGAAAATATATTCGGTCACCTCATCACGGTCGGTCCAGGAATAGTCGATATCAAAATCGGGCGGACTGCTGCGGCGGGGGTTGATAAAACGCTCGAAATAGAGGTTCAGCTCCACCGGATCCACATCGGTGATGCGCAGGCAGTAAGCCACAATAGAGTTGGCACCACTGCCCCGTCCCACGTGGTAAAAGCCTCTCGCCATTGAGTAGCGGATAATGTCCCAGGTAATGAGGAAGTAAGCCGCAAAGCCCAGCTTGTCGATCACCTTCAGCTCCTCCTCCATCCGCTGCTGCGCCCGCGGATTATCGTGATAGCGGTAGCGAAAGCCATCGCGCGCCAGCTTTTCGAGCAACAGCTTGTCGTTGTGGCGGCTCGAGGTAAAGGTTTTTTTGTTTTTTAAAGATTTAAAATCGAAGTCGATATGGCAATCGGCCAGCAGCTTTTCGCTGTTGTAGATAATCTGCGGATAGCCTTCATAGACCTTCCGCAGGCGGTCGGGATGCCAAAAGAAAGCCTCCTCATGGGCTGCTTGTCCGGGTTGCAGCTTGGTGATCAGCGTGTTTTTTGCTACCGCACGCAGGTTGCGGTGAAGCTCATAGCCTGCTTTCGTCTCGAAAACCACCGGCAGCAGCACCACTACCTTCGACAAATCATCCCGGAAAGGCGATGAATAGAGCTTATAGATTTCCCAGGGTGCTACCCCCACCCTTTCGTTATCGCGCAAAGCAGATTTTTCAGCTTTCGCGAACGGATAGACGATATACACATCCCGGAAAGGCGGCGCTTTTTCAGGAACCGGTTCTTTGGAAAAGTTGTACTTACTGCGGAAGTCGTTAATCTCCCTGAAGCCATCGTTGCTGCGCGCAATGGCCACATAGAGGAGCTCATCACCATTGCGGAACTCCATCCCCGCCACCGGATCCACCTCCTGCCGCCGGCACTCCCGCACAAAATCAATCACGCCGCTGGAGTTGTTGATGTCCGTCAGTGCCAGCCGCCCGACGCCGCGCTGCTTCGCCGCCAACACCACCTCCTCCACCGACATGGTGCCGTAGCGCAAGCTGTAATATGAGTGGGTGTTTATATACATTGGTTTGTAGGTTGTTAAGTTACTATGTTTGTAGGTTTTTGGTTTGTAAGTTTAAAAGATGTGTTTAAGTGCTTCGGTGTTTACGTTTCTATTTAGTTGGCAGAAAGCAGTTGGCAGTTGGAAACTTCATTGATTGGCCAATATTACCAGCTTCATAAACGTAGTAACTTACTGAACGCAAACCCAGAGTTGCCAACCCCTGCGGGGATTTCAACCCTTTCAATCACTCGAAACGCGAAACCCGGAATTCGAAATTTCTTCATTGCCAACTGCCAACTTTTCTTAAACACCTACGCAAGTAAACACTTAAGCACATTTTCCCATAACTTATTAAACATACAAACGCATTAACTTATAAACTTAAAAACCTACTAACTTACAAACGTTTATATCCCCACGGCCCGCCTCACTGATTTGCTGCCGTAGCGGTTGCGGATGCGGTCCATGGCCTGGTAGAGGCCGGTCATTTCAGGCGTATCCTCAAACATGTTGAGCTGCTGCTGTCCGCCCACCAGTCCGCTGACGCGCACCCCGATCAGTCGTATCAGCATCCGGCGCTGGTAAAGGCGGGCGAAAAGCTCCCGCGCCACCGTCATCAGCTCATGGTCGAAAGCGGTGTACGGGATGCGCCTCTGCTGCGTGTGCGTGTCGTAGTTCGAGTAGCGTATTTTTACCGTCACCATCGACGCCAGCTTCTGCTGCTTCCGCAACTGATAGCCCAGCTTTTCCGTCATGCTTACCAGTATCTCGTTCATACGCACCACATCGATCGTGTCCTTGTCGAACGTCGTTTCGTGCGAGATAGACTTGCGTTCGGAATACGGCTCTACCGGCGTATTATCGATGCCGTTGGCCCGCTTCCAGATAACCAGCCCGTTTTTTCCCATCACCTGCTGCATCATCTCGGGCGGGATGCGGCTCAGCGTGTAAATCTTCGACACGCCCATC
>JAASSU010000329.1 GCA_021767705.1 Bacteroidota bacterium | reverse complement strand
TTCTAAAAACTCACTTCCTTTTTCAGATTGGATTTCTCCGGTAAAATATCCGATAGGCTTAAACAGCTTATCGAAAACAAAGAATTGTACGGTAACAATGTCGGCGCCATCATTGATGAAGGCATACATCTTATCCGGATTGTAAGGCAGTGGGTTTCCGTCCAAATCAAGGCGGCCATTGGCAGGCATGTAATGCGTTTCCACGCGCTGGCTGTCTCCGTCCTGACGTGTGAGTTCGATAATGTGTTCGGGCTGTTGGCTGGCAATAGAGTCAATCCTGCTGTCGCGCAAGCGCTCATTCATTAGGTATTCAAAGCGTATATCACGGTAAGATGTAAGGTATTCAATCACTTTTACCGTATCGAATTGGCTCAGGTAACGCTCTTTGCTGATGTCGTAAAGCTTAAAAGCGCGATTATCGATATTCTCTATCCTGAAGGAGTTTCCGGGGTTCTCTTTATAAATAACTTTCAGTTGTTCAATTTCATTGATGCGGCTTTCAAAAATGCGGTGGTGCCTCCAATCGGCGAGTAACGCAGTATAACGGGTCGAAACAAACCCTCTGAATCCGGGTATTCCCACCACATAGGGCCTTTTGGCTCCTTCCATGAGCATATAAGTCCCCAGCTTGTCTTGTGTTTCACCTCCTACATAATAGGTGCGCGTGTTTTTTTCGTAAGGAAACAGCTTAATGTCATTGAAAAGGTTGATATAATAAAGTTTCTGGTAGATCTCCACTTTTACCGAACGTGCGGCCATTCTGGATATCACACCGTTATGAGCTTTGTTGGATACGGGTCGCTGAACATCAATGTCTTTAATGGTTTCAAGCAGTGTGTGTACTTTTTCCTGAAGGGCTTCGAGGCTGTCGTTGACCATCCATAAGCCGTTCTCATTCCTGGAAAGTAATACCTGGCGGTCGCTTTTGTCTGCAAGAAAAATCCTCGTCACAGAAGCCGTATCTTCCACTGCAAAGTTATCCTCTTTCCCCGAAAGGGTTGAATTGCTTTGGTTGGTGATGAGAAACACCGCTACAATGAGTAAAACAATAGCAATAATTGATATCAGTAAGTTTTTTTTGTTCATCAGCTTGGATTGTTAAAACTGTTTATTAATGGTTTTGGTTATTTAATGGTATATCTTTTCTTTCTGAGATGTGCCTGTACCAGACCGATAATAATGACCAGCAGCACAGGGACCATGGTGTTGATAATTTGTATCAAAATGCGGTTATCCTCTATTTTTGTTTGGTCCATCAATCGAATCTTAAAGTCTTTGCTGCGGGCACTGAGAACTCCCTGGTTGTTGGTCAGGTAATTTATCGTGTTCAAAATCAAGTCTTTGTTTCCGTATGTCTGGCCAGTAAACTGGTCGTAACCAAGTGGCAACGGATATCCCCGGCTGTAATGCAGTTGGTTTTTGATAATATCACCATCTGAAAATACTGCCATCTGGGTTTCTTCACTGTAGTTTTTGAAGTCAATCATTTTGCTGTCAATAATCGAAGGCGGGACGCGATTGTCGTAAAAAGAGCGGAATTTTCCCTCCAGCAGCAGCCCCACCGTTTGTGCAGGGCCTTTATATTCTTCCGGATTAGGTTTGTCTCTGGCTGTTTCGAGGGAGATAGGTGCTGGTGCATTGATGGTTCTTGAGTAGGGCGAGGTAGAAAGCAATATTGTTTTCTCAATGAGCGGCGTATTAATGGTGTCTATACTGCTTACAAACTCGGTTCGTACGTTGTTTAACGTTGCCACTATCGGATGGTCAGCCTCGGGTATCAGCACCGGAAAATACAGCCACGGCAGGTACTCGTATTGTGGCTCTCCACCTACATTTCCGGTGATAATGGGGATGGCACTGCTGTTAAGATCCATCACCAGGTTGGTGTTGACACGGAAGCCGTAGTTAAAGAACATATGCCGCAAGCCCAGATCGCGAGCCAGCCCGATGGTGCGCGCCTTGCTGCGCAGGCTGTCCATCGAAGCGTGAACCGGATCGACAAACCACACTATTTTACCGCCATGCATCAGGTACTGGTCTACGATGAACTTATCTTTATCATTGATGGCAGAGTCGGGTTTGGCAAAGATGATCACATCATATTTGGGCTGCACACTAAAGCTGCCACTGTCAATTTCTTTTCTTTCAGTAAGCGAGTGCAGCTTCCCGTCGATGCGTATTCTTTCAACAGTGTAATATTCTTTCAGTGCATTCTCGATATCCACCGTTCGATTTTCGGGCAGCTCACCGTTGCTGGTGATGAAGGCTATCTTTTTTTTCTCGCCGGAGATGAGTTTCTGAATCGCATTGGCGATATTGTATTCGAGGTTTTGCACCGACTTGTTCAGCGCCTGCTCCGGGGGCTGCCCTTTCTGGCTCACCAGCAAATGAGCTGGCACCTCGCGGTTAAGGTAAGTGACAATCATGCCCGGAAAAATGATTCGTTGTGATGCCCCTTGTTTGTCTGATACTCTTAGCTCGGTAGGGTTGAGTCCTTTACGCATCAGTTCACGATAGAAACGGTTTCTTTCTTCTTGCGATCCCACATCTGCAGGGTCAATAAATTCATACTGGATGTTTTTATTGTACGCCCTGAATTCATCCAGCATCTCACGCGTTTCCCGCTTCAGCTTCTTGAACCCTGCAGGGAAGTCCCCTTCGAGGTACACTTTAAAAAACACAATATCATCCACATCATCAAGCATCTTAATTGTGGCATCAGAAAGCGAATACCTGTTCTCGGCAGTAAGATCGATACGCGTAAACAGAAAAGAGCTGATAATATTAACGGCAACAATGATAATAATTCCTGCCATTAACTGGATAATGCTGTTTTTTTTCTGTCTTGAAAACCTGTTCCACATATTTCTGATGCTTATCTGAATGAGTGTTTAAGATTGATTATTTACCATTTTCTGCTTTCGAGCGATATTTTTGTAAGGAGCAGGAAGATTGCATCCAGGCTCAGGAAGTAAAGCGCATCGCGCGTGTCGATGACGCCACGGCTGAGTGATGCATAGTGTGTGCTCATTCCCAGGTTCTTGATGAAAAGATCGACCGGTCCCAGGATATTCAGCTCATAAATCAACTCGAAGCCAATGTATATAAACGCCGACAAAGCCACCGACAGGATGAACGCCACAATCTGGTTGTTGGTTATCGACGATGAAAACATCCCGATAGCTGTAAACGCTGAACCGAGCAATAACAGCCCGATGTATGACCCCCACATAGCTCCCTGGTCGATATTCCCGGTGGGCATGCCCAGCTGATAAACGGTGCCGAAATAAATCAAAGTAGGCAGCAGCGAGAAAAGCACCAGCGAAAAGCTGGCGATATACTTTGCCAGGATAATCTGAAAATCGCTGAGCGGATTGGTGAGCAGAAACTCAATGGTGCCCTGGTTTTTCTCTTCGGCAAACATCCGCAT
>JAASSU010000328.1 GCA_021767705.1 Bacteroidota bacterium | reverse complement strand
TCCTGTTTTTCTTTACAGGATTGTCGCTTGTGCTTGCACAAAAGAAAGAACTGAAACTGGAAGATTACCTTAATCGGGATATTTATCCGGAAAGAATGAATAACCTTCAGTGGGTTGCAGATAATGATGCGGTCTCCTATATCGAAAATAACAAATTGGTGTTGCATGATTTGAAAAAAGATAATACTGATACCATATTATCTGTAGATGACTTTTCAAACAATCCGGAGCTTTCAGAACTCAAGCGCTTTCCTCAAATATCATGGGAAAGCGACAATCTTTTTTCCTTCAAGCAAAAAAACAAGATATTTCGCTTTAGTATATCCGGCAAAAAAGCGGAACTTCTCAACCAATATGACGAAGATGCTGAGAAAACCGACATTCATTCATCCACTAAAAATGTAGCTTATACCATCGGGCAAAACCTTTTTGTTTCAGTCGATGGCGAGAAGATACAGGTAACCAACGACAGCGTAGAAGGCATTGTCAACGGAGCTGCTGTCCACCGTCGTGAGTTCGGAATTTCGAAAGGAACGTTCTGGTCCAACACCGGACGCTACCTGGCTTATTACCATATGGATGAAAGCATGGTGACTAACTATCCGCTTGTGAATACCTCCGCCAGAGTTGCAGAAGTTGAAAACACCCGATATCCTATGGCCGGCATGATAAGCCACCAGGTGCGTGTGGCGGTTTTCGATACAGAAACCCAAACCACTGTCTACCTGGATACACAAGGTGAAAAAGATGCATATCTTACCAACATTACCTGGGGACCTGAAGATAAGTTTATTTATGTAGCCGAACTGAATCGTGATCAAAACCACATGCACCTGAATCAGTTTGATGCCAGAACGGGCAAGTTCACCAAAACCCTTTTCGAAGAACAAAATGAACGCTATGTGGAACCCGAAAACCCTCTCTA
Organism: Bacteroidota bacterium; assembly: GCA_021767705.1. GTDB lineage: Bacteria > Bacteroidota > Bacteroidia > Bacteroidales > JAIPAH01 > JAIPAH01. The sequence goes on along the minus strand of JAASSU010000328.1, from coordinate 2,515 downwards.
CTTTATACCCGGAGAGCCGGATGAGTTTTTATGGCTGAGCGAGCGTGACGGTTTTCAGCACCTGTATCATTACAACACTGAAGGTAAACTGCTGAAACAGCTAACGAAAGGAAACTGGTTGGTGCAGGGAGTTGTCGATTTTATTCGCGATGGTAAGGAAGTGGTTTTTTATGCCACAAAAAACAGCCCGCTAAACCAGGATGTTTTCAAGCTTCAGATAAAAAACGGAAAAATTACACAGGTTACTGAAAAAGAAGGGACTCACTACGTTAAAGTGAATCAGGATGGGGATTTCATAGACACCTACACATCTTTAAACATGGGCCGGGAGTATGCTGTCATCAGTAAAAAAGGAAAAACCATGTTGACTTTGCTTACTGATAAAGACCCAATGGAAGAATTTAATCTGGGCGAGATTGAGGTCAGCAGCCTGACAGCTGAAGACGGTACAGAGCTTTATTACAGGCTTATAAAACCAGCTGATTTTGACCCGACGAAAAAGTATCCGGTATTTGTGTATGTTTATGGAGGCCCTCACGCACAGTTAGTATCCAACAGCTACCAGGGAGGTGCCGGCTTGTTCTTAAATTACATGGCATCGCAGGGTTATGTTGTCTTCACACTCGATAACCGTGGATCGGCCGACAGAGGGTTTGAGTTTGAAAGCGTAATACACCGAAACCTTGGAGATATTGAAGTGCAGGATCAAATGGAAGGGATTAAATTCCTTAAATCGCTTCACTATGTTGACACCACTCGAATTGGCGTAGATGGCTGGAGTTATGGTGGGTTTATGACCATCTCCATGAAGCTTGACTACCCCGGAACGTTTAAAGTGGCATGTGCCGGCGGTCCTGTAATCGACTGGAAGTATTACGAAGTGATGTACGGCGAGCGCTATATGGATACTCCTCAGGATAATCCTGAAGGCTACGAAAAATCATCGCTTCTCAATAAAGTTGACCAGCTTGAAGGGCGTTTAATGATTATTCACGGAACGAATGACCCGACTGTGGTTTGGCAAAACAGCCAGCAGTTTGTTAAAAAATGTGTTGAGCAAGGCAAACTTCTTGACTATTTTATCTATCCTGGTCATGGACATAATGTAAGAGGGAAAGACAGGGTGCATCTTTTCAAAAAAATTGAGCAGTATTTTAAGACTCACTTATAAAAGGACATAAAAAAAGCCTGCGGGGAACTGCAGGCTTTTTTGTTGAGAGAGGGTGTACAACTTCTGACACGAGTAGTAACATGAGAGGAAATTTGTCTTAATGTCACTTACATCCCAACTAACAAACGAAATTCTAGAACGAACAAAAACATTTAAACCAACAAAAATGATTTTATCATTAAATTGTTGAAGCAAATATATGTGATAAAAAACCCTTTCGTGGACTTTTTTTTCATTCGCTGGGATTTTCATGATATTCGCTGGGATTTTCATGATATTCGTTAAACAGTCTTTCTAATGAGTAGTTTTTTTACTCGTTTCTAACGTCTCATTTTGCGGAGGAATATTTAAACCGTTTGCGTAAAAAAAGAAAAACCTGCTGAGGGATAGCAGGCCTTTCGAAAATTCGGAGGGAATCTGATTGTTAAAAAAATCTCTTAAGCGTGATAAGGCTGTTCAGAGTTACCTGAATACTTCCTTTTCCGGTAAAGCATGTAGACAAAACCTACAACCGGTGTAAAAAGTATTCCTACAAGTAACACTTTGAAGCCTCCTTCCGGAAGTTTTTCACACTCAAATATGAGTGGAAACAACAACATAATGTAAGCAAGAATGAGTAAATCTATAAGCATAACTTTTATTTTTATTGGATAACAAATTTAAAGTGTAAACTCACGCTTCGTGGACTTTTTTTTCATTCGCTGGGATTTTTTTTTCATTCGCTGGGATTTTCATGATATTCGTTGGGATTTTGATGATATTCGCATTGAGAAAACGGCCGATTTTTGTCCCAAAATGAAAAAATCCGGAAAAGTAACGTCACTTTTTCCGGATTTTTTGATGAAAGATTTTAAAGCTTAAAGCAACCCTAATTCCAACATTGCTTCTTCACTCATCATTTCTTTTGTCCAGGGTGGATCAAAAGTTAATTCCACTTCTGCTTCTTTCACATCGTCAATGGCTGCAACCTTCTCCTTTACCTCAGCAGGAAGAGAATCTGCCACCGGACAATTGGGTGCGGTAAGTGTCATAATTACATTTACACTGTAATCGTCCTTCACGTCAATTTTATAAATCAACCCCAAATCATAAATGTTTACCGGAATCTCCGGATCATAGACTGTCTTTATTTGCTCTACAGCAGCCTTTTCTATTTCAAATATCTTTTGCTTGTCAGCCATGTATTTTCCTCCTCTTAGTTTTGTTTTGCTTTAAATGCCATCGCGTAAAGCTTGATTTGCTTGATCATCGATACCAAACCATTCGAACGTGTGGGCGAAAGATGCTCTTTCAGCCCTATCTCGTCCAGAAACTTTAAATCAGCATTCATTATGTCATCGGGCG
>JAASSU010000074.1 GCA_021767705.1 Bacteroidota bacterium | reverse complement strand
GCAACATCCTTGCGATAGCGCTCCGTAAGGCAGCCCATCACAAAAACCTGGCTCAAAAGCCCTTCCTTTTTCATCTCCAGGTATTGCAGAATGGTTTGGATGGACTCTTCCTTGGCATCCAAAATAAAACCACAGGTGTTGATGATAACCGCGTCGGTTTGACCTTCAGTGAACTGATGTGAGGCTTGTACGCCTCTCTTTTTCAGTTTCCCGGCAAGGAATTCTGAATCGACCTGGTTTTTGGAACAGCCGAGCGTAATCAACGCAATGGTGTATACGGGATTTGTCTTCATGAAAGATTTTCCATTTCGGATGGCAGCACTGTTTAACGGTTGAAGAGCGAGTCGACAAACGCTTTCTTATCGAAAAGCTGCAGGTCTTCCATCTTTTCACCGATGCCGATATATTTTACTGGAATTTTAAACTCGTCGGAGATGCCGATGGCCACGCCGCCCTTGGCCGTGCCGTCGAGCTTGGTTAGCGCCAGGGCATTCACTTCGGTGGCCGATGTAAACTCACGCGCCTGCTGTATGGCGTTCTGCCCGGTAGAGGCATCCAGCACCAGCAGGATTTCGTCGGGAGCATCAGGAACGACCTTTTGCATCACTTTCCTGATTTTGGTCAGCTCGTTCATCAGGTTCTTTTTGTTGTGCAGGCGTCCGGCGGTGTCGATGATGGCAACGTCGTAGTTATGAGCCACGGCAGCATGCACCGTATCGTAAGCCACAGAAGCCGGGTCGCTGCCCATTTTCTGCTTGATGATAGGCACATCCACGCGCTCCGACCAGATAGTGAGCTGATCCACGGCGGCGGCCCTGAAGGTGTCGGCAGCGCCAAGCACCACCGATTTTCCGGCTTTCTTGAAATGGTAGGCCAGCTTGCCAATGGTGGTGGTTTTACCCACACCGTTTACACCTACCACCATAATGATGTAAGGCTTATCCCTTGCGGGGAAGTCAAACCCGGTGAGGCCGTCTTTTTCCTGCTCGGCAAGCAGTCCGGCAATTTCCTCATTCAGGATCTGGTTCAGCTCCGAAGTTCCGAGGTATTTATCTTTGGCGACGCGCTCTTCTATGCGCTCGATAATTTTCAGGGTGGTGTTTACGCCCACATCCGAGGTCACCAGGATCTCCTCCAGGTCATCCAGCACCTCGTCGTCCACTTTCGATTTCCCGGCAACAGCCTTGGTGAGCTTCGAAAAAACGCTTTGCTTGGTTTTCTCGAGGCCCTTATCGAGTTTCTCCTTTTTTTCCTTTTTCGAAAAGGCAGAAAAAATTCCCATAATGTTAAATTTTAGAGCGCTAAATTAGTGAATTAAGCCGGATAATTTATCAAAACAACAAGCCTTAAAATTGCCCTGCATTCTCTGCCAGAGACAAGTGTAATTTTGAATTATTCGGGTTTGAACTGATTGCGCCAAACCAAAAAAAAGCTTTTCCCTGAAGAAAAGCTTTCAAATATTTTTCAGAAGACCGGCGAATTATTTCTTAGCCAGTATCTCTTTCACCTGATCGTTGGGCACTACAGATTCTTTAAAAACGTATGCTCCTGTTTTTGGTGATTTCTCTACTTTGATAACCTTGGCAAAGTCTTTGCCACCGGTTTGTAATGATGCAACTACTTTCTTAGCCATATCTCAATTATTTTATTTCTTTATGAACAGTGTGCTTTTTCAGGATAGGGTTGTACTTCTTCAACTCCATCCGTTGCGATGTGTTTTTACGGTTTTTGGTAGTGATATAGCGCGAAGTTCCCGGCATACCACTTTTCTTATGCTCTGTGCATTCGAGTATTACCTGTACTCTTGCGTCTTTCGTTTTCTTTGCCATCGTTCTTACCTTTTATTTTGGAAGTGCAAAAATAGAACAAAAAATTTAAATAACACAATTTCACTTCAAGATAATTATTAAAAATCAACGGTTAATAAAAATTTTTAAACACGCTTGCACATTTAAAAAGCGCAACGATCTGAGCCGTTACCGGTTCTGAACCAACAAAGATGCATCTTTTACCCAGACTTTTCAATAAATCAGAAACAAAGGCGCATCAATAAGTGTATATATTTACAATTATTTAGCAAAAGCTTTATCTCATGGACTTCATTGGTTCCTCCTGATAAAGAAATCTTAAAATGAGAAATTTGTAAGAATCAGATAATGAAATTAGAAGAAGCCATAAAACAATTCAAGTCACAGGATGACCTTCTGCGAAGAAAGCGGGTAGGGTTTACGAACCTTTTAATCGAGATAGAAAAGAAGCGTTTTTCTGAAGAGGTGCAGGAGGCCATCGAAAATGAGCTGGAAGTCTTCAGGGAGCCGCACTCAGATGCCAGGACCTTAAAAAAGCAAATGAAGGTGTTCAGAAATTTCCTGATGAAAGAGCTGAAGATGCAGCCCGGGAATTACTATTCGAGTTTGGGCACCGGACTGGGACTGGCCTTGGGCACAAGCGTGGGTATCAGTATCGGGACGGCCTTCGGGCTGCCGCTGGGGCCTATTTTCGGACTTACCATCGGCTCCGGTCTCGGACTTATCGCCGGAATCCTTATCGGGAAAAAGTACGACCAGAAGGCAGAGAAGGAAAACAGGGTTTTGGATCATCTTTAGCTTATCAAATCACAGAAAAGAATGAGCAGTTTTTCCAATGGTTCAACAGCGGGCAAGTCGATTCACTGCTCGGTTTATACCACGAGGATGCCTGCATCATCTCACAAGGATGCGGTAAGGACTACATCAGGGGGTACTATGGAATAACCACTTAAATGAATCGACCGGCGTTGATTTGGATTATTAATAATCACCCGGATAAATCCACCCGCCCGTAACGGCATTCGATACGGGCGGGTTTGTTATTTTCATGAGTCAACCTCGGTTAGTAAGCCGCCAATCCACCCATGCTGGATCCCGATAGCCATCGGGATCAGCGTACTTTAACGAGAACCTCACACCACACTCACCTCCACAATCCCAATTTCCTCCCCGGTAAGACCGTTGGGCTCACAGACCAAGCGGTCGATTTTGCGGATGGTATGGGTGATTTGGGATTGGAGGTCCCGGGCTTTTTGTTTTTGCTCTTTGAAGTAGTGCATCCATTCGGATTCTTCGCTCAGGCTGAGCTTGACCTTTTGCTTTTTGAAGTTCATTCAGGAATTCTTTGAATTCAGTTACAGAAATAATTTTAGCCCCTTACCGGATAATACCAAAAAGCACGCAAATTAACCGGTCGGGATAACAAAGTTGAATAACATTCAGGAAATATATCATAAAATAAGTTATATTTGTAAGGAGGAAAGATTTTAAAAAATGACTGATAATATTGGTAAAAGACAGGCAATAAAAATAGCCACAAAATATATCGAATCACTGAAAAATAAATATGATATCCGGGATGTGATCCTCTTTGGCAGCTATGCAAGAAACACATACCACACCGACAGCGATATTGATTTAGCCATTATCATGAACAATGTAACTGACCGTATTGATATGCAGGCCGAATTAATGAAGCTCAGACGCAAAGTTGATTTAAGGATAGAGCCCCATCCTTTTGATTATTCAGATTTTAACCAGAATGACCCGATGGTTGATGAGATCCGAAAGTACGGTATAACCCTTGAAGTAGCCTGATAATAAATTGATTATAAACAAGAAGTGTTTGTTGGGAAGTGGAATTGCATATGCCGGAGCAAGCTGACCCCCCAATTCTACCGATAAAAAGGAATATTTTTTTCTGTCATTCCGGCAGATGTTGACCCCTAACTAAGAAAATGGGCAAAATTTCCGGAGCATATTGACCCCGCATATGGTTGAAGTCTAATATGTAAAATGGAATCTCTACAAATCAAAAGAAACTTGGCAGTTGTCACCCCACACTCTCCTCCACAATCTTGATTTCCTCTTCGGTAAGACCGTTGGGCTCATAGACCAAGCGGTCGATTTCGCGGTCGGTTTGGGTGATTTGGGATTGGAGGTCTTGGGCTTTTTGTTTTTGCTCGTTGAAGTATTGCATCCATTCAGATTTTTAGCTGAGGGTATAGGTAGAAAAATATTTCTCAGAACCACAGCCAAAAAGACCTTATTTGTAAGGTTGTTATAAATAGCCTGAAGGGCTTAAACAACTCAGCGCAGGGTAGCGCCCTGTGTTTTATGCAATTCCTCAAAAAACCCATCAGGCTGTAAGCCTGAGACAGGGATTTGGTAATTGGCCGGACTTAGTGCAGTCTTCAGTCCAAGGCCTTCAGCCTTGCCTGTGGGGGAGTGGGCCGGATTTTACCCCAGGGATTCACCCTGGGCTGAGCTATCCCAGGCCCTAAGCCTGATTTTTTAGACGCCATCCAACAATTCTTCCTCTTCCCAGTTGACTATTCCACAAATTAACCAATTTACCAATTTACCTCTTCCTGCGCCCTAAACTTTCACCTCTTGGCTAACTTCCTATTCTTTCAAAAATTTCCTATTTTTACAGAAACTAAAACTATTACAGATAATTTTAGACCGATGAAATTTAGAAATCTTTTGCTGGCGCTGGTGATGCTGGCGTTTATCTCTGTGTTCACTCCGTGAGCTCTCTTTTATTCCATCGGTGTTGAATTCAATAACTAATGAAACAGACTGCTTGCAACGCAATTAAAAACCTTTCGGAAGAGTTCGTTGCCGGGCATAACAATAAAATCAAAACAACCATGACAAGAAAAATCTTACTACCGTTTCTCAGTGTGTTTGTCTTATTATCCTGCAGCAAATCAGATGATATAAAGACCTATGATTATGAAGCCACGATAGTGGGTGCAGGAGACGATTGCTCTCATATTGTTTTAAATGTCAAAAACATATCAGGGGATTCTCAAATTCAGGACGGGGTCTTTTTTGCAATGGAACTAAGTTCAAGTTTTACAGGGCACAATCCATTTTCAGGGGTAGGATATGAAGGGACCAGAATAAAATTTAACGGCTCCCTTTTAAAAAACCTGAAATATGATTGCGGTTTTATGGGAATGGAGTTGCCATATATAAGAGTTACCAAGGCAGTGATTGCTGAAAACCAGGAACGGGGCATTGATCAAAGAAGGATAAATAATGATACTGTATGTTTACCTTACACAGAAGTGTTCGGAACCAATCAACATGATATTAACCAGGATGACAAAACTGATATTGAGTTCAGGTTTTATCAGTGGGATCATCAGCAAACGGATTCCGTAAAGACCTATTCGCACTTTGGCATCAGGGCACTACCAAATCTGTTATCATATACCGGCAACGAAGTTATTCCTTCATTTAAAGGCGATACAATTCAGTTTGACGGGACACTGAAGCCGGAATGGGATTACGGGTTTGATGCAGGAAAATATTTACTAAGGTATAATCATAATTCGAAATCATGGGAAGAAACACAATGGAAATTTGGAGAAGCCGTTTATCTTAAATTGCTGTTAGATATAGAGGAGCAATACCACACTGCATGGATTCATTTCAGGATTGACTTAGAACCCGGTTGTAGGTGCTCTGTGACCGTTTTGGATTCATATTACAATCCAAATCCAAATGAAAGCTGTGTTACAGGATATAAGGAATAACTTTTTTGATGTAATGGTAATAGGTTAAGAACCAAAGCCAAAAAGACCCTATTTGTACGGTTGTTATGAATAGCCTGAAGGGCTTAAACAACTCAGCGCAGGGTAGCGCCCTGTGTTTTATGCAATTCCCCAAAAAACCCATCAGGCTGTAAGCCTGAGACAGGGATTTGGTAATTGGCCGGACTTAGTGCAGTCTTCAGTCCAAGGCCTTCAGCCTTGCCGGTATGAGAGTGGACCGGATTTTTATCCCAGGGATTCACCCTGGGCTGAGCTATCTCAGGCCTTCAGCCTGATTTACCTCAAACATATGGTCACACAGTCATTAATCCATACAGCCATCCATCCATTCTTCCCAATTAACTATTCCACAAATTAACTATTTAACCAATTCACCTCTTCCTGCGCTCTAAGCTCTAAGCCATCCCGCCATCCATCCACTCTTCCTCTTCCCAATTAACTAATCTACGAATTAACTATTTAACCATCTTCCTGCGTTCTCACCTCTATGCCATCCTCCATTCTTCCAAAATTTCCTATTTTTACGGAAATAAAAACCGTCACAGATAATTTTAGACCGATGAAACTTAGAAACCTTTTGCTGGCGCTGTTGATGCTGGCGTTTATTCCTGTTAGTTTTTCGCAGATTTTTGTTCCCGGAGAGCTTCAAAATGCTTATCAAAATGACACCCGCAGCGAAGATGGGCATCCGGGGAAACATTATTTCCAGAACAGTGCCGATTATGAGATGGTGGTTGACTTTGACCCGGCAAGCGGGGTGCTGGAAGGCTCGGCCACCATCACCTATCACAACAACTCACCCGACAGCCTGTCGCGGATTATTTTCCGTAACTACATGAACATCTTCCAGAAAGGGGTGGAGCGTGATTTTACCATCGGCCACCACGACCTGACCGACGGCGTGGAGATTTGGGATGTGGTGGTTGACGGGCAGGAGCTGAAGCCCGATACCGAGCATTTCAGGCAGCAGGGCACGATTATGTCGCTGCATCCCGCCAAGGCTATCGCCCCCGGAGGCCACTCGGAAATCTCGCTGAAGTGGAAGGTGCAGCTCCCGACCCATATCTCTATCCGAATGGGGCAGTATGGCGATGGCAACTGGCATGTGGCTTACTGGTACCCGCAGATTTCGGTATACGATGATGTTTCGGGATGGGACACCACACCGTTTACAGGCTCGGCGGAGTTTTACAATGATTTTAACAACTACGATGTGCAAATCAACGTGCCCGACGGCAACCTGGTGTGGGCCACCGGCTTGCTGCAGGACGAGGGGAAGCACTTTACAGGCAAGGTGTTGGAGAGGCTTGAAAAATCACGCGAAAGCGATTCGGTGATTTCGATTATCAGCAAGGATGAAATGTTTGGTGAAAAAGTGCTCAAGGGCAACCACCCGTGGCATTATGTGGCGGAGTCGGCGCCCGATTTTGCCTTTTCGGTAAGCCGCTCATATATCTGGGATGCCACGAGTGTGGAGGTGGAGCCCGGCAGGCACGTGTTTGTCGATGCAGCATATAAACACAACTCGAAGGATTTCCATAAGGTAGCCAGGCTTTCGGCAAAGATTATCAAGCTCTTTTCGGAGGAGGTGATTGGTGAGCCTTATCCTTATCCGAAGCTTACGGCCTTCAATGGCGGTGGCGGGATGGAGTTCCCGATGATGATTAACGATGGCGATGCGCACTCGCACAAGGGCACGGTGCACCTCACCGCCCATGAAATCGGGCATATGTATTTCCCTTTCCATGTGATGACCAACGAAAAGTATTATGCGTTTATGGATGAGGGACTGGTTTCTTTCCTTCCTCGGCTGGTGGAGGGGATTATTCTGGATGACCCCAACCCGATGACCGGTATCATGCAAGGCTACGCACAAACGGCTCCTACCATGCGGCAGGTGCCGCTGATGGTTCCCAGCGACATGATTAGCGATTATAGTGCCTACCGCACGCATGCCTACACCCGTCCGGCCAACGCGTTTTACATGTTGCAGCAAGAGCTGGGAGAGGAGCTGTTTAAGGAAGCCATGCTGGAGTATATCCATCGTTGGCGCAAGAAACACCCCACGCCCTACGACTTTTTCAATACCATGGAGGATGTTTCGGGAAAAGAGCTCGACTGGTTCTGGAAACCCTGGTTCTTCGACCTGGGATATCCCGACCTGGCCATTGCGGAAGTAAGGGATGATAAGTCAGGTCGTCTTGTGATGCTCCTTAATAAAGGTACGATGCCTGTTCCGGTAAGGCTCTATGTAAAATATGAGGATGGCTCATCGGAAATCATACGCAAAAAAGCGGAGGTATGGAAAGAACAATCGGCTTTGGTAATCAGGCTGGATACGAAGAAAAAAATCAGTTTTATCTCCCTTGGCGGGATGCACGTACCCGACAGTTATCCGGGGGATAATCTTTCCGGGGAGTAAAACTTATTGAGGTTACAACATTCTATACACATATGATGCCTCTGGCATCGCGGGATTTTACCATCAAAAAAATAATCTAAATTGCCCACTCCGCTGGCATCATTAAAACTGTCGGATACCAAGGTCGCGACGCACTTTGCTGCGGAAAGGGAAATATTTGATCAGTAACCCGATGCTGAGGAAGATATAGATAAAAAACGTCAGGTCGCCGCTGACCACCATTGAAACAACACCGAGGAAGGCCACCACGGCCCAGAGCATCCAGCGGATGTCATTCGCTTCGCGGTATTCGTCAAGCTTGATGGAGAGGTCTCTTACTCTTTGCAGATCGTTCATCCTGCCGTTAAAAGATACGCGTGCAAGAATGAAGTTAGCAATCACGTAAATGACCAGTACAATATGGAACCCTACGCTGATGGTGTAATGTTTCGGGTCGATAAAACGCCACGCAACAAAAGCTGCAGCAACGCTGAGTCCGGCGATAGTAAGGAAAATCTGAAGGTAAGAGTGGTAAAGCTTCTTGTAGTATTGAGAAATTCTCTCTTCCATTTTTTAAGGCAAAATTAAAGGCAAGAATGCTATAATTCAATAAACAACAGTAATTTAACAAAAATATAAGACTTTAGATATGCCTTCGTTTATTAGCAGGTAATCATACAAAACAAGTTAATACATCAAACAATATTTCTTTTCTTTACTTTATATATACAATTGATGCCATTATGAAGCTAAAGTTATTTTCTTTACTGATTTCACTGGTTTTGAGTACCTCCTTGACCGGCCAGGTCCGTGGAGTTGTGACTGATGCCTTAACCGGAGCGCCACTACCGGATGTGCTTATCAAGCAAAACGGAAAACCGGAGGCTGTTACAGATGCAAACGGACGGTTCGGGTTGGCGGAACCCACCGGAAAATTCGTTTTCAGGCACGTAGGTTATGAAACAACATCAAGGGTTTTCGATGGCCTCGAATCCAAGGTGGAAATTCAGATGAATCCGCTGGTCAGAGTGCTGGATGAGGCCAATATTAGTGTCAGCAGAGCGCTTAAAAACATCTCTTTAATCCCACAGATATTGTCGCCGGACTCCTTAACTTCCGCTTCCCTTGCTGCCAATCCGTTTTACGGACTAAATTCTTTGCCCTCAATTTACTTTAACCGGGGCACCCGCAATACGCAAAAGCTCACCATCCGCGGGCTGGGAGCGAGGTCGCAGTATTCCACCACCAGGATCAAAGCGTTTGTGAACGGGTTTCCTGTGACTTCCACCTCCGGGGAGGTTTTTCTGAATGACATGACCTGGGCGACCTTTGACAGGATGGAAGTGGTGCCTGGTCCGGTAAGTAATGAATATGGCAGCTCGTTTGGCGGATTTTTATTCCTTGAAATTGACCTTCCGGACGAACCAAAGAGTGAAGTCCGGACAGGCTTGGTGGTGGGAGATTTTGGCTACATGCATCAATACAATTCCTTACGCTTTGGATCCGCCGAGGTGAAGGGCGTGATTAGTTACCAAAGCATGAACGACAATGGTTTCAGGCAAAACGATGCTTTTGAAGGCAATGACGTAAATGCCCTCGTAGAAGTTCGCTTGTCCGAAACCGCCACCTTGCAGTCGTTTACACTCCGGAATACTTTTAAAGCATTTATTCCCAGCTCTTTGTCTGAAAATGATTTTCTTAGTCATCCCGAAAAGGCCGCTGCAAGCTGGAAGTTGAGTAACGGATTTGAAGAGGATATGGAGCTCATGCAGGGTCTGTCCCTAAAAAAGAGCTACACCGGCAACCTGTCGCAGCGCCTGGTGGTTTTCGGAAAAAAGTACGAAGGCACAGAGCGCCGGCCATTTAACACCCTTGAAGATCACACAAAGTCGCTGGGCGCACGGACCACTCTCAGTTACCGCAATCCTTTGCCGGTGGGAGTGTTGAGCTTTCATTCCGGACTTAACTTCAGGTACGACAATTACCGCTGGAAGACATTTGAGACCTTGGAGAACGATGCCGCAGGCGGGCTTCTCAGTGACAGCCGTCAGCGGAAAACGGAGGGTGATTTCTTTCTCTTTGCAGATTACAAACATCCGGTATACAGGATAAAAGCCGGAATTAATGCTGCTGTCACCAACTACACCACCAGAGATTTAATCCTGGATGAGGAATCGGGAAGTTTTGATATGGGCGTTTTCCTTTCTCCTTATCTAAAGGCGACGGCAAACCTCACAAGCGAACTCATGGCAGGTGTGCTGCTGAGCCGTGGATCCACAGCACCTTCTTTCGAAGAGGCTATCGATTCGGATGGCGGCATCAGTGATCTGCTCTTGCCGGAAAATGGCTGGCAGCGTGAGCTTGGAGTAGTTTACAAGTCAAAGAGTAACAGGTTCTATGTTTCTTCTTCGGTATTCTATAATTCGGTGATGAACCAGATTGTCACCAAGCGGATTACGGCAGAGCAGTTTATCAATATGAACGCTGGCGCCAGCAACTACTTCGGCGTGGAAGCGCGGATAAGCCACTCGCTCATCAATGAGGATCAAGTGAAAAGCCGGGTGGGTCTGTCTTATGCCTGGTCAGATTTTTCTTTTGATGACTTTACGGATGATGGCGTTATTCTGGATGGAAACCGCATCCCGGGGATTTCAAAGCACAAAGCTACGCTGGTTTTTTCAGGAAAAGTATTCAACAGCTTAAGCTACCGAGCCGATTACCTTGTCACCGGAGCAATGCCCATGAACGATCAGAACACCAAATTCTACGATGGGTATGAGGTTTTAAACCTTACGCTATCGTATCATCAAAAGATATCCGACAATTTCGGTTTAAGCCTGACGGCGATGGCCGACAACCTTCTCGACCAGTCATATGCTTCCATGGTTCTGGTCAATGCCCCCTCTTTTGGCGGTGCCGATCCGAGGTGGTATTATCCGGGTGCTCCCCTAAGCGTTCGCTTTGGTTTTGAATTGAACTATAATCTTAATATATTGTAGAATGAAACAAAAGGGAATTCCGAAAACTAAAGAAATCAAAATCAAATAATTATACAGCCATGAGAACTTTTTTACTTTCACTTATTGCTTTTTTTAGTTCGTTTGCCGTTTTAGCACAGGCCGAACTTGAGTTGCCGGAGGGTTTTGAAGCCACTGTTTTTGCCAGTGACCTTGGCCCGGGGCGGCACCTTGCCGTTAATGAGAACGGAGACGTTTACCTGCAACTAAGGAGCACAACCAGCAAAGGCTCTACCGTTGCCCTTCGGGACGAGGACAATGATGGCCAAGCCGATGAAATCCAATACTTCGGCAACTTACCCGGTACGGGAATAGAAATCCACGGCGGATACCTTTACACGAGCACCGACACTTCTATTCAGCGTTATGCTTTGAAGGAGGGTATGCTGCTTCCCGAAAAAACTCCAGAAATGATTATTGGTGGATTTCCGAAGCAAAGCCAGCATGCTGCAAAACCATTTACTTTTGATGCAGAGGGAAATATCTACGTAACCATTGGAGCCCCTTCCAACGCATGTATGGAAGAAATGCGCACCAAAGGCTCACCCGGCATGGATCCCTGTCCTTTACTTGAATCTTACGGAGGCATCTGGAAGTTTGGTCCGGCAGGGGCTTACCAGGATTATGAAAAGGACGGGAAGCGCTTTGCCACAGGCATAAGGCATGCGGTGGCACTGAATTACAACAAAGCGGAAGAGCAGCTTTATGCCGTGCAGCATGGCCGCGATCAGTTGTCCATGTTTTTCCCGGAACTTTATGATGATGAGGCGAATGCCAACCTTCCCGCAGAGGAGTTTTTCCTGATTAACGAAGGCGATGATTTTGGATGGCCTTACTGTTACTACAATCAAATGACCGAAAAGAAAATGCTGGCACCGGAGTATGGGGGCGACCGTCAGAAAGTGGGAAGGTGTGCCGAAAAGAAAGATCCGATAATGGGTTTCCCGGGGCACTATGCGCCAAACGATCTCCTGTTTTATGAGCACGAGCAGTTTCCTGAGAAATACCACAACGGTGCTTTCATCGCCTTTCATGGCTCATGGAACAGGGCTCCCCTTGAGCAGGAAGGCTTCAACGTGGTTTTTGTTCCTTTTGAAGGGAAAAAGCCTTCGGGCGACTGGACTGTTTTTGCCGATGGCTTTGATGGCGGCGGAAAAATCAGGAGCCCGGCTGATGCGCTGCACCGCCCCACGGGAATCGCCACAGGACCGGACGGGTCATTATTCGTGGTCGATTCAAGAAAAGGAACCATTTGGAAGATAACTTATAAATAATAAAAACAAAACAATAAAACTTTAATAATGAGAAACATAATTGGAATTCTGGTCATCATGCTACTGGCCGGTATCACATTCGGATTCGTTGAAAAGGACGGAAAACAAAATATGAGCACGCTTCCTTCGCCGGAAGAGGGTTCATCAGTTTACAAAAGGCACTGCCTCTCATGTCATCAGACCGACGGCAGTGGGGTTCCATCGCTTTATCCCCCGCTCAAAGGCAACGAGCGCGTTATTGGAGAAAAAGGGCCGCTGATAGAAGTGCTCCTTCTCGGAAGTAAAGGCCCTTTTTCGGTGGATAAAGACAAGTATATGGGAGCCATGGCGGCTTATAAGTTCCTGTCGGATGAAGACATAGCCAATGTGCTGACCTATATCCGGACGAACTTTACTAACAATGCTTCAGCGGTTTCACCAGTTGATGTTCAAGAGGTAAGAAATTCTATTGACTAAACGGTAAAAACATGTAACTATGGCAAATATTATTGAATCTGTAAAGGAAGGGTATAATGAGTTTAAAGAGCAATTTAAGTTGAACATGCAATTTTATAAAAGGCTCTCTTCCGAAGGTCAAAACCCTTTTGTGATGTATATCGGTTGCTCCGACTCAAGGGTAATTCCTGAAAAGATGCTAAACTTATCGGAGGGTGATGTTTTTGTGGTACGGAATGTGGCAAATATCATTCCCCCAAAAGGCAGCAAAGACACTAGCGTGGCTGCTGCCCTTGAGTTTGCAGTGCAAACGCTTAATATTGAGCAAATCATTGTTTGCGGACACACCGACTGCGGCGGAATCACATCGCTGGCGATGGGTGTGGACGAGCAAAAGTTCAGCAGCATTATCGATTGGGTTGAATATGCCAGGCCTGTTTTAGAAGAAGTTTCGGAAGATAAAGACGACCGTATAGGGCGGCTCATCCGTAAGAATGTGCTTTTGCAGAAGCAAAACCTGCTTACCTATCCCTTTATCAGGGAAAGATATGAGCAGGGCTCCCTGGAGATTCATTCCTGGCTTTACGATTTGGATAAGGGGGATATCAGGGCTTACCACTACTCAACGGGGCGATGGGAGCCTATCTAAAATGAAAAAAACCGGAAGGTCTGATGCCTGCCGGTTTTTTTAGTGTCTGTCCGCTAATGCGGATGTAAGTCTTTGTTTTACCCAACTTGTGGACTTAATAAAAATCTAAAGGGTACTAACGTTGACGAAAGTTTCTGCGATCGCGTCCGCCGCCACCGCCACCAGTGCGCTCACGTGCTTCATTAACACGCATGTTTCTGCCTTTAAGTTCGGCATCGTTGAGCTCGCTCATAGCTGCGTTAGCTTCTTCGTCGTTTGACATTTCGATAAAACCAAATCCTTTGCTGCGGCCGGTTTCACGATC
>JAASSU010000073.1 GCA_021767705.1 Bacteroidota bacterium | reverse complement strand
TAAAGGACTTGATTTTGTAGAATTCGGCATCAAAAAATATGAAGAGCAACAGTTTAAAAACAAACGCAAGTCACTCGAAAGACTGGCAAAAGAGTTAAATATGCAATTAAATGAAAAACAGCCTGTTGTAACATAGTTGTCATTGGTACCAAAGGGAGAAATCTAAAGGTTTTTACCGGACAACAATGATAAATAAACTTAAAAATAACAAATGAAATTCCAGGAATTTTATATACAGATGGGCCGGTTGATTTATGCGATAGCTAAGTCGGATGGCAAAGTACAAAAATCAGAAATGGAACGGTTTAAATCCATCCTGCAAAAGGAACTGGTGAACCTTAATGACAGTGAAGATGTGTATGGAACCCACAACGCCTACTATGCTGAGTTTGAGCTGGAGCGGCTTATCGAAAACCAGTTTGATGAAAATGAAGCTTTCACTTCCTTCATCCTTTTTATGGAGCAGCAACGCGACTTTTTTGATAAGAAAATCAGGAGCCTATGCTACGAAACGGCCCGCATGATTGCTGTGGCGCACCATGGCATAGAGCCCGGCGAATCGAAAAAACTCATCGAGCTCGAACGGAAGCTAAACGACCTGTATTAATCGCGGCGGTACCACGAAACCAGGAAGAGAAATCCGGGAACGGCAAACGGAACGGTGTAAATAACCGCTGTCATGGGCGTATCGGCCCCGGTGGCCATGTAAGCATAAACACCCAGTGCCAGTCCGCCAACCGTGAGGATAAGACCGCCAACCACTTCTACAAACCAACCGACGATAAAGCCGATAAATACAGATACAATCATAAAATAAACCGGACCGGTTTCAATGGAAAGCTCCTCTTCGAGGCGGGTAACTTCCTGGGTGAAAAAATGATAAAGAAAAAGTGCAATTAAAACGACAGCACTGATCCGTGCTGCCCACATCCATGTTACGTTAGCTTTTTTATTCATATGCCTGTTGTTCGTTTATGTTGACAATTTATAAATAATCGTCATTTGAAGCAAAAAAAGTTATTTTTCTTCAAAGTTAACAGATTAATAACGATATTTGAGTTTTGTAATACGAAAATAGTAAAAATGGCCAAAATATTCAGCCTTTCAGAAGCCGCTTCCATCGCAATCCACAGTATGGTTTTAATTGCTCGTTCAGAAAACATGATGAATGTGAACAAGATAGCCGAGCGCACAGGTTCCTCGAAGCATCATGTGGCCAAGATATTGCAAAGGCTTGTAAAAGAAGATTATCTTAAATCAATACGCGGGCCACATGGTGGTTTCTCCTTATTGAAAGAACCTAAAGATATCACCCTTCTTGAGATTTATGAAACAATCGAAGGCTCGCTGGTCGTAACCGAATGCCCCATGGACAACCCCATCTGTCCGTTCGATAAGTGCATCCTCGGTAATATTGTCTCTGAAATGACCACCAAATTCAGGGAGTACCTCAAAGAAAACACGCTCGACCAATACATATAATCTCCTCCCAACGACTTAAAGTTTTTTTTGCAAGTCATCTTTGTGTCCATCGTGCCTTCTTTGTTCCCGAAAGCTTTCGGGATCGCGGTTAAGAAGAATGAACCACAAAGGACACCATGGAACTCACAAAGAGCACTAACATTTATTAGCAATTCCTATTTTCCTGCTTAATTTCCCTACCCCTTCTCCTCGCTCACAAACGCACTCACCAAAAACAGCAGCCATCCAACCATCAGGATGCCGCCGCCGATGGGTGTGACGGGGCCCCACCACGGGTCTTCGACAAAGATTTTGATGATGACGGTAGCGGAAAAGATCAGCTCGCCGAGGGCGATCGCAATCAGCGAAATATCCATCAGCAAGCTTTTGTAATGCCTGAACAGTCCGGCGATGCCCAAAAAGGCGGCCCCGTGAAACAGAAGGAAGAGTGTGGCAATGCGGAAGTTGGCTTTCCCTTGTTCAGGAATATCCTGTAAAGCATGTGTTCCCATGGCTTCGGCGATGATGGCTGCCAGTGCCATCAAGGCTCCCAGCGCCCAAAGTGTGCGTGTTTTCATGCTTATCATAACGCAAAACGGAGATTTGTGTTGAATTGAAATTCCTGAATTTACAGAAGGATGCTCTAAAGGAACCACACCATTTGGCAAACCATTTTAAAACTGCCTTGTTAGGAAATTCATATTATTGCAAAAAAATTGACCAAATGGCAAAACTACTTTGTATAAAGCGAACGAATACCAATCCATATTATAACCTGGCTACTGAAGAGTATGTGCTGCATCACTTTAAGCACGATACCTTTATGCTGTGGCGCAACGAGCCGGCCATTATTGTGGGGAAGCACCAGAATACGCTGGCCGAAATCAACCTGGAGTATGTTAAAGAGAAGAACATCCCTGTTGTCCGCCGTCTGTCGGGGGGCGGAGCGGTCTTTCACGACCTGGGCAACCTCAACTTCACCTTCACCCAGAAAGGCAACAAGGAAGAGCTGATTGATTTCAAAAAGTATACGAAACCGATTATCGATATCCTGAAGAATTTTGACATCAACGCGAAGTTCGAAGGACGCAATGACATCACCATCGATGGCAAGAAGTTTTCTGGCAATGCCGAGCATGTGTATAAAGACCGCGTGCTGCACCACGGCACGCTGTTATTCTCTTCAAAGATGACCGACCTTTCGGATGCTCTGAAGGTAAAGGAAAGCAAGTTTAAGGATAAAGCCGTAAAGTCAGTACGCAGCCGTGTTACCAACATCCAGGACCACCTTCCTGAAGCGCACAAAGACCTGACGGTGCTTGACTTCAAGGATCGCATCATGGACCATATTGTCAATAATTATCCGGAAACGGAGCTCTACGAGCTAACGGAGGAGGACGATAAAGCCATCCAAAAGTTGATGGAAGAGAAATACAATACCTGGGACTGGAACTTTGGCTACTCGCCGAAGTACAATTTCTCTCAGACGATCAAGACCGATGGCGGCCATATTGAGTTCAACCTCGATGTGCATGACGGAATTATCAAAAAGGCCAAGATTTTTGGCGATTATTTCAACAGCAAGCCAACCAACGAAATTGAAGAACTTCTGATGGAAACGCCGCACGAGCATGCGCAAATCATGAAAAAGCTCAATAGCATTCGCTTTAACGATTATTTCAATAAGGTATCGAAGGAAGATTTTGTAAGCGGCATGTTTTAAACAGCCGCTTACTCTATCTCTATTTCATCCACAAAAATCCATGACTTTCCGCCGGCGCCGAGGTGCCATTCGGGGAGTTTCCCCGGACTGGTTGCCACCACTTTGATGAAGCGCACCTTTTCATCGATTTCAAATGCAAAGCGTTTTACTAATGGCTTTTCCTCCCTTTTCGGGATGTGGTGGCTTTGTGTCTCCACCTCATTGAAGTCTTTTCCATTCATCGAAACAAAGACCTTTACCTTTTCAGGAAGCAAAATCCATGAGCGGCTGTCCTGAAGGAATCCAACCTTGACGAGATTTACTTTTTCACTACCGCCAAGATCCACGGCAGCAACCACATCCTGACCCTGGTAGCCCTGCCAGGTACCCGTTTTGAAGTTGTCGCCGCCCTTCAGTCCGTCGATGAGCGCGTCATGCCCACTGGCAGCATATTGGTTGGCATATTCCGAAAGCAGCTTGATGCTACGTTTGGCATTCATCCGGGTAAAAGCGGTTGTAACCACAGCACTGCTGTCGGCACCATTCGTACTGAAGAAAGCAATCTCCGCGCTCTTGCCGAGCCTGATGGGGCCGGAATATCTCACAAAAGTGTTCTTTTCGTCCTGGTTGATGATTTTATAGAAAATATCCGCATCACTATCTGCACAGCCAATCTCAACAGATGTTTGCTGTTTAAAAGTCCGGTCACCGTCTTTGATAAAAGGTACAGCTACAATCTGATGTGTGGTGATTTCCCTTTGCGGGAATTCCGTAAATGCTTCCTTGCCGGGATTCTCTGACATATAAAAAACAAAGCTGCTGCCCCGGTCGATATCGTCATGCGTCAACCATGCTTTCCCGTAAGATTTTCCATCTTTCTCTGCCTTAGAGATGTAAACATTCTTTGATCCCTGGTTTTTGGCCTTCACCGAAAACCGGTTTCCATTCTCCAGATTCAGCGTTACCTCATCAAAAAGAGGCGAACCGATGATGTAATCGCTGGTTCCCGGCGTCACCGGATAAAACCCCATGGCGCTCAGCACATACCACGCCGACATTTGTCCGCAATCCTCATTGCCGCTCAGCCCATCCGGATAAGGGGAATACATCTTATCCATTATTTCGCGCACCCGCTGCTGTGTTTTCCAGGGTTTCCCAGCAAAATTATACAGGTAAGCCATGTGATGGCTCGGCTCGTTGCCGTGTGCATACTGGCCAATCAGTCCGGTGATATCGGCCTGGTGCCTTCCGGTAGTTTCCGAACTTTCGGTAAACAGGCGTGTCAGGAACGTATCGAACTTCTCAGTGCCGCCCATCCAGTCGATCATCGTGTTCACATCCTGAGGCACGAAGAAGTTATACTGCCAGGCATTGGCCTCGGTGTAATGAAAATTCACCTCCGCCGGGTCAAAAGGCGCAAACCAGTCGGCATGCACCTTGGCACGCATAAACTTCGTCTGCGGATCATACATGTTTTTCCAGTATTGCGCCCGTTGCATAAACTCGTTTTCAATCTCCTTTTCACCCATTTCACCCGCCATCATGGCAATGCACCAGTCGTCGTAAGCATATTCGAGGGTCTTGCTCACCGACTCCCCCTCTTCCGAGGATGGAATGTAACCCAGCTTTTTATAGGCATCGAGCCCATAGCGGTCTTCCCTCCCACTGTTGACCATCGCCTCCAGTGCCAGGTCGTGATCAAATTCATTGATTCCCTTAACAAACGCATCGGCAATGACAGGCACAGAGTGGTAGCCAATCATGCAGTCGGTTTCGTTGGCTGACAACTCCCACACTGGAAGGCGGCCACCTTGCTCATACTGCAACAGCATGGTGTTGATAAAATGCCTGGTCTTCCCCTTTTGCAGGATGGTAAACAGCGGATGTGCCGCTCTGAAAGTATCCCACAGACTGAAGACGGTGTAGTACTCCTCCCCTTTTTCCAACTGATGCACCTTTAAATCGCGACCGCGGTATCTCCCGTCTACATCGTTATACAAATCCGGACTCAGAAAAGCGTGGTAGAGCGCAGTGTAAAAAGTGATTTTCTGCTCTTCTGTCCCTCCCGAGACTTCCACCTTGTTCAGCTCTTTCTCCCAGGCAGCCTCAGCTTGTTGCCGGGTTTTATCAAAATTCCAGTGTGGGATTTCATGTTCCAGGTTCTTTTTGGCTCCTGCAATATCCACCGGTGAAATCCCGACTTTCACTTTTACTTCCGTGGTTTTACCGAAGCTGAAGATCGCTTTGACATTGTCGCCGCTGATAGTGTTGGACTTTCCTTCCTTATTAAATTTATGTTGCTTAAAAGGCTCTGAGAAAACAGCATAAAAATAAACGTGCTGCTCCGAAGCCCATGCTTTCGATATCCGTTTCCCGGATATGGTGGAATCGTTGATGATATTAATTTCACTCATCAGCACCTTGTCGCGGTGCGCCAGATCCAAAACCACGTGATTTTCATCCTCGCAGGGAAACTGGTATTTGTGAAATCCACAGCGCAGGGTGGCGGTTAGCTCCACATCCACATTGTAATCTTTTAAGTTCACCGCATAATATCCCGGAGAGGCTTCCTCCTCGTCATGCGAGAACAGGGAGGCATAGCCGTCATGCCTGTCTTCCGATCCATTGTTAAAAAAAGGCCTTCCGGTGACGGGCATCAGCAGCACGTCGCCATAATCAGAAACACCGGTGCCACTGAGGTGCGTATGCGAAAAGCCATAGATAACACTGTCGCTGTAATGGTATCCTGAGCAGCCGTCCCATCCCGTAAGGCGGGAATCGGGGCTCAACTGCACCATCCCGAAAGGCATGGTAGCTCCCGGGTAGGTATGACCATGACCGCCGGTCCCCACAAAAGGATTAACAAAATTCACAAGACTATCACCCCCGGCAAATCCCGAAAAGGCTATAATTGAAGCAGCAATAAAAAGCAGTAGGTTTTTCATATGATTATCAATACGTTAGTTTCAAAAATATAATAAATCATTATTGTCCGTAAAAATAAAAAAATGAATTATAGATTAATAAGATTTCTCCTTTCACTCTCTGAACCGCGAAGCGGTTAAATTCGATTAGCTCAACAACCCTGGAAGGGTTGAACCCTTTCAGGGCTCTGCTTTTATCGGAACCACCTTTACCCTGCATTTCATACAGGGTTAATCATATTTAATCCCCGCCCGACTGAATAGGATCAGTCTTTCGGGCGGGCCTTTCGGGATTTTGGTACTTTTGGATCAAGCCAAAAGTACAATATTCAGAGCTATCGACTTAATTTGTAATTGCTGTTTTATAAAGTTGTGTCTTCGAAAATTGCCAAGAACGTAAAAAACATATAATCAAGGCGTAACGTAAAGCTGTCATTGGTAATCGCCTGAGGCGGTGAGAAATCTCAAAAGCATTAAGGTAAAACAATAATTTCCTTTCAGGATAAGACCACCTTACTCTGATTTCGTGTAAAGCTCACCGATAGTTTTTAATCCCTCCATAGTCAGCATCTCGTCGGTGGCATAGAAAATATCGGTCAGTTTCTCCACCACATAGCTCAAGCCTCCTGTGGCTATGACTTTCGTATCGGAGCTCATCGACTTCGCATATTCTTTTACAAGGTATTCAATCATTCCGGTGTACCCCAGCACCACTCCCGACTGTATAGCATGCACAGTATTGAGCCCCAGCACCGAGGGCGGAGCAGACAGTGGCACATCGGGGAGCTGGGCAGTGCTTTTGGTGAGCGACTGCACCGCGGTTTTCATTCCGGGAGCAATGGAAACCCCTGTCAACCTTCCTTTGGCGTTTATTCCGCAAACCGTAATCGCTGTTCCAAAATCCACCACAATGAGGTCGCCGCCATAATTCTGATGTGCTGCCAGGGCACTGGCCACGATATCGCTGCCTATTTCGTAAGGATTTAAAACATCTATCGGAAGTTCATTGTAAATCTCCGGTCCCAAAACAAAAAGCTCCCGACCGGTAAGCTTCCAAACCATATCTTCCATGGCATGCGTGAGCGATGGCACCACCGAACTCATCACAGCCCGACCGATAGCCTGCGGATCAACATTGTTTTTCTCGAAAAGTGAGCGTAAAATCACTTCATACTCATCGGAGGTTTTGTTTTTTACCGTATGCAGCCTCCAGTGATGCAGCCATCCGCTGCTGTTACATATACTTACAACGATATTCGAATTTCCGGCGTCAATTAATAGCTGTTTCATTTACCCTGTTTATGAAATATGCCGCCAAGTTAGGTTGATTTCAGGAAAATTAAAAGGATGACACCTTTCCGGTGTAGGTTTTTTCGTCAGTATAAATCCGGTAAACAAAAATACCTTTGCGGGAAAACGGTACCATTTGTTGACTGTTCTGCAAAGAGATGGTTTCCAAAAGCATCCCGTTAAGGCTATAAATCTCCATTCTTTCCGGCTGATCCGGCACATCAATGCGAAGATGGTTCCCTTGCGAAATCACTTTTTGATTTTTTGATTGAATAGGCTCATTGCTTACATCCGGATTATTCATGGTATAGACTTTTATGCAAAAGTTACCCGAGTGCTGGAACCCTGAAGGATCATCGTAGTTGTAAAAATCTTTCCATCCGGAGCTGGTCAGGTAATAGGATTGACCGGGTGCCGCCTCAGATATTACAGGGCCCTGGATATCTGCGTTTAGAACCTGCGGGGTGTGTGTGCGATCGTATGCGTAAGAAGAATTGGTTAACCTCAGGAAAACATAATACTCTTCGCCGGGCTCAAGGTAAACCACCGGGCTCAAATCGGTAGTATGGTACCCTTTATGCTCAATCTGGCCTGCATGCGTATATTCCAAGTCTGAGAGCAAACCGCCATCGAAACTCTTGTAAATCTGCAGGGTATAATTGGCAGTATCATTGTCAGTCACAAACGAAACCCCCTTAATATATTGGTGACTGGTGGCCGTAAACTTGTTAAAAACTGCCATGGCGTTGTGCAATGTATCCACCCAACCATGATAATCGTGGTAATAGATATGATCATAGTCTGGTTTTCTGACATCAGTAAATAGTACTGCTCCCATTTCAGGGTGTTTTGCGGCGTACTTGTCATAATAGGAGACATAAAAATATCCGTTATTTCCCCATGATGAACCCCATGAGTTCTTACAAATCCAGGCTCCCCTCTCAGGGCCGGGCGTTATTTTTCTGTCGTCCCACCCGATAATTGTTATCGCCTGGTTAGGCTCCTCCACAGAGCTGGGGGGCTGATAATGATTGTAAAGAAAATCGATGTAATCGTCATCATAAGCAATAACCGAAGCCACAGCCCCATAATTCATGATGCTGTGCTTTATACGGTTGATATGTTGCAGGTCTTCTCCAGCATCGAGCCAGATGATGTGCCTCGGGATAAAATAATGGAAATCTTCATCCACTTGTTGCGGAGGTTGTTCAAACGACTGTGCATCCACCTCTCTGACAGCACCATTTCCGCGTGTAAGATAAGCTGCTGCCACCCTGTAGCTTCCGCCTTCGTGCACGTTAAACCCTGAACCGGAAGGGTCTTCTGCATCCTGATTGTAAAAGGTGTTGAAGCCGTTCCACCAGTCCATATGGTATTCGGCAAGGTCGGGAATACCTTCTTCGCCTGATAAGTTCCAGGTATCTGTAATCATCAGGTTCGACTCCATTGATCCGAAAGTGGCGAAAGACCAGCTAGTGTATCCCATCTGGTCGCGGACAGGCGTGGTAAAAGACTCCCCGTCCACATCGCGCAAGTCAAAACTGTCTGGCAAGTCCTGTGCTGCAACAATGTGAGTAAAAAGCGTAATTATCAGGAAGATAATTCCCTTCATATAGAGTAGCCCCGTTTTATTCGACGGTAAATATACTATAAGACTATAAAGGAATCAAGAAAACTTATTAATTTTTCCAATGGCTCAGGTCAGTCTTGGTCATCGCGGCAAGCTCATCAATTTCAATTTCATAAAAATCGATCAGGAATTTTTTCTCTTTGTCACTTATCCTTTTCCCCTTTCCGGAATCAAACATGGTGCTTTTCAATTTCTCGATGGTTTTTCCCCTTACTGCTGCTTTTACAATATTCTTCATTCCGCTTTGAGCCATTATTTTATTGATAAGAGGAAATTTGGGGATCTTCGCCTCATTGTGACTCCGCCCGGTGTCGAGCTTCATGTTCTCAATATTAAGAAAAGCTTGCACCTTTTGTAAAACTTTGTCGGGGTGTTGCACAAGATCCTCAAAAAAAATCACTTTCACCTGATTTTCAGGGAAAACTTCGTAATAGCGTTTGAGCTGCGTGGCATACATCCCAAACTCGAGAAACATCTCCGATTTCCCAATCCCTTTAGGTTCTGTGTTGATATCCTTTTCGAGCGCTTCGCGGAAAGAAAGCCTTGTGTGACCATAACGCAAAGCCATAAGGTAGTGCGAGAAAGCCCGGTTAATGGGGTTTCGCAGTACAGCAATAATTTTCGCTTCCGGATTATATTCATGGATGTTCTTTGCCGCCACTTCAGACACGAGGTATGATGTACTGGCTTCTCCTATTGCTTTTTCGCCTGAAACCCCTTCGAAAAGCATTTGGTAATGCTCTTCTTTTCTGACATAGGTAAGCTGAAGCGGCTTTAAGGGCTGGCCGGAAAAATACGCCTCCACATCCAGAAAGGTGTTTTTTCGGTATGCAGAAGAAAACCCGCCGACATCAATATCAGTAGAAAAATAATTCGGCTCTTTAACCGGACTGAAATAAATACCGGGATGTTGCTTGAGATATTCGTAAAGCGAGGTGGTTCCTGCTTTGGCTGCCCCAACGATGAAGAAATCCGGTTTATTCATTATTTTTCTTTGCTAAATACGAGTTTCAAATAGTGTTTTATTTGTCCCAAAGGAAAAATAGGATAGGTTAAAAACCCTGTGTATTGGTAAATATTTATCACTGCCAACAGATTGAGCAGAACAGTGCTGAAAGCTGTAGCGTAGGCCGCTCCGTTGATTCCCATAACAGGAATCAGAACATAATTAAGAACGAAGTTGATAAGCACACTCACCAGCAATACGTAAAGCACGATTTTTTCTTTTCCTGTCATGTTCATCAAAATCACCGTGCTTCCCGAAAAGGCAGCAAATAATTGCCCAAACGACAGCACAATCATCGCCTGGTTACCTGCCTGAAACTCCGCCCCAAACAAACCGAGAATAAACTCAGGAAATACCAGTATCAGAATAAATACCGGAGCTGAGGCCAGGAAGCTGATAAAAGACACTGCTTTAACGAGTTGTTTGAACCTGACTTTATTAACCTTAAAAAGCTCAGCATATTTAGGCATAGCTATCGAATTCACCGCTATCAGAACAATGGAGTTGAGCGCGGCGATTTTCAAGGCCACATTATAAATACCCACGGCAGCATCGTCAGAAAATGCACCAAGCATCAAAACATCTGTCCAGTTCATGACCAGGAATAAGGAGTTGGTCATCATCATCGGGAGTGTAGTGCTGATAATTTTTCCGGGTTTTGGAATTTTAGGTGAGTAGTGGCTGTCGTGGTTTGGATAAGTTTTCAGAAAGCTTTTCAGGGTAAAAAAACTACTGGCCATCAGAATAATGAGGATAATCCCCAAAGCAATAATAGCGGCTTCCTTTTGGCCGTAAAAAGCATTGACAATAAAAAGAATAATCAGCCCACCAAAATAAATGGTCACATTCTGATGGATTGAAAACGGCAGAATCTTCTTTAAGCCTTTGAGGCTTTCGGAGTTGTAGCTCATCAAAGAATAAGGTATGACCAGCAACCCTATAGCCATTACCACGTAGTTTTGCTCTACCGTGTCATAAAACCAATCGGTAAAATATCCTGAAAGAGCAATAACAACCAACGCCACTGCGGAGGCACTCATGAGGATAATGCGCAAGCCATAACGATAGATACTCCTCATACGAAGGTAAGAACGCCTGGAGGCCGATTCGGCGAGGTACTTAACAATGGAGGTGTCGAACCCCATTTTTCCGACTACCGAGCTGATCATAAGGATAGTCCAGCTAGTGGCGAAAACACCCACGCCGTCAGCACCATATAATTGCGCTAAAACGAAAAAGAAAACATAACTTGCCACAGCAGAGAGCAATCTGAACACGAAAGCGATTGAGCTTCCGCGAAACAGCTCCCTGAAATGCATATCCCCATTAATTCTTTTGTAGACGTTCAAACCGGTTATTTTTTACAGGATGCAAATATAGGAGAATTAGTTGCCTGTAAAAGCAGGAAATCACACGTCAATAGCTTTAGTGATTAATTCAACCAGTATTCTTTTGTCGATAGGTTTTTCAATATAGTCATCGCATCCAGCATCCAGTGCTTTCTCCTTGTCGCCGGGAAGGGCATAAGCCGTTTGCGCTATGATGGGTATTTTCTTATTTATCTCACGGGTTCTTCTGGCGGCTTCATAACCGTTCATTCGTGGCATTTTTATATCCATCAAAATCAAGTCAATATCAGTATCTGATCGAAGTATTTCGAGAAGTTCCACACCATCCTGTGCCCTGATAATTTCGCGGGCATATTTTGCCAGGACAACCTCTAAGTGTAAAAAGCTGGTGTCGTCATCCTCGGCAATCAACACGCGGAACTTCTTTTGTGGCCTTTCTCCGGTATAGCTCACAGAGGGTTTTCTGATGCCCGTTTTCAGGTTGTCGCAATTGCTTGCGATGGTAAAATAAAACACAGATCCTTCTCCCGGCTCAGACTCCACCCAAATATTTCCTCCCATCATCTCTACATACGACCGGCTGATCGCCAATCCCAGTCCCGAACCCTCAAGTGCATGGACGTCTTCAATATCCGCTTGCTCGAATCGGTTAAAAATGGCCTCCTGGCGCTCCGGCGGGATTCCTCTTCCGGTATCTTTTACATAAAACAACCGCTTATCTCCGTTCATCTTGCAACCCACCTCAATAAATCCTTCGTGGGTGTATTTTAATGCATTTTTTATAAGGTTGGTAACTATTGAGTGGAACTTCGTTTTATCAGCACAAACCTTATCCTCTTCCGCATTGAACCCACATGAAAGTGAAATATTTATGCCCTTCTCTCTTGCCTGAGGCCTGAAAAAAGTTATCAGAGACTCTAACTCTTCTTTGACGCTAAAATCGCTTAAGGAAATGCTCACCTGCCCCGAATCTATTTTTGAAATATCGATAATATCATTTACCGTATTAAGCATCCTCCGGCCGCTTCGCTGAATAACCTCAATATACTTTCCTTGCCTGTCTACACTCAGGTTGTTTTCTTTTAGCAGTTCGGTAAATCCAAGAATTCCATTCATTGGTGTGCGGATTTCATGACTCATATTGGCCAGAAAAGCAGATTTCAGCCTGTCAGATTCCTCCGCTTTTTCCTTGGCTTCTATGAGTTGCCTGCGGTTCTCAAGCCGCTCGGTAATATCGCGACAACTACCATAAACATTACCGTCAGGTAACAAGGTAGCGTTCAAATCCACAGCTACCTTTCTCCCATTCTTTTTTATCAATTCAATCTCTGTATAAAAATTCCCTTTCTTAAGAATTTCCTTAAACACCGAAGAGTTTTCATCTGCCCTGGCATCTGAAGTCACCTGCTCGATCGTCATCTCAACAAGCTCTTCCTTTTCATACCCAAGAAGCCGGGCGGCCTTTTGGTTCACATAAAGTAATTTCTTTTCCTTATCGGAAATAAAAATGGCATCAGGGGAATTTTCGGATATCTTCTTAAACTTCTGTTCACTTTCCTGAAGTGAGTTCAGAGCCATTTTGGACTCTACAATGTGACCGATTTGTGCGGCTGAACGCTGAAGCCTCTTTTTTGCCAGCTCAACGATATAGTAGGGTCGCTTTTTGTATGCATGGGCATTTTCTTTTATTTCATCACCAGGAGCGTTGTACTTTTCTGATATCTCTTCAAGAGCAGAAGAATCCTTTGGAGGCTCACCATAACCAAAATTGATTGCTCCTATAACTTTGCCGTAAGCTTTGATGGGAACAGCATAAATCGAAAGTCCTCCGGGACATTTTTTATCAACTATCTCTCCTTTTTCAACACAGGGCTTGGATACTTCTGTCCAGCAGGACTCATGGCAGAGCCACTTTCCGCTTTTCATGGCTGCTACATTATCGATATCGCCCGCCAGTTTCCTGGATTTAACATCCAAAAACCTGCACCAGCTCGATGACATTATTCCTAAAGCATAGCTGCCATCCTTTTCGTAAACCGCAGCAGACGTTTCCAGAAGATCGAGATAATCGGCTACAATTTCCTTTAACTCATTTCTTCCTACGGAATTAACTATCAGTCCATCTTTATTAAGCTCTGATAAATCGCCATAATCGGCAACCTCATAATTCCTTTCGTGCACTTTGTCCTTTAACATCCACTCTATGCTTTTCAGCTCTTCCTCTATCTTGCGGCGCTGAGTTACATCAAGTAAGGAAGCCACACTTTTGGTTGTGTTTGGAATCATCTCAACAAACAAATAGATATTCTTTACTTTGTGGTTTCTATCGATGAACTTAAACTCATATTCTGT
>JAASSU010000327.1 GCA_021767705.1 Bacteroidota bacterium | reverse complement strand
TATCCAGGTCCTCTGCTCATCATTGATAAACGAAGACCCTTTGGCTCCTTTAACCAGGATAAAATAAGTGATAATTGCGATAGACAGCCCACCAAACAGAGAGCCGTAATATTTAAACGTTTTTTGATACTCGAATGTAAACAAGATGCGGGTGAAGTACTGTACGATAGCTCCTATAGTAAATGCCACCACTACCGATAGCAATATTCCGGAAATAATGGCGAGGGCTTTCCCGGTGTTAATGTACTCATAGAGCGACACATCGGGTTGATCCACAGCTTTTAATAAAGAAACGGCAACAGCGGCTCCCAGCAATTCAAAAACAATAGAAACAGTAGTGGATGTGGGTAATCCCATGGTATTGAAAAGGTCTAAGAGAATAACATCCGTAATCATGACAGCAAGAAAAATTATCATGATTTCATTAAAGTAAAACATTTCAGGATGAAATATTCCTTTCCTTGCTACTTCCATCATTCCGCTCGAAAAAGTTGCACCCACCAAAACCCCAAGGGCGGCTATGATCATTATTACTTTAAAGGGTGCCGCTTTGGAGCCGATAGCGGAGTTAAGAAAATTAACCGCATCGTTACTTACTCCAACAATCAAGTCGGAAAATGCCAAAATAAACAAGACAATTACGAGTACAAGATAAACTGTTTCCATTCTGTGTTTTCTCTAATTATACCTTCGGATAAATTAACTGATCCGGGTTTTTAATTGATTTATTTGCAAAATAAAAAAAACCGATAAAAACAACCACCACCAGGTGCTTATATTTATCGGTATATTTTGAATTCTTTCAAAAAGGTCTTTCTTTACAAGTCTTTCAGTTTAATAGAAAGTTTTTCGTTTTTTTCAACTTCTATCTCTTCAACAATCGATTTGTCGTAAGAAATATAAGAAACAACGATGGTGTATTTTCCGGGGCTTAGTTCTTCAAAAGAAAATTCACCATCAAAATCAGTAAAAACCTTTTGACTGGTCTCTTTTATCATTACTTCCACACCAGGCAGCACATCGCCCGACGTGAAATCAGTGACATGACCTTTTACTTCGACAGTAGTGCCTTTCGATGCTTCTGCATTTTTGTTGCTCTCGTCTACACCAGCAAAAACTGTACTGATGCTAAATAGAAACGCAATAATTAATGTGTATTTCATAGTTTCTTATTTTTTACTGTTGCAAAAGTAATTCAGCACTACAAGTGTACTGTTTAGAAAAGATTATCTTTATGTTAAGTAAACATTAAGAAATGAGTTATTTCACTCTTCTTCAACCTGTTACGACTGTTTGATATGGACATCCCTTTGTGGGAACGGGATGGTGACATTGTTTTTACGGAACTGATTATCAATATCGAACCGCATATCGCTAAGGATGTTTTCTATTCGGAAAGTTTTGTCAGACCAGAAAAAGAGCTGAAAATCCAGTGAAGAATTCCCGAAATCGGTAAATCTTACGAAAGGTTGTTTTAGCTTGGATACGTCGGGGTGTTGTTCCGCCACTTTCGTTAATATACTTTTTACAAGCTGGGTGTCAGAGCCATAAGCCACGCCAACAGAAATCGAAAATCGGGTCAGCTCGTTGTTGTATGACCAGTTAATCACTTTATCATTGATTAGCTTGGCATTCGGAATGAGCATATCGATATCATCGCGGGTAACAATTTTTGAAACCCTGAAATCAATGTCCGTAACCCGGCCAACAACGCCTTCTATTTCAATTACATCGCCTACCTTTATTGCTTTTCCGAAAAGGAGAATAAAGCCTGCAATCACATCTTTAAAAACATCCTGAATACCAAGGCCAATACCAACAAACAAGGCAGCAGAACCTGCCAGGAGGAATGTAAGTTCGAGTCCCACGCTTTCCAGGGCAATCATAATAGCTGCAATAATGATAATGTATTGCGTTATTTTTTGCAGAATGTAGTTCTGACTCCCTGTGATAGAGGCCACATTTTTGTTTTTCCTGAAAAAGCGCTTTACTAAGTTTAAAATAAGACGCGTTATTACAAACAAAACCACCAGGTAAAGGATGCTGCGAAGGTTGATGGTTGTTTTCTCAGTGCTTAGTATTGTGAAATCCAGAATACTATTGATGATATCAAGAACTTCTTCGTAGGTCATAGCTACAGCTTTTTAATTAAAATGTCTTCCAATTCCTTTTCGGGAATAAAAACCGTGATTATCCCCATAGAGTAAGGGGCTATCTCGTACGGATTATAAACAAACAAGAGTCCGTATGGAGTTACAGCAAAATTTGAGGCAGGAGGGAGGGTTTTATTAAAAAAGCCTGCTTTCCTGAGCGAAGTGGATTCATCCAGCCCCAGGCTTCTGGTCACATGGGCTGTAATGATTTCAGAGAGTCGCTTTTCTGAACCGTTGGGCACCAAATCTTCGAGGGTTAAAATCTCACCGCTCTTTTTATCAACATTAAAAATGGTATTCTGAAGCATTCCGTGCGCTCCGCCCGTATAAGCATACTTACTGATATTCAATGATATATATCTTTTATTAAAGAAAATTGGCGTAAGCATTATCTTTTTCTCCCAGTTACAGGCAAAGCATTCATTTCCATATTGGGCATACAATTCCTTGTTTGTTTTAAGGTATTGATCTTTAAACTTTTCAGATGCTGTCATAAAAACCGCCCGTATACCAGCATGGCTCGATTCATGGTCTTTATCGATGATCTCAGAAATTTTTCTGAACAATGCTTCGTTCGATGTAAGTATTCCGGGCATTAGTAAATCGACCTCAAATTTACCTTTTGGAGATCCGGAAGCATTGGATACTGGCACGAGTGAAGAGTCGGAAAAGCGGCTGAATGTTGCTGAAGAACTGGATTTATCGAGGCTGGTTGTCGGCAAAATGTAATCGAGGGGCTCATTCGTAAAAGCATCAAACAAACTGATGTTGTAATCGCTTAGTCTTGTACCGGTGAAAGCTCTGAAAAGAGTGTCTGACGTCATGAATCCTTCGATTTTCTTTCCATCACTGGTATAGGCATAAACCTGCGTGGAATCTTCAAAAAGGTGATAAACCACAGTTTGTTGTGCACACAGGGCTGAAATGGATAACATACCAATTATCAGTAATATAAGTTTTTTCATTTTGATGTATTTCTTGGTGCGAAAATCGAGCTCCCAATCCTGACCATCGTGCTGCCTTCTTCAATAGCAATCTGATAGTCGTTCGACATACCCATCGAAATTTCTTTAAATGATTCTTTATCAGCGAAAAAATCAGTTTTCAATGTGTCAAAAACAGATTTGAGCTGCTTAAACTCTTTCCTGATTTGGTCTTCATCATCCGTAAAAGTTGCCATTCCCATGACACCAATAATGTTGATGTTAGTATAGTTTTTCAAGCCGTCGTCCTTTAATATTTCAATCGCTTCATCCAAAGATAATCCAAATTTAGAAGATTCTTCAGCAATATGAAACTGAAGTAAGCCCTTGATGATGC
>JAASSU010000326.1 GCA_021767705.1 Bacteroidota bacterium | reverse complement strand
TTCCATTCATGTTCCGGTGACCAATGCCAGTACAGCACATTTTGTCCGCCCCTGGTGTACCAATTCCATTCAATAGTATCCAACAGATTATTTATATCGGAGATGAGTTCATTTTCAGCGGGAGTGTTTACATCAAGGAACTGACGAACGGTGATTAGACCTTGTGCCATAAAAGCCGTTTCTACTAAATCCCCGCCATCATCATAAGTGCTAAAGGGAATTACTTCACCCGTTTCTCCATTTAACCAGTGCGGCCACACACCATGGAACCGATCTGCATTTTTCAGGAAATTAACTGTCTTTTCAAATCGCTTTATTCCTTCACTTCGTGAAATAAAACCTCGTTCTATTCCAACAATAACAGTCATTAATCCAAACCCGCTGCCACCGATTGTTACAACGTCACCGGAGGTGTTTCTTTCGCTGGCTAAACCACTAACAGGATGGGCAAAATCCCAGAAATATTTGAAAGTTTGTTCCTGAATTTTTGTAAGTAATTGCTCGTCAGTAATTTCAGGGAACTTATACTCAGAATTTAATCCGGTTTGAAATTCAGCTTGAAAGCCATCAAACTCAAAGTTGTTGACGTCGGTTAAATTTGAGCTTACATTCAACCTGTAAAACCGATAATAATCAAATGGTTCCGTATTGGAAATAGAAACAGTTTGGCTATCGGAAGAAATTGAAATATTTGTGTTAACAGAAGGACTCAAACTGAAATATTCCTGATAATTTTGAACATCGAGGGGAACACTGAATTCCAATTCTATCTCGATATCATCAAACTGTACCTCCCTCAAAGTCGAAGAAGTGGACAAACTTTCCCCATTCAGGCTTGCTGATTGTAACTCGATCATTCCATTTTTTGTTAGAAATAAATATTGAGTACCGGGAAATTCAGCACCCTGTTTAGATTTCAATCCTTCTACAATTTCGAGGCGGTATAAGGTGTTTTCATTGAGTGATGCAGCGGGGGTAATTGTAATTTCTTTTTCCTCATCATTAAATCTTAAATTCAGAGAAACTACTTCATTAGTCTCGTCTTCAACTAAACCAATAAACTCTATTGCTGTTGTGGTATCCACTGAAGTGCTGAATGTAATTTTAATTCTCCCATTAACCGGAACATCATCGGTGGTTGTATTTTGGGAAAGTGACATTCCATCTACGGATACTTTTTGCAACTGAAATAAATCAGGTTTTGCACCGGTTCCCTCCTGCCCACAGGCAAGAATGAAAAATAGCATCATAAAAACCGGGAAAATTTTAATACCCATTTTGGTATTGCTCATAAATATAGATCTCTGTTGATGTACATTCGGTCTTAAAAAAGAATAAAACGGTGTATTAAAATAATCCCGGTAAGGACCGAAATAACTTCTCCATACCGGGATTTCATTTAACGTAATACTACTAATTTAAACGTCCACTAAACGGACCTTTATTTTAGATGATAATTAGCTTTCAGAATCGTACATCAGCTGAATTTCTGTTTCAGTGAGTACTTTATGATAGATTTTTACATCATCTAATTGGCCTTTGAAATGGTTAGCCGTTGGGAATTCATATCCACCCCATGGCTCATTATCCCACATAGTTCCAGCGCGGGAATGTACAAAACCAAACGCGAGTTCATTTACAACGTCGGGTTCTTGTCCGGCGTAAGTCATACCAGTAACCGTTCTTTTAGCATCTCCTTCTGGCCAGAGGTCAAAGTCGAAACTCTTCATTTTTTCACCATCGTAATAAAGTGTTCCTTTTCTTTCGCTGCCATCAAAGGTATAAGTTACGTGATACCAGTTATCTTTTAGTTTAGCTTGCATTTCTTCAACTGTCAGGCTTTTTGCGTAATCCCAACCTTGCCATCCGCCATTGGAGTTATCGGTAGCTTCAGCAGGAAACCACATATCTTCGGCTGCGGAACCTTCAGCATGTTCATACTGAATAGCAAATTTAGCTCCGTCATAGTTGCCAAATATCTCATATTGAATTCCAAACTGCGCACCAAGTCCTAATACAAAATGTCCCGCAGGATCACCATTTTCATTCACATGATCAGAGTTGGTTCTAACCCAGAAACTAATTGTAAAGTCCTCGGTTTCTACTAAAGGGTCCGCATTTGGAATTTCAATTATACTGGTATTTCCATTGAAGGTAGCGGCCATTCCGGCAGCATCATTTCGGCTGGCTGCATACGTAATGTCAATCACATCATTGGCGGAAGGATCGTAATCTCCAGCTACATCTTCTGCTGAATTTTCAAACGTCCAGTTTGCAATTACACCGGCCGGACTAAAGGTACCTGCGGTAGTGAACGTTCTTGTGGTTGCAGCCAGTGGCAGTTCGTCGGAGCTTAGTAATCCACCGGTTATAGTAAATTCATATAAAGTACCTGTTCCGAGCGTTGTTTGAGGAGTTACGGTGAGGGTAGCTCCACTTACTGAAATATCAATTGAAACGGACTCTTGGTTATAATCCTGAATGAGCATAATGGTGTTTTCATTCGCCGTTTCAGCATCAATGTCAGTGTTAAAAGTAACCTCAATGCTGGCATTTACACCCACATCAGTCGGAGAGGAGGCTGCGTTTAAATCAGCACCGTCAACGGTAATTGATTCAATATTAAGGTCTTTGGGGTCACTATCGTTATTACATGATTGAAAGAGCAAGCCCAACATTGCGAAGACTGCTACTAACAAAGTTGTAGTTCTTTTTGTTTTCATGGCTGATTGATTTGATTGTGAGTTATTGATAATACAATTCGTGTTTAATTCCAGTTGTCATTTTGATTTAAAGTTCCCTGGGAGAGATCAATTTCACTTTGAGGTATTGGCAGCAATTCATGTTTTCCTTCTTCAAAACCCAAGGGACCCAGTACATCAGGGGCTCTACCAGTTCTTATCAAATCCCAGAAACGGTGGCCTTCAAGAGCTAATTCCACTCTGCGTTCATGTATAATGATATCGCGAAGTTCT
Organism: Bacteroidota bacterium; assembly: GCA_021767705.1. Taxonomy (GTDB): domain Bacteria; phylum Bacteroidota; class Bacteroidia; order Bacteroidales; family JAIPAH01; genus JAIPAH01. Next base: position 518 of record JAASSU010000326.1, on the reverse strand, counting down.
GCTTTATTGGTTTCAGTAATGTCGGGCAGAATGGATGAATCTCCCTGCCGTGCTCTCTCCCGAACTTCATTTAAATAGATAAGCGCTTCGCCCGGTTTATTATTTTCGTTTAAAGCTTCGGCAGCCATCAATAACACATCGGCATAGCGAATAAGGCGCCGGTTATGTCCATATTGAGTGTCTGTGGATGTTCCCTGAATCCAAACCTTGCGATTGTAGCTTTCTACCTGAACTATATTGCCATTTCCATCAGTAATCTCATCTGGGGTTTGTCCATCTCCCTGAATTTCTATCCCATCAATTACATCGCCTAATTCAATAATAGTGCCTTGCTCACGCGGATCGTTAGGCTCAAAAGCATCGCGTAGGTCAAGGGAAGGACGGTTAAATCCCCATCCGCGATTGGGTGTGCCTCTCACTCCCTGAGTGTTTGAATATTGATTTCCACTTTGGCCGGCGTTTGCAACGGCTCCCACTTCAAATACTGATTCTACTCCGTGTTCTCCGGCCTCACCATT
>JAASSU010000072.1 GCA_021767705.1 Bacteroidota bacterium | reverse complement strand
CCATATCCACCATGAATCTGTACGGCTTCGGTAGTTACTTCCATGGCAATATCGGCAGCGTACTGCTTGGCCATGGCCGAGGCGAACCCGTAAGGCTTGCCTTCATCTTTCAGCCAGGCTGCTTTCAGGCAGAGGTTGCGGGCATTCTCTATTTTCACAGCCATATCGGCCAGTTTAAAGGAGATTGCCTGGTGTTTGTAAATCTCTTTGCCGAAAGCTTTGCGCTCTTTAGAATACTGGAGTGCTCGTTCATATGCTCCGGAAGCGATTCCCAGTGCTTGCGAGGCAATGCCGATGCGGCCGCCGTCGAGGGTTTTCATGGCAAACTTAAATCCAAAGCCATCTTCTCCCAAACGATTTTCTTTCGGGACTTTTACGTCGTTGAACATCACCGAGTGGGTGTCGGAACTGCGCATGCCCATCTTTTTTTCGTGAGAGCCCACTGTAATCCCTTCGGCGTTGCGATCAACGAGCAGGGCATTAATGCCTTTATGTCCCTTTTCGGGATGGGTCTGGGCAATTACAATGTAGGTGCCGGCGGTGTTGCCGTTGGTAATCCAGTTTTTAGTGCCGTTCAGCAGGTAATGATCGCCTTTGTCTTCGGCAGTGGTTTTTTGCGAGGTGGCATCCGAACCAGCCTCTGGCTCACTTAACAGGAACGCCCCGATTTTTTCTCCGCGCGCCAAGGGCTTCAGCCATTTTTCTTTTTGCTCCTCCGTTCCAAAAGCCTCAATGCCGTAACAAACCAGAGAGTTGTTCACTGACATAATCACCGATACGGATGAATCGACCTTCGAAATCTCTTCCATAGCCAGCACATACGAAACGGTATCCATTCCTCCACCATCGTACTTCGGATCGACCAGCATTCCTAAAAAGCCGAGCTCTGCAAGTTGTTTTACATGTTCTGTTGGGTAAATGGCTTTTTCGTCTCTTTCAATAACGTCTTTGATCAGCTCGCGCTGCGCAAAATCGCGGGCAGCCTGCTGTATCATTACCTGTTCTTCTGTGTATTCAAAATTCATTAGTTGATGTTTAAGTTTTTGATGATAAGTAATTTATGCTCATAAATGTTTAAGATAACAACATATGAACAGTAACAAATATATAAATATTTTGTCAATATTCAATTGTATAAAAACCTGTATTTTTGCCGTCTGAAATATTTGGTTTATGGAAAAGAGCAAGAAGGAAGGCCGTTATGGCCGGATATATAAGCAGTTGGAAGGGTTGATGAAGACCGCCGATTACCCGCTTTCGCGGATGGCGACCATCGCAGCAGTGCTGCATCATAAAATGGAAGATTATTTCTGGACCGGCTTTTACCTGCTGGTGGATGGCGATCTTTTGGTTCATGCCTACCAGGGTCCGGTGGCTTGCATGCACCTGAGAAAAGATACGGGGGTTTGCTGGGCCGGTATCAACCGAAAGCAGTCGGTGGTGGTGCCTGACGTGGAGGCGTTTCCCGGACATATTGCCTGTGATGCCCGCTCGCAGTCGGAGATTGTAGTGCCGGTTTATGACAGCGATGGCAAAATAGTTGGCGTGCTGGATATCGACAGCAGCACAAAAAATACCTTTGATGAAGTGGACGCCCAATGGCTTGAGAAAATTGTTAAACTGATTTATTCGTGATGCTGGCTCCGCTAATCAATTTTGTGCTTGCGCTGGGTATTAGCATGAATTTCTTCACGTTTGCCCAGAATTCGGAGATGCAATTAAAAGGACGGACTTTGGCACCTGTAATCACTTTCGTGCTGATGCAGATCATCCTGTTTGTCATTGGATGGGGGCTGGCGCAATTGCTTGGTGGACTGGTAGAAGGCAACGAACAGATTCTTTATACCGCACTCCTTGCGGTGATTGGACTTAAGCGGATCGTACGATTTTTTTCTGCTAAAAAGGAAGCACAGAGTTTTGTCATCAGGGAAATGTTTAGCCTGGCCGGACTCTCGCTGGCCGTGGCTATCGACAGCCTGATTTTCGGTATGGGTTTTGGACTGGCCGCAAGCGGAGCTGGCTACATGATCCTGCTGCTCATTCTCACCACTTTGTTTACCGGACTTGCCGGGATATTCATGAAACAAAGAAATCCTAAGTCCTATGGCCCTTTAGCCGAACTGATCTCGGGGTTTCTGATTCTTGCGCTTGCAATTATGAATTTTTATTAAAAAACACAGGGTGGCCAATTTTAAAAATAATAAGATTTTTCACTTCATCACTTCGCTTTCGCTACGCGATTCGTTCAAAATGACAATAGTATTGGTTATTGGTGGAAGAAAAAAGGTGCTCCAATCATTTTTATCAAAGACACCGGAGCACCTTTTTTCTTCTTTTATACCCCCAGCAACAGTCATACCGACAGTAGATGCGAAGAGTAGCGAAGCATCGAATGGAGGTATATGGAGTCACTTAATTGTGGATAGACTGATGAAATATGACAACGTAAAACACATACGCACATAAACACTTAAACACCTTTTATGAAGAAGATTTTTACATTTTTTACAATGATGACGCTGACCATCGTTTTGTCGGCACAAATCCCGCAAGGGTATTATGATGGCACGGAAGGACTGGAGGGTGAAGCCCTGAAGGATGTGCTTCATGACATTATCGATAATCATGATGAGTATTCGTATGATGACCTGCGTGATTTTATTCTGCGTGAAACGGATGAAGATCCGGATAACCCGAATAACGTAATCTTGTTGTACACCGGACGCTCACAGCCAAAAAATACGTTTGGCGGTGGTGCCGATGACTGGAACCGCGAGCACGTGTGGGCGAAGTCGCATGGCGATTTCGGGAACAATCCTCCCGCCGGAACTGATGCCCACCACATCCGGCCAACGGATGCTTCGGTCAACAGCTCGCGCGGAAACCTTGATTTTGATAATGGCGGACAGCAACACAACGAAGCTACCGAATGCTATTTCGATGATGACTCTTGGGAGCCACGCGATGCCGTGAAAGGCGATGTGGCACGCATGATTTTTTATATGGATGTTCGTTATGATGGCAGCGATGGCGTGGCCGATCTGGAAGTAATTGACGAAGTGGACACTTATCCGAATGCGGAGCATGGCAAACTGAGCACTTTGCTGGAGTGGCACATTGAGGATTTGCCGGATGATTTTGAACTCAACCGCAATGAAGTGATTTACGGATACCAGGAAAATCGCAATCCGTTTATCGATCATCCTGAGTTTGCCACCGCTATCTGGGGCGATCCCACAGCAGTGGAAAAACTGGAAAGGCAGATGGTGAGGGTTTATCCGGTGCCGGCAAAGAATCGCTTAACCATCGTGCTGCCATCAAACAGCAAAAAGATGCAGGCGACAGTATACGGCATTACCGGACAGGTATTGCTGAGCAGCGGCCCTGTAAATGCACAGCAGCTTTCGCTGGATGTGTCGGGACTGGAACGCGGTATTTACTTTGTGAAGGTGATGGCCGGCGGAGAGATGATTAAAAGTGTGAAGTTCAGCAAAAATTAGTACGCAACGTGCAGAAGATTAGAATTACCAAAGAGTTTAAATTTGATACGGCTCATGCCCTGAAGGATTACGACGGACGCTGTCGAAACCTTCACGGGCATTCGTATAAGTTTTACGTCACCGTTAAAGGTTACCCTGAAAAAGATCCGGCATCGCCCAAGCAGGGCATGGTCATGGATTTTGGAACCCTGAAGAATATAGTAAAGGAAGAGGTTGTGGAAAAGATGGATCATGCCGTGGTGCTAAACAAAGAAGCCGATACGCGGCACCTTAGCGATATCGATCAACTTTTCGACAAAACCATCCTCGTCGATTACCAGCCCACCACCGAAAATATGCTCATCGATTTTGCCCAACGCATCAAAAAGCGCCTGCCCGAAAACATCGAACTTATCAAACTCCTCCTCCGCGAAACCGTCACCTCCTATGCCGAGTGGTATGCGGAGGATAATGAGTAGGGGGAAGATGTTGTTTTATGTTTACGTAGACATACGTTTAATGAAATCATATTTATAAGATAATCCATTTTGATATATAAACCAATAATATCTACTTTATGGAAGTTTAAAGCCAAGCTAGAATTTCTTTTTATTGATTTCTTTCGCAATCATGTCGGTGTTTTCAATCAGTTTTTCGAAGGTTACAGAGACAGGATCATATATCATCCCCAATTGCATTTTTTCATAATCTCTTTGATAACTTTTCATTTGCTCATCTGGAGGGACCGGGTTCAGGTTAGGCGGGTAATGGTTTTCATAGTTGACACCTCCCATACGGTTAAATTTTTCACGGTGTGCAACAATTGAGCGGTAAAGTGTTTCATCGTTTATTGCTTTCTTATAAAATGGCGTTTTTGATATTTTATAGATATCATATAAGTGGCGACTCATCCGTTCGGATTTGATTTTTTCTTCGGGGCGCTGAAACTCTTCATGCAATAAAAACAACTTCTCAAGAAAAGTGCGCTCAGGGTTAACACAAGGAATGTTAACAGGAGCTTCTGCAAATGTTTTTTCTTGAAATGCCTCACTTACAAATGAACGGATTTGCCGGGTTGTGTAAGGTTCACGCATTGAACGGCTGCCGATTTCAAGCCTTACCGGTGGGATGATGTTACTTATGTTTTCGGTGATAGACCGGTATCTGATTTCAAGCTCCACAGGATCTTGATCCGGATCCCCTTTTTCTTTGTGAATAACTTCCACATCATTTATCCCTTCATTTTCAAAGGCCTCTTGTAATTTTTTTCTGAATTCATTGGTAAGGTATTCTTTTGACGTTTTTCTAAGCTTCTCTTTCACCTTGTTTCTTGAAATATTTTCTTCAAAACCAAAAAATATCCAAGACAATCCCAGATCCACGTCTTCAGAAAATCGGTCGATCAGGCCCCAGCCTTTGCTCAATGAAGTGCCCCCTTTAAAAACCATGTAGCGGCCTTCTTCCATTCTAAAAACCAATCGGAGGGTTTGCACTACCCACCAGTCTTTTTCTATGGTGTCTAACATTTGGCTTAACTGCAATCGTTTGGCAGCGCCTTTATAGACTAGTAGTTTCTCTTTATCAGGTATACGATAAAAACTCATGTTCAGGCCTCCTGTTTTATTGCTTTTGCCATAACGTTTCCAATCCACCGCGGTGCTAGTTTTATGTCATGTTTCAGATCTTCAGGCTTTTCATTTTCCAGGACTTTCAGTATTTTCATTTCTTCAGTCTCCGTAAAATTCTCCCTGCCAATATCTATAAGGGCCATCACCACCAGCTTACTGATGTTGCCGCGGAGTGCCATTTTTTTTGGACTGGCTTTTCTTAATGTGATGGTGGTATTGGGCAGTTTGATGGTGCGAGCAGGCCCGTTGGTGTAATAAACAAAATTCATAGGAACCTGAGTGCTGAGCCCCAACTTGTTTTGTGCTGCAAGGCCCGTTGGCAGCAAGCGTACTTTATCTCTTTTGGCAATAGCTTTCACAATTTCTTCCGCTCCCGGATATACCTCGCCCACATACTTGCTCTTATATGGTTTTGCATAAATGCCATGTGCAAGACGTTTGATATACTTGATTTTTACAAGGCGGTGCAAGGCGGTGTTTACAGCTTCATTACTACCATAAGCACTAAAATCTTCAGGATAAAAAACAGTACCTGCCCTAGCATTATCTATATGTTTTATAATCTTTTCTTCCGTACCAGGCATTTTGTAAGTATTATTATTAGTATTTGTAAGAAATATTGTCAATATTTCTTACAAATATACACCTAAATTATTACAAATTGCAAGTTCAATAATTTCATTATCCAATATTTCAGCATTATCATTACCAATGCTTTCATCATTTGGTTAACTACCATTTAATTGAAAAGCATTATAAGTTTCTCGATTAAAAGATTTAATTCCTCTCCCAAGAGGGTTTATTGTACTTGAATATAATAAGGGTTACCGACAACCATATCAAATTCTGCGGTGGCAAACATCCATTCCGGATATCCAGTGTACCTTGGTGTTGTGATTAAAAGCATCCCATTTCTGAATAACTTTTACCATAAAGCTATTTTTAAAACAGCCCGCTGATATTGCCTTCGTCGTCGATGTCGATGTTTTCGGCGGAAGGCTTTTTGGGCAGTCCGGGCATGCGCATAATATTCCCGGTGATGGGGATGACAAACCCTGCGCCGGAGGCGATTTCTATTTCGCGCACGGTTACCACAAAGTCTTTAGGCCGCCCCAGAAGCGAAGGGTTGTCGCTCAGCGATTTCTGGGTTTTGGCAATACAAACCGGCAGCTTATCGAGCCCCAGCTCAGCTATCTTTTTCAAGTCCTGTTTGGCCTTGCTGCTGTAGTCGATGGCTTTGGCACCGTAAATCTTTGTAGCTACGCTTTCCACTTTCTTTTCAATGCTCCAGTCCCAGTCGTACATGGGCTGATAGTTGCTGGCACACCGCTCCACAACCTTCACTACGGTTTCAGCCAGCTTTTCGGCCCCTTTTCCTCCTTCGGCCCACACATCCGCCTCTACGGCATCCACGTTCATTTCGCGGGCTTTGGCTTTTATGAGATCCAGCTCTTCTTGAGTGTCGGAAGTGAATTTGTTGATAGCCACCACGGGGCAGACATTAAAGCGGTTCATATTCTCGATATGCTTTTCGAGATTGGCCAGGCCTTTTTTCAGTGCTCCCGTATTTGCGGAGTTCAGGTCGTTAGCAGGAGCGCCGCCATGGTATTTCAGAGCCCTCGCGGTGGCTACCAGCACAACAGCTTTAGGTGTTAATCCTGAATATCCGCATTTGATATCGAAGAATTTTTCTGCTCCGAGGTCAAAGCCAAAGCCTGCTTCGGTCACAGTATAATCAGATAAAGACATCCCCATGCGGGTGGCGATAACAGAGTTGGTTCCTTGTGCGATGTTGGCAAAAGGCCCTCCGTGGATAATCGCCGGAGTGTTTTCGATGGTCTGCACGAGGTTGGGTTTGACAGCATCTTTGAGCAGTGTAGCCATGGCCCCGTGGGCATTCAGGTCGCGTGCATACACCGGCTTTTTGTCGTGGGTATATCCGATAAAGATATTTCCAAGGCGCTCTTTCAGGTTGTGCAGGTCATCGGCCAGGCACAGGGTAGCCATCACCTCCGAGGCGGCAGTGATGTCATAGCCCGTTTCGCGGGGCACGCCAGAAGTTCGTCCGCCCAGTCCAACGATTGTTCTGCGCAGCGAGCGGTCGTTCATATCCATCACACGTTTCCAAACCACCGTACGTGGATCGAGATCCGTGGTTTGCTGATGAATGGCGTTGTCGATGATGGCTGACAGCAGGTTGTGAGCTTTTTCGATGGCAGCAAAATCGCCCGTAAAATGCAGGTTGATGTCTTCCATGGGAAGCACCTGCGAATATCCGCCACCGGTGGCACCACCTTTAATACCGAACACCGGGCCCAGCGAGGGCTCGCGCAGCACTACCGTAGTTTTTTTGCCAATGCGGTTCAGTCCCTGCGACAAACCGATCGACATGGTGGTTTTTCCTTCGCCGGCAGGCGTGGGAGAGATGGCGGATACCAAAACAAGGTTGTTTTGCTTCACTTTCTCTTGGTCTGTCAGGCTCAGAGGAAGCTTGGCTTTGTCGTGGCCATAAGGGATGATTTCTTTAGGGTCGATTCCGAGTTTGGCGGCAATTTCTGCTATAGGCAGCAGCTTTGCTTTTTTGGCTATTTCTATATCTGTTTTCATTTTTTATTATTTGAATTACTATTGATGTAAAGGTTGTGAGGTGCCTGGTTAAAAACAGGCACCTTGATTTCATCATACGGAAAACGTATCGGAAAGTTAATTGTTTGTTAAATGCCGTGAAGCTACAATGGAGGAGTGCTTTCCTTTTGAGGAATTATCCTGCTAAAGAAAAATGAAATCTATTTCTTGATAAACCGACGGTAGAGGAATCCTTTTCTGTCTGAGGTAATTTGAATATTGTAGACACCGTTGGCCAGGCCTCCGGTGTTGATGGAAACAATATCGTTATTGCTTCCCACTTGCGTGTGAACAATATGCACTAAACGTCCCATCTGGTCAAATACTTTAATCTCAAGATTCTCATCCATCAGAGAGATCAACTTCAGGTTCACGCTATATTTAGCCGGATTCGGATAAGGATTGCTGATATTTTTTTCTAACTCAAACAGGTCTTCAGGCACATCAGCAATAATCTGGTCTTCTTTGATAACCAGGTTCACGGTGATTTCCTGCGAACTGTTACCATCGATGGTTTGGTAGACAGGCACGGCATGCATTCCGGTAATCTCGGCATGCACCTCATAATCGCCATGATGAAGGTTGTCAAATTCAAACTCTCCCTCGTTATTGGAGTATGCGCAGGCAATTCTGCCCCCCTCATCAATTACATAAATAGGAACATCAGAAGCCATGCTTTTCGAGAGCTGTGAAGTATCATAGGCAATGGTTCCGGATATCAATCCATCTCCACTGGTATTGTATGAAGTTCTTTCAAGATTAATATTGTATTCCCACATGGTGGTGTCGAACTCGATGATGCTGGCCTGTTGCCATTTGGTAACATTTCCGAAATAGGTGGGAACATAGCTGGCATACTCGCCTAAATGATGTGCCGCTTCTGCTTTTACGATGTAACGGCCTTCTTTTTGCTGATAAAAATAATAGAAGCCCAGGGTGTCGAAGGTGCTGCTATCCTGCAAATGGAGTTTATTATTCTCGTCGAACTCATAAAGATAAGCAATGCCTTCTTCGATGGGGAACTGGTTTACAAACACATGCCCGCCCAGGTTGAAATATCCTTTTTCAGCAACACGAACCTTTTTGCAGGTTACGGATTCCTCCACTTCGCCCTCGTTATTTACGGTTTTGATGGTAAGACAAACATTATAGATTCCGGGTTCATCATATTCGTGAGTATCAGAGGCTTTGTCGGATGTGTGCCCGTCGCCAAAATCCCAATGCCATGCAATTATATTTCCGTTCGACTTATCATTGAAAATATACTTGAAAGGATTGCTCGATACACTGTCGGATGTGATCGTAAACAAGGCGAACCCTTTTTGTCCTCTGCCCCCTTGCCCCTGTCCGTAAGAGAGGGTCAGGGAAACGAAAAGAAAGAATATGTACAGAAAAAATCTTTTCATAATGCTAAGACAAAAAGTGTGTATATATCGTTGCTGCATAAATAAATTTCTTTAAAACCCCACTATCAGGCCGGTTCGCACTCCTAATGCCACCGGGTTATCATCCCTTCCTTTCGCTTGCGTGTTGTAAACCGGATTAAAATAATACTTCATTCTGGGTTCAACAGCAAGTTGGATATTATGATGTATCCTGTACTGAAGCCCAAGACTGATAAGTGCCTGCCAGTTCGTCGTAACTCTGTCGGCGGGCATGTTATAAATGGCCTGAATGTGTGCGTTCTCATGATTAAAAGCAAAGTCAGAGCTTTCTTCCAGCATAAAAGAAACCATGGGGCCTCCTTTTAGACTGTAAGAAAACTTGTCGGTAATCTGTTGCTGATACCCCATCAACAGCGGCAGCGACAAATACCTGTAGCTGTTTGTGTAAACAGTTGTAGTATAATGTTCTGTAGTATCGTATACTTCAACTTCCCGGGTATGGTAAACAGGTTGCGGTGCTCCGCCTCCGGTGGTATCGAATGTTACATCATAAACATCGTTATAAGTGCCCATAAACTCTGTTTGCATGTAGTTGATGTTGGCATTGCTGTTGTCGTCAGACGATCCGAACGAAAGGCCTGACTGCAGGAAGTACTCATTGAACTTATACATCACGGCAACATCAGCAGAATACGATGGTTTTCCCCCGTTAGTCTGCGAGTGGCCATACATCATCTCTGGCGTTGCGTATATCCCGAAGGCCCAATTTTTATTACCTCTCAGGCTGGCAGGCATATCCATAAAAATAATCTGATCATCCTGCTCCTTAACGGGAAGCTGTTTGAGAATGCTTTTTTCCTTAAGGATAGCTTTTGCAGGAAGCTTGTAGTTAGGGTCGTTGTTGATTTGCTCGGAAGCAAATGCCATAAGGGTGTTTACAGGGTTAATTGGTTGTCTTTGCTCAATAACAGGAGCGTTTATTTTTTCTTTGTCAGGATTAGCAGCCAAAGCTTTCTTATCGCCTGAGTTTTTGTTCTTCTGAGGAAGGATGATTTCTGCAACTTCATTGATTCTGGAATGATTAACAGAAGGTTTATTTTGAGGCTTTGATTCTTCAGTAAATGTTGATTGGCTTTTCAGGATGCTGTTGTCATAGATTCCGGCATCACCAGCAAAGGAGAGCACAAAAAGCAGGAGCAGGATTGCTGCTGCGAGAGCCACGGCAACATACCAGTGATTTCTGAGCATCAATGCAAGGCCGGCATTCTCTGAGGGTGCTGCCGTGTTAAGCCGGTCATGAATGTTTTCCCATACATGAGCAGGAGGCTGCTTTTCATAGTCAGCCAGCTTGTGCTTAACTACTTCTGTAAGTTTATCCTTCTCTGCTTTCATACTGGTTTATTTTTTCTCTTAATAACCTTTTTGCTCTTAATAATTGCGATTTCGATGTGTTCTCAGAAATGCTGAGCATTTCACCAATCATCTTATGGGTATAACCCTCAATGACGTTGAGGTTAAATACCACTCTGTAACCTTCAGGTAGTTTTTGAACAACGGATAAAATTTCATCAGCCGACAACTTGTCAAGCACTTTTTCCCCTTTCAGGTTTTCGGTTTCAACATCTTCAATATCAAGCTCACGAGCGTGTTTCAGATTTTTCTTGTAATGGTTGATAGCAGTGTTGACAAACGTCCGACGAATCCATCCTTCAAAAGAACCTTCGAATTTGAAACGATGCAGATTAGAGAATATCTTGATAAACCCTTCCTGCAGAATATCTTCTGCTTCCATCTGATTCTTAGCGTAACGAAGACACACACCGAACATTTTCGGCGCATACAGATCGTAAAGCCGTTTTAAGGCCTTACTATCATTATTCAGACACTTCTTTATAAGTTCGTTCTCCGTCGTCTGCATCAGACTATTTTCATAGCCTTCCCATGACAGACAATGCATGTCAGAAAAAGGTTGCGTTTTAGTTAGTTAGGTTTATTTAACCGAGCCAAAAATAATAAATCTTAAGCAATTATACTATTTTGCGTGACAAGGAGTAAGGGTTTGACAGTATATTTTCGTTGTAATAGCCTGTTAATAAACACAATAAAGAGCCGAAATTATTATCGGCCCTCATCAAAAAACAAATCTTTCAAGCTTGACTTAAAGAATATACTTTCCGATAATTTGCAGAAGTGTTTTCCGGTTTAAAGGCTTAGACATGTAATCGACCGCCCCGGCCTCAAAACATTTGCTCTTTTCTTCTTTTAAAGCGTGAGCTGTTTGAGCGATGATTGGTGTTTCGGGTTTTATTTCAAGAATTTGACGGGTTGCTTCATACCCATTCATTTCGGGCATCTGAATATCCATAAGCACAATATGAATATCGTTTTCCCGTGCAAGCTTGACCCCTTCCAGTCCGTTTTCGCCCCAAAGCAAGTTGGCTTTGGTCTTTTTCAGCACTGTTTTAAGGTATTGATAGTTCATCTCTTCATCTTCCACAATGAGGATCGTTTTATCCTGCCATTCGTGTGTTGATTTTTCCTGCTTACTTACCGGCGTGGATTTCGGCTTTTCTTTTTGAACAGGTTTTTTGGTGCTTACTGTGAAGTAAAAAGTGGAGCCTTTTCCAGGTTCTGAATCCACCCATATTTCACCACCCATAAGTTCTACCATGCCTTTGGCCAGGGTAAGCCCCAGGCCGGCACCTTCATATTCGCGGGTGTGCTCGTAGTCGACCTGCCTGAACTGCTCGAAAATAACTTTTTTGCTTTCTTCCGGAATGCCTATGCCGGTATCCGAGACATAAAACTGAACTGAATTTTCCGCTTTCTTTTCGTAGCCCAGCTCTATGCTTCCTTCCTCAGTAAACTTGAATGCGTTTGATAAAAGGCTGATAAGGACCTGCTTTAGCCTGACCTTGTCGCTGAATATCGAATCAAGTTCAGCCATGTGTGCTGAGGTGTTAATCTGAAACTCCACATTTGGCGATTCTTCACCCAGCTTATCGGCTTCTTCCTCAACCTCATCAAGGAATTCGCGTAAAGCAAAACTCTCTTTTTTGATTTCTACCTGGCCGGCATCGAGCTGCGATACGTCGATGATGTCGTCAATAAGGTTTAGCAATTGGTTGCTGCTCCTTTTGATAATGGTGTTAAATTCTTCTTTCTCATCGCTCGTAATATCAGGATCGAGCAGCAAGTCAAGTCCTCCGAGGATATGATTCATTGGCGTACGAATCTCATGCGACATGCTGGCCAGAAATGCAGTTTTCAGCCGATCAGATTCCTCGGCACGTTCCTTGGCTTCAAAAAGTTCCTTTTCGGCCTTTTTTCTTTCGGTAATGTCGCGGAGGATAGCTTGCAGGAAGGTGCTTTCTTTGAGCACCACTTTGCTCAGGCTTATTTCTGCCTCAAAAGATTTGCCTTCTCCTGTGATGTGTGTATAATCAAAGGAAATGGGGTCGCCTTGCAGTGCTTTCTGAACCTTTTCTTTGATGACTTTTTCAGACTCCTCGCCGGAGGGCTGGTAGAGCGGCGAAAATTTCAAAGGGCTTTCGCCGATGAGCTCTTCTTCTGAGGCTTTAAAAATTTTGGTGGCCGCTACATTGCAGTCAATAAAAATGTCGTCTTTCATCAGGAAAATGGCATCGTTCGAGGAGTCGAACAGTGTCTTGAATTTGGTCTGGCTTTCCAGAAGGTTTTTTTCGGCTAGTTTTCTTTCCGAAATATCGCGATAGATCACGTAAATGCCTTTGTGCTCTCCTCTGAACTCAATAGGAACACCCATGATAGATACATAAGTAGGCACACTCTCTTTGGTGTACCGCACGCCTTCGGTAGAAACGCGATCGCCCCTGGCGGCTGCATGGGTCAACTCTTTGGCTTCTTTTCTGTATTCCGGGGTCAGGATAAGCTCGTCAATGTTTTTTCCGAGGGCCTCCTGACGCTTGTAATTAAACAGCTTGCAAAATTCATCGTTGACCTGATCGATAGTCCCTTCGGGGTTGACAATTGCGATCCCTTCAGGGGCTTTGTCGAAAAGGCTTGCAAAATACTGTTGACTTAACTTAAGGTTATCCTGTGTCTTTTCTTTTTGTATGGCGGCAGCAATAATATTGGAAATGATGTTAAGCAGATAGATGCTTTGCTTGTCCCACTCCCGCTCTTCTTTGCAGTCATCAAAGCCAATAAAGCCATACCATTCTTCTTCCATAAAAATGGGTGTCAGAAGAATCGAAACAATCTCCTGGTCTTCCAGTATTTTCTTGATCGGGTTTTCCAGGTTTTTGATAAGCCCTTTAAAGGGTTTTCGGGATGCCAGTGTAGAGTGGAGTTCCGTAGAGATGTTGTATGGAAGCTCTTGAAGGTTTTCGTTATCGAGCTGCTTAGAGATCCCTTCATTTACCCACTCGAAACTTTGACGCATTACAAGGTTGTCCTCAGCATCATAGTCATTTTCGAAGATATAAACACGGCTCACACCGGTAGATTCTCCAAGTTTCTTGAGCACATCAGGGATATTTTCTTTCCAATTATGCGACTGGAGCAATTTCTCGGTAGAAAACTCAATAGCTTCAGTAAGCCTCAAATGAATGGCACTTTTATCCATGTTCCTATATTTAGTCTCTGCTCCTCCGAAATACAGATAACGAAATTACATAATTTATTTTAAAAGAGGAAGCCGGAATAACAGACCTTGAATAAAATCTGAAATCCGGCTTCTTTAACTCTTCTGTTAATCAAAAAATTTG
>JAASSU010000325.1 GCA_021767705.1 Bacteroidota bacterium | reverse complement strand
GTTTTTGATTCGGCTGATATAAAGTATCCGCAATTTGTTACGGATGAATTTTTTAGCCTCGATAGCCTGGTTAAAAATGCCATCCTTAACGGGTACCTTAGCTATGAAGGCGATAAGGTGTTGGTGTCCAGTAAGCGAGAGGCGAAAGCTTCGGCAGACATGCGTCGCAACGGCGAAACGTATATGAGCATCTACGGCGATAAGTTTTTTATAAAAAGCGATCGGTTTTTTGCCCGTAACACCAGTGTGTCGGTTTATATCGGGGAAAATGACTCTATTTATCATCCTTCCATTCGTTTTGAATATGATCCGGTAAACGACAACCTCACTTTGTTGCCAAAAAGAGGGCAAAGTAAAATCATCCCCTATTCCAATTCTTATCATAAAATGGACATGTATTGCCGGATGATGGAGTGGGATATTCAGGATTCGATTCTTCGGTTTAGCGAATTACCGGGGATGGACCAGCGCGGCAATGCCGTTTTTGAGTCTTATGATTTTTATTCAAAACAGCGCTTTTACAACATCCAGCTCTACGATAAGCAAAACCCTTTGATGTTGCTGAACAAATTTATGGTGAAATACAAGCAGCGGGAGTTTCATCTTTCTCAGTTTGCAGACTTTACTGATTACTCGGATGCTGAAGCCGATCTGCTGATGATGCGCCTGGCCGCGCAGGGTTTTATTATTTATGACCGGAAGTATAAGATTGTCAGTGTGAAAGATAAGCTGCTGAACTACATAAAAGCTTGGTATGGCATGCGCGACTATGACGTGATGCGTTTTGTGTCGAACGTAAAAGGAAAGAGCAATGCAGAGCTGAACCTGAAAAATTTTGATCTGGAAATCCGTGGCATCCCGGTGGTCTACCTTAGCGACTCGCAGCGGGTGTTTATCTATCCGAAAAATAACCGGATCGTCATGAAAAAGGATCGGGATTTTGAGTTTGCCGGAAGGCTCATTGCCGGAAACCTGGAGCTATTTGGTCAAAAAGGCTATTTCAACTACGACGCTTTTAACGTGGATTTGCCCACCATCGACTCGATGCGAATAAACCTCAGCACAGGCGCCTACAGCGCTGATGGAAGCCCCTACTACCAGCGGGTAAATACGGTGATAGAAAACCTTGACGGGAATTTGCAGATTGATAAGCCAGACAATAAATCGGGATTAAAGCCGGCGCCAAAATATCCTATCCTCAATTCAACACAGGAAGCCTCCGCTTTCTACGATAAGTACTCAAAGTTCGTGGGGGTATACGACCGGAATCGCTTTGAGTATCATGTAAAGCCTTTTACGATTGACAGTGTGGATAATTTCAATCCGAAAACCATTTCTTTTGACGGTTACCTCGAGTCATCGATTTTTCCGGATATTTCGGAACCACTAATGATTCAGGAAGATTTTTCGCTGGGTTTTAAAACAGCCACTCCCGAAGAAGGGTTCGATGTCTATGAAGGTAAGGGAACATACCAGGACAGTCTCAGCCTGAGCAACCAGGGTTTGAAAGGGAAAGGAAAGCTCAGATACCTGGCTGCCGATGCGGTGGCCGAAGATGTCATTTTCTTCCCTGACTCCACCAACGGACTGATTTCAGATTTTCACTTAAAGGAAATGACACAGCCCACTCAATATCCTTTGGTGCAGGTAGAATCAGCAAAGATGAGATGGTTGCAGAACCAGGATTCCATGATTGTGTATGAACCACTCAGGCCTTTTGCGATGTATCAGAAGCAGGTGGAACTCAATGGCTTGATTGCACTTACTCCGGACGCCCTTAAGGGAAAAGGTGTGGCTGGCTACGACCTGGCCTCGGTCACCTCCGATGAGTTTTCGTTCAGGAATACCGACTTCTTTGCTGAGACCAGTGATGTGGAGCTGGCTACTGCCGACAGGTCGGGTGTTGCAGTCAGGCTTAAGAACTATGACGCCTTTGTGGATGTGGCTACAAAAGCCGGAGAGTTTCTCAGTGAAGAACAGGAAAGCCAGATTACCTTTCCTTATAACCAATACCTGAGTTATCTGAATGAGATATCGTGGGATGTGAGCGATAAATTGCTTGAGATGAATGTGTCTGATATCAGTGATTTGAGCTACCTCGACACGCTTGATTATACAGAAATTGTGGATGAGGAGCTGGCCGGAGCCAAATTTGTTTCTACAAAAAAAGAGCAGGATTCGCTGCAATTTTTTGCGCTTAAAGCGAAGTATGATTTGCGCATGAACCTGATAGAGGCTGAGAAGGTAAAATATATTAATGTGGCCGATGCAGCTATCTTCCCGTTTGAGGAAAAGCTGCGGATAGGTCAGAATGCAGCTATCGAGACCCTGGAGAAAGCCAAAATTCTTGCCAGCACAAAAAACAAGGCTCATTTCTTTGAAGGTGCTACGGTCGACCTCCAATCGAGAAACCAATTTAAAGGGTCCGGCATCTATCAGTTTGAGGATGGCGCCGGAGAGCCCTTCGACGTTTATTTTGCCGACCTGCACGTAGAAGAAAAGGAAACCGTTGGTGAAGCAAACATCGCTGTGGATGATGAGTTCAGACTCAGTCCAAGGTTCGATTACTACGGGCCGCTTAAGCTTCAGGGCGGTGATTCGCTGCTCTCTTACGATGGGTACTTCAGGATAGAGGAGGGGAACTGCCGCTATCAGAAGAGCAACTGGGTGAAATTTGTCGATAAGCTTGACCCGAAAAAGATCGATATCTTTGTGGATCATCCGATAACAGATACCTCCGATGCGGAACCGCTGTATGCCTCCCTTCAGTTTTCTCCTTCTTTGCGTACGATTTATCCGCTGTTTTTCAGTCAGGAAAGAATAGAAAACGATTATCCGCTCTGGAAAATCGATGGTGAACTCAGCTATCACGAAAGTGAAGAGAAGTACAGGATTACAGAGCGAGCTTACGCCACACCCGACAGCCTGAAGCGTTACCTGGAGTATTCTCCTTCCACCTGCAAATACCGTGGGGTGGCTTCCATTGATTTTGGTGTGCTTTATGGCAGAATGAGTATTGAGCCTCATGGTGAGTTTGTCTATGATGCTACGAACGAAGATTTTGAGATGAGGTCTGTTTTGAATGCGGATTTCCTGTTTTCAAAAAACGCCCTCAAAATGATGGCCGACTCATTGAGTATGTATGACCTCGACCGGGTGAACCCCGGCGGGGAATGGTTCGACAGGTCGGTGGCGCAGCTGCTGACAGGCCCTCAGCTACAAACGGTTTTGGATGAGATTAACCTTTACGGTCTGATCAGAAATATCCCTGAGCCGATGGCGAAAACGATGTTTTTTACGGATGTTACCTTTGAATGGAACCCGGAGCTGCAATCGTTCGTTGCTGCCGGAGAGCTGGGGCTGGGCAATATTGGCGACATCTCTTTTGGAAGGTTTGTCAATGGAGTGATTGAGATTCAGCCTACGCCTGATGGTGGAAACTTGAATATTTATATTGAGCCTGATCAGGGTGTTTGGTATTTCTTTACCTATTCGGGCACATTGATG
>JAASSU010000071.1 GCA_021767705.1 Bacteroidota bacterium | reverse complement strand
TCTACGATATCACCATCAATATGATTTCCCTTTTCGGGATGTTGCTGGTCATTGTTATTTTGGTGGACGATGGAATTGTGATTGCAGAAAATATTTACTCCCACTTCGAGAAAGGAAAGCCCCCGCGGCTGGCCTCAGTGGATGGCACCATGGAGGTGCTTCCTGCGGTAGTTACCTCCGTAACCACCACCATTGTTGCTTTCCTGCCATCCTTCTTCGTTACCGGGCAACTGGAGTTTACCTATGAAATGGCATTTGTGGTGGTCTTTGCATTGTTTTTCTCACTGTTCGAGGCCTTTTTTGTTTTGCCCGGACACATTGGCAACAGCCATGTGCTCAAACGAAAAAAAGCAAATGGGTTCGGAAGAAAAATCAGGGGAGGCCTGGATAAGTTCCTGAAGCTGATGCGCGACAAGGTTTATGCAATCATCCTGAAAAAGGTCATCCGGTGGAGATGGTTTGTGGTAACCATGCCCATTGCTTTGATTCTCATCACCGCAGGGCTCATCCAGGGCGGGTTTATCAAGCTCACCTTCTTCCCCAGCATCCCTTTCGACCAGTTTAATGTAGATTTGGCTTTTAAACCAGGGACAGGCGAGCAGATAACGCTCAACAAACTGAAAGAGATGGAGGATGCAGTGTGGGAAGTCAACCGTGATTTACAGGAAGAATTTAACGATACTGTCGATTTTATCGACCATACCTTTGTAAGCACCGGCGCAGCGTTTAACGGTCAAGAGTCTGGATCTCACGCTGGTAACATCTTTATTATCCTCGACAATATGGAGGAGCGTGAGTTTAACAGCTATGATGTAGTCAACCGGGTCCGCAAAAAAATCGGTCCGGTTCCTGAAGCCGAAAAGTTTACCGTCGAAGGGCGCAATACCTTCGGCGATCCGGTGGCAATTAGCTTGTTGGGAGAAAATGTGGAAGAGCTCAAGAAAGCCACCGATTACCTTCAGGAGCAACTGAAAAAAATTGATGCGCTCAGTAATATCCGCGACAACAATGCACTGGGGAAACGTGAAATCAGGTTGAACCTCAAACCAATAGCCTACTTCATGGGCCTCGATTACGGCAGCATCAGCCAGCAGGTGCGTCAGGGTTTCTTCGGAGGGCAGGCCCAGCGTCTGCAAAAAGGAAAGGATGAGCTCAGGGTTTGGGTTCGTTATCCTGAATCGGGCCGCGTGAGCGTGGGGCAGCTCGAGGATATGAAAATCAAAACGGCCATGGGCGAGTTTCCACTGTCTGAACTTGCAAGTTATGAGGTGACCCGCGGCCCGGTGAACATCCAACATTACAACAACCGCAGGGAGATCAGGATCATTGCGGGGGTGAAAGACCCGAATGAAGCTGTACCGCCTTTGCTCGACGAAATCAGAGAGAATATCATGCCTGATGTTTTGGCCCGCTATCCCAGCGTCGATTATAAATTCCAGGGCCAGGCCAAAGAAAGTACGCAAACAAACCAACAACTGGTACAGTTTTTTGCCGTGGCATTCGTTGTTATCCTGATGATCCTGATGCTGCACTTTAAGTCGGCCGGAGCGGCAATTATCGTCCTTATGATGATCCCGCTGGCATGGCTGGGAGCCATCTGGGGCCACGGTGCAGAAGCAAAGCCCGTTTCCATGCTTAGCCTTTGGGGCATGATAGCCTTATCTGGTGTGATTATCAATGATGCGGTGGTCTTCCTGCAAAAGTACAACACCAACCTGCGCGAAGGAATGCAAGTGTTTGCGGCTGTTTTTGAAGCCGGAAAAGCAAGGTTCCGGCCCATTGTGCTCACAACCCTCACCACTTCCGTGGGATTATATCCGATTATCCTGGAGCCCAGTTTCCAGGCCCAGTTTCTTAAGCCAATGGCCATTACACTGGCATACGGCGTTTTTGTGGGCACAGCCTTTATCCTGATGTTTTTTCCGGTGCTGATTTTGGTAAAAAACGATCTGAAGCTGATGACCATTCACGCAATCCGCAGATACCGTCTGTGGTATAAACGCGGTGATAAAAACATTGAACTCTCGCAAGAGGAAGTGGATCATCTCTACAACAAGCCCACGCGCGAGAGCATTGAAAAAGTGATTATCTATCAAAACAGAAAAATAGAAGAGTGATGAATCTCAAAAGCATACTATTTGCCGCAGTTCTTTTTTACCTTGCCGCGATGACCGGCGTGCAGGCGCAGGAAAAGCTCAGCCTTGAGCAAGCTGTTGTTAGGGCGCTGGAAAACAATTACCAAATCAGGGTGGGGGAGCTGAACACAGAAATGGCTAAAAACAATAATGACTGGGGCGCCGCCGGGGCTTACCCCACCATTGATCTGGGAGCCACAAGTGTGAACCGCTATGACGACAACAACCAGGGCAAATCAACCACGCACAGTGTGGCTCCTTATGTTTCGATGAACTACAGCATTTTCAACGGCTTTTCGGCGCGCATCCGCAAAAGCAGGCTTGAAGAGCTCGAGCACCTGTCGGAAGGGAATACGCGGCTGGTCATTGAGAATACCCTGCAGGCACTCGTGCTCTCTTATTACAGGGCATTGCTGGCGAAGGAGCAGCTCGAGGTGCTACGTGATGTGATGGAACTTTCGCGCGACCGCTACGATTATGAACAAACCCGCCGCGAGCTGGGCAACGCCATCACCTTTGAGGTTTTGCAAGCGAAGACCGCTTACCTGAGCGACTCTTCCAATTTTATCCTGCAAAGGAATAATTACCGCAATGCCTTAAGAAACCTCAACCAACTGATGGCTGAGGAGGTGGGAAAAGAGTATGAACTGACAGGCGAGCTTGCGCCCTCATACCAGAAATACAGTCTTGAGAACCTCGAAGAAATGATGCTCTCAGACAACCGGAACCTGAAGAATCAGTTTATCAACAATCAGCTTCAGCAAGCCAACCTGGAGCTTGAAAAAAGTGCGCTCTATCCGGCGCTGAGGTTAAATTCGGGGGTCGATTACAGCAGAACAAGAGTAAACCCTGACGGCGCTCCATCGGCTTCAACAAACGACTCATACGCCTTTTATGCGAATTTTACGCTGAGCTTTAACCTTTTTAATGGAGGCAACACCCGCCGGGCTATTCAAAATGCAGAAATAGAACAGGATATCGCAAGCGTGGAAACCGAAGAGCTTGAAAATGATTTAAAAAGATCCTTACGAAATACTTATGAATTATACGAGGTAAGAAAACAACTTTTTGATGTGGCTGTGGAAAATGAGGAAGCCGCAAAGCTCAATATGCAAATCGCGGAAGATAGATTCAAAGCAGGGGCCATTAATTCTTTCAATTATCGTGATATTCAGTTGGCTTACCTAAACACTTCCCTGAATAAATTGCAGGCGGTTTATGACCTTATCAGTTCGCAAACAGAGTTGATGCGGCTTACCGGCAATATTGTTTCGGAGTATTAGAAACTAAAGTATTAAATGTAGAAATCCTTTCCGTAGATCAAAGGCGTATCCATCAATTCCACGCCTTGCCGCAATTTTTTTGTCATTATTTTAGTGCCGGAAATTCATTTCCGCAAAGTATCGGCAACTATAATTTAGTAAACCATGATTTGTACAATGTTAAATAAAAACCAAATACTTATGAATTCACGTATTTTTCTTGCCGTTATTTTTTTAATTACTGCCGGCGGATTAAAAGCACAAACCACCCGCGATGCCAAACAAACGCTCTCATCCGGGCAAATGAAGGTGGAATGGAAGTGGGATGTCACACTTGGTAAAGGGTATGACGAAATTGAGACCTTTAAAGTAGGGAATCAGAACTACGTTTTTTGCCACAACATCAGCTCCGGCGAATCAAAAGTGTGGAACCTGAGCAAAGGCGGCAACCCGGTTTTCGACCGTAAAACCTACAGCGGCTGGACGAACTTTGCTTTTTTCGAGCTCGATGGTAATACCTATTTGTTTGAATTTAAAAAAGAGTCAGGCCATTACCAGATTTACAGGATGAATGAATGCCGACGGTTCCATCGGTCCCCATGTAAAAGACAAGGCTAAATGGTCAAGTGGTTGGACGGATTTTGAGGTGTATTATGCAGGCAACAAACCACACATCATGATGATGAACGCATCCAACGGGCGGGCAAAATCATTTGAACTGGATTTTTAAGAATCGGACTCTTCTGTTACTTTTTGAAAACCTGCCTCAAGTGGCGGGTTTTTTGTTTTTAACATCCTGATAAACCCACTGTTTCTGTTAGTTTTTATTGTCAGCTTTTTCATTTTTCACAAGGTCGAACAACTAAGAAAAGAAGAGCAAACAGATCAAACAAAAACAAAATCGTGAATTATGAAATTATTTTACACATCAAAGTTTTATGCAGCAACGGCTATCATGCTGATAGCTTCAGTGCTGTTTTCGCTGAATACAGAAGCGCAGGGTATCGAACCGATCGACAGCGACTGGGATGGAAGGTTTGAAATATCAACAAAAGAGCATTTGTTGTATTTATCTGAAAATTCAAATGCAGATTTATATGCTGATTACGAACAAACAGGTGACATTGTCTTTACGGATGCCGATTTTCAGCCTGGTGGCGATTTTTATAATAATGGAAAAGGGTTTTTACCAATTAAAGTAAGTAACTGGTCAGGCTTTTATGGTGATTATGATGGGCAGCAATACATAATCGACGGCCTCTATGTTAATCGTCCGGATGAGGATTATACGGGCTTCTTTGGTAAAACTTCTAATTCTGAAATTACAAATCTGCGGCTAACCAATGTAAATATTACAGGAAAAGACCTGACTGGTGGGTTGACGGGTCATGCTTACAGCTCAACTATTGAAGACTGTATGGTAAGTGGCTCTGTTAACGGAAATGATAAAACCGGCGGTGTTGCGGGATTTACAATTTATTCGACTGTTAGAAGAACCAGTGCCGATGTGGATGTTTCGGGAAATAATAATGTTGGTGGTTTTGTTGGAGAGAATTACAACATCAGCAAAATATATAATTCTTATGCTACCGGAAATGTTTCTGGTAATGACATCGTTGGCGGTTTTATTGGCACCAATGAATACAATATCTATAAATGCTATTCCACTGGCCATGTTTCCGGCAACTCAAATACCGGAGGGTTTGCAGGTGATGAAGGTTTTTGGACCTATATCTATGATTGTTTCTGGGATACGCAAACATCCGGGCAACCTGCTGATCCAAACTCGGATGCAACCGGGAAAACTACTGCTGAAATGAAAGATGTGGCCACTTTTACCCTGCTCACTACGGAAGGGTTGAGCGAAGCATGGGATTTTAAAAACAACCCGAATGACGATAATAACAATGAGGAAATTTGGAAAATGGATAGCAGCGGGGATGAAAATAATGGCTATCCCATGCTCCATTGGAAGAAGCAACTAACCATGAGCGGTACCTTTACTGTAGAGGATAAGATTTATGACGGGTCTTCAGATGCGTCTATCAGTGAGAATAATATCACTCTACAGGGAATAGAAGGAAGTGATCAAGTGAACATTGAGAGTGTGACTGCTGAGTTTATTTCTTCTGATGCGGGCTCTGATATTATAGTAATATTAACAAACGTAACTTTGGGTGGAGACCATTCAAAAAACTATACAGTAAGTCTGGAAGGTTCACCAACAGCATCTGGTAACATCGCAAAGAAAACTTTGACAGTAACAGCAAATGATCATGAGCGCGAGCAGTGTGCACAGAACCCGGAATTCACATTCGCTTACGCGGGATTTTTGGACGGGCAGGATGAGTCCTTCCTGACCACCGAGCCGGTTACGGATTGTGAAGCAACACCTTCAAGTATTCCCGGCGAATACGATATCACCCTCTCCGGAGGTGATGATGAAAACTACGCCTTCAATTACGTCAATGGCACGCTTACCATCATCGCCGATACCACAAACCCGGTTGTCCTTACGCAAGACATTACCGTTGAGCTCGATGAAAATGGCGAGGCTTCCATTACTGCAGCGCAGGTTGACAACGGTTCATCCGATAACTGCGGAATTGATGAGATGCTTGTCATGCCCTCCACCTTCGGGTGCGCCCATCTCGGACAAAACACCGTTTCTCTCGTCGTTACTGATGCTGAAGGTAATGAAAGCAGTGCGGAAGCTATTGTCATGGTAAAGGATAACATCTCACCCATTGCTATGGCACAAGACCTAACCATTGAATTGGATGCCGACGGGATAGCTTCAATTACACCTGAAATGGTCGACAACGGTTCTTCCGACAATTGCTCCGTAGAACACTTCTCATTGAATATTTCACAATTTGATTGTGAGACATTGGGACCAAATGAGGTAACACTTACGGTTGAAGACGCAGCTGGTAACCTGGATGAAGCTACCGCTGTTATAACCGTGGAAGACAACCTGGCTCCTGAGGTGATAACCCAGCCGGTCACGCTCTACCTCGACATGAGCGGTGAAGCCACACTTATTCCGGAGATGCTGGATAACGGAAGCACAGACAATTGCGGCATAGCTGACATGGGGGTTGATTTAGAGTTTTTCTCATGTGGAGATACCGGAGAGCATAGCGTTTTCTTAACGGTGACAGATAACAACGGAAATAGCTCAAGCGCAACAGAAACAGTAACAGTCCTTGATACCATTACGCCTTCAGCGTTGCAGGTGAACCCGGAAGCTCCATTGTGCTATGGCAGCAGCGAAGGTCAGATTGAAGTTATTCCTCAGGATGGATTCGGTGAGATGGCTTTTAGTATTGACAACGGCGCCACCTGGCAGCAGGGGGATGGATTGTTTACTGACCTCACAGCGGGATCGTACAACATCGTAGTTGAATCAGCCAACGGATGCCTGGTTTATCATGAGGATAACCCCATTGTGTTTGAAGAGCCTGAAGAGCTGGTTATAAATGGTCTGGAAGTAACCGATGCCACCTGTAACGGTGCTGCCAACGGTATGATAGATGTGGAAGCTGCTGGCGGAACAGGCACGCGTTACTTCTCTGCTGATGGCGGAGTCACCTGGCAGGAAGGGCATTTGCTTTACGGTCTTCCGGCCGGAAGCTACGAAGTGATGGTGATGGACGACAACGGCTGTGTGACAGCTTACGCTCAAAACCCAGTGGTTATCAACGAGCCGGAGGCACTGGTGTATGAGCAAGTACTTACAACAGATGTGACTTGTAATGGCACTGCCAGTGGCACAATCGATATTTTAGCAAGCGGAGGCACCGGAACAATTGAATACAGCATAGGAGATGGTATCTGGCAGACCGACGGGTTGTTTGAAGAACTCGAAGCCGGAGAGTATGAACTGCGTATCCGCGATGACCGCAACTGCCTGAATATCTATGATGAAAACCCGGTGGTATTAAGTGAGCCTGAAGCGCTTGTAATTGATGATGTGACGGTGGAAGATGTTAATTGCTTCGAGGGCAATGACGGATCAATTGAATTGATGACTTCAGGAGGAACAGGAATGCACCAATTCAGCATTGACGGGGGAGCATCCTGGCAAAGTGAAAATTTATTTGCCGGACTTGAATCAGGAAGTTATGAGGTGATGGTGAAGGATGAAAATGAGTGCGTAACAATTTACGCAAATAATCCTGTAACCATAGAACAACCGGATGAATTAGTCATTAGCGAGGTAACAACCGACGACCTTAGCTGCTTTGGCTCGGATGACGGGCAAATTACCGTGGAAGCAGCAGGAGGATCAGGAATGCTGCAGTATGGCCTGGATGGACAGTGGCAAACAGAAAGTACTTTTGGTTCGCTCGCTCCCGGCGAATATCAAATCGAAGTAAAAGACGAAAACGAATGCCACACTGTTTATGCCCAGAATCCGGTTATGATTACCGAACCGGAAGCCATAGATGTAAGTATCACGGCAAGTGCCGACACCGCCATGGTGGATGAAACTATCACTCTAACTGCTGAATGTAATTACGAGGATGCCGATTGTTACTGGGCTCCGCTGGGTATTTACAGCGAGCAGGTGGAAGTGTCAGAACAGCAGGTGGGCGAATACGAATACACTGTTACGGCCACCAATGAAAACGGCTGTGAAGCTGATGACACGAAAGTGTTGGTTTTTACCATAAACACCAGTGTAGATGGTACGGAACAAATTGTTAAGGTTTTTGTCATGCCAAATCCTACTGATGGAAAATTCACCGTGCGAGTGGAAGGAATGCCTGAGAATTATTCACTCGGAATTTATAGCAGCAACGGGCAGTTGTTGGTTGAAAAGAAGGATGTTCCATTACATCAAACAGAACATGAATTTAACCTTACAAATACACTGCCGGGCACTTATCTCCTGAGGGTATCCTGCGACCACAGCCAGTGGGTGCGTAAGATCATCCTTCATTAATTCCCAAACCCTGCCTCACTCAAAAAACCACCGGTTACCCGTATGCCGGTGGTTTTTTTATTTCATTTAATCACTGTATATTGCAAAGGAAAATATGTCAGACTTATTTTTACTAAAAATGATGGAAAAACCCCATCAGTAAACTAAAACAAAACTAATATTATGGCAGGCTCATCAAATCAATAACTCTTTAATAATGAATCTTTTCGTGATTTTCCGCAAATTCATTTGCACGGAAGAGCCGGAACAGGTTCGTTTTAGAAACGAATGAACTGCCTTTAAAAAACACTAACTATGAAAAACTTTTCTTTAATCAGTAAAACAGGGCTTTTCCTGTTTGTTTATTTTCTTATGCAGATGACTTTCGCACAAAAGAATTTTGTGGAGGGATATGTTGTTAAAAAAGAAGGAGACACCACTTATGGCTTTATCGATCAGCGCGATTGGGTCGTTAACCCGGAAGAGATTAAGTTTAAGAAATCATTGCAGGGAGCAGTTAAAACCTATCAGCCACATGATATACAAGCTTTTAAAGCCGACAAAGATATTTATGTGTCGGCAATGGTAGAGATCGAAAACAGCGGTTTGGCAGCAGACAAAGTTTCATGGGATCCTAAGTTTAAAACAGAAACGGATTGGTATTTTCTTCAGGCCTTATACCAAGGCGACAAGGAACTTTATTACCTGAGAAACAATATTAATGACAGGCATTTTTACATTAAAGAAAATGGCGAATACATCCTTCTTCTTTACAAGCAATATATGAAAGAGGATGGCAACAAAAAGATGCTGATGACAAACAACAAATTTGTGGCCCAGCTATCTTACTATTTGCGCGACTGTATTAATACCAATGCAATTGTTGATGGTATCTCTTATGAGCTCAAATCGCTGAAAAGAGTTTTCAAGAATTATTACAGGTGTGTAGACAAAACCCCAAAATACACTTCGGTTGAGCAAAAGTTAAAGACTAATTTCCGGATTATTGGCGGTATGACGATATCATCACTCAAGTTTTCTTCTGATGCCGGGACGGAGTATAATTATCTTACTGAAAAGGATTACGGTTCGTCTGATAGAATGGCAATTGGCTTTGGGCTTAATTTTGTTGTTCCAAAGACAAATAAACGCTGGGTAGTTGTAAATGAAGTTCTTTTTACCTCACTAAATCTTAATGGAGAGTATATTGCAAGAGATGCTGAGAATAACAAAGAATGGTATGAATCGGACATGAAATTATCTTTCGTTAAACTCTTGCATATGGCGCGTTATAACCATTCGATAGGTGAACGTCTTGACTTAATAGGAGAGGCAGGCATCACTCATGGTGTATTAAAATCGAGGCAAGAAGTAAGGTGGAAAAAAGAGTTTTATGGAATATCTTACAATTATGACTATGAGTCCAAACCAAATTATTCTACGATGGATCTTGGAGTTATCATTGGAACCGGAATAGCTTATAAGAAATTTTCATTAGAAATCCGGGCGGAATTATCAAAGGATCCTGTGACTAATGATAATCTAAAATCATCCTTGCAGAAATATTATTTTTTAATGGCAATTACACTTTAGCAAGAAAAAAGCCAAAGGGTTCCCGCTTTTCTTCCGCGGAAGAGCGGGGATCTTAAAGGATAGACCGTACCATCACTGTAATTTACTATAAAATCTAAACAATGCTTAAAATTCTGTTTTTGCTTGCTCTGGTTTTTGCCATTTACTGGATGCTCAGAGTTAAAGATCGCTATGTTTTTATGATGACTTCAGGACTTGTTTTGGCCGCGTTGCTGGTGCTTTTTGCTCCCGGCGATTTGCGCGAATACGGAATGCACCTTTACCTGATTTCTGCTGCCGCAGTGGTCATTTGCTGGATATCTGCCAAACAAAAAATCGCCGAACAGCGTTTGGTGATCAGCCTGGCAGCATTGGCCACCATCACCCACTGGGTATGGGTTGGCAATCACTGGCACGGCAATACCATGCTGATTGCGATAATGGTTTTGCTGCTTGGAGCATATGCCTTGATAAGACGCGTCAGGCTGAAAAATGAGTTGGGAATTTTTATGATTTTTTTGGTTGATGCTTCTGTCATCCTGCTGGAAGCATGGCTGAAATCAGCAACTTAGAAAGGAAGTATATGATTTTTATTTTTGGAGTAAACGACGGTAAGGTAGAGGAGAAACAAACCAACCGCACGGAAACCTGCCAGCGGTGCGGCAACTCGGCCAGGTGGATTGCAGCAAAGCAGTCGATGAAGGCCAGCCTGTTTTTTATCCCGGTTTTCCCGATTAAAACAAAATATTACTACTACTGCCCCATTTGTCGCGATGGATACGAGATAACAAAGGAAGACTATGAAAGGATGATTTAAATCATTTGACTTTCAGGTAGCTAAAAAGCAAGCGGTCTTTATTCAGGATTTCGTAAAAAGACGTTATATATTTCATGCTTCTTTTTTTCTCCTTATCTGTCAGGACCGGATCGTTTTTTATCAGGGCATAAACACCCTCCTTAATCGCAAGGAACTCTTCTTTTACTTTCCGGATGGTTTTTTTACCGGCTTTTTTCCCGATAAAATGACGCTGTGTCACATCTTTTATCGGGTATTTTGGATGTGGCCGGGCATAAGGGGCGTTCACAAAACCACTCCAGTCAAAATCATACGGAACAGCCAGCCGACGGCCATCGCTTTCCATCCCCTTCACATTGTGCTCCTTAAAAACACCCCAGTCCGTATTGCCTATCATTAGCTGGAAAAGGCTAAGCTTTGTGGCATCATAATCATTCAGCCACTTGATATTAAAATGTTCGCTCTCCAGCTTTTTCGCGCCAAGCCGCTTGCGCAGATTTCTGGTTCGTTCAATAAAGAAAGTAAAATGCCTGTTGAGGGTGTCTTTCGTATTGTAATCCACATAAGTGATGTAAGCCGGCCTTACCCTGAAAGAGCTGTCGGTTAAGAGGTTATAAAAACGATAGCACAAGTATTCCTTTGCTACCATCGCCTTGTATTTTTTGTTTTTCCGGCAGTGTACCACAAGCTTGAGCTTGGAGCAGCCCTGGAAAACAGTATTCAGGTTCTCCTCAGGGAATTTGATTGAGAGGGGAGGAAAATCGCAATTCGAAGGGTCGCGCCGATAGTTTCCGCGTGGTTCAGTCCTGACCGGAATAAGGTGCTCTTGAACGCCTTTCCAATATTTTATGAAACCCGATTGACGGTCATCAAGGGTTTTTACCTGGTCGAGTATTTCACGGAAGTCTGTTTCCAGAATAAGTTCCAACGGCTCGTGGCTGTCGAATAAAACTATAGGCGGTTCTTCAGCCTCAACCGCAAACACAATGAAAAGCAAGGATAGTATGGAGGAAAATTTCATGTCTTTGAATTTCTTAAACAAAATTTATTATTCAACAAAAGTGTTTATATCTTCTTGTTATTAAAATAAATAACGCTCATTTGTTGTTCAGTAAATATAAGCTTTTATCAGAGATAAGAAATCAATCGGATATTTTTAATAATTTCGTTGGGTACGTTGGTATTCTCCCATGAAACTATTAATCATGTATTTAATTCACCATCAAAGACCACTTTTATGAGAACCTTAAAGACCTTGCTTTATGCGCTGGTATTGATTTCCCTTACCTTTTCGGGATGTAAAGAGAAAGACCAAAAGGAAGAAAAAGTTGATATCGGTTTTTCAGAATATGTCTCCGGATTTACTACCGGAGTGGTAAACTCCCAGTCTTCAATCCAGGTGATTCTCAGTGAATCCCTTGCGGAAGAAAAGTTAAAAAACCCTGACGGACTGTTGAAAATCACTCCTGAAATCCCCGGGAAGGTTGTTTTCAAAAATAACCGCATTATCGAGTTTGTGCCTGACGATTTAATCCCGCTGAACAAAAAGTTTGAGGCGAAATTTTACCTCGGTAAGCTAAAGCAGGTCCCCTCAAAGTTTTCAACCCTGAAATTCAGTTTCAAAACCACCAGGCAAAACTATTCTGTGGATTTGAAAGGCTTGTCGGCCTACGAAACAGACAACCTGAAAAACCAGATGCTCAAAGGCGAAGTAACTTCTGCCGATTATGTTAAAAAGGAATGGCTGGAGGGTTTCGTCGCGGCAAAGCAGAATAACCGTCGGCTTCCGGTAACCTGGTCTTCCACAGCCGATGGCCGCACGCATTACTTCACCGTGGATTCTATTCGCAGGACGCGTAATGCCGAAACGGTTCATCTTGAGTTTAAAGGCGATGCTATTTATGCCGATAAGGATGAAACGAAAAAATTTGAGGTGCCGCCGCTGAGTGTTTTTAAAGTCATGGACATCGTGGTAGTGCAGGAGCCCGATCAGCATGTGATAGTCCGTTTTTCCGATCCGCTGCAAAAAGATCAGGACCTCCGCGGGCTTGTTCGCTTTAGTGAAGACATTCCGCACCGCACCGTCATCTCAGGAAATACTCTGAAAGTCTTCCCTGAGCAGCGTCAGCAAGGCAATACAGAGCTGATGCTGGATAAGGCGGTAAAAAATGTTTCAGGATACCAGCTCGATGCCGACTATGAAAATGTGATCATTTTTGCCACTCCCAAACCCAAAGTAGAGTTTCTGGCCGATGGCAATATCCTGCCCTCATCCAATGGCCTGGTCATTCCTTTTAAAGCGGTAAGCCTCAAGGGCGTGAATGTGAGAATTATCAGGGTTTTTGAGGATAACGTGCCCCAATTTTTGCAGGTGAATCAGCTTGCAGGCGATAAAGAACTTAAACGTGTCGGACGCATTGTTTTCCAGGATGATATCCTGCTCGACAAGCAGCAGTCGCTTTCGCTGACACAATGGAACACATTCCGGCTGGATATTTCTGAATTTATCGAAGTGGAGCCCGGTGCCATTTATGAAGTGCAGTTGAATTTTGACCGCTCCCAGTCGCTCTACAACTGCGGCGAAGAGGAAGAGGATCTGGCCGGCGAAGAAGAAACGGACTTCAGGATAGTGGAAGACAACCAAAACGATGAAAACTACTGGAGCTGGAACGGTTTTAATTCCGTGGATTACAGAGGCTACTACGATTGGCGTAATCGCGACAACCCCTGTAGCGATTCTTACTATCAGCGCTTCAACCAGGCGGTTTCAAAAAATGTATTGGCCTCAAATTTCGGAATTATCGCCAAGCAAGGCGAGACCAACCAGCTCGATATCCACATTAACCATATCGTCGATACAAAGCCTCTTTCGGGAGTTAACGTCGAGGTGTTCAACTTCCAGCACCGGAAAGTGGGTGAAGGCATTACCAACAACCAGGGAAGGGCAACTATCGACCTTTCCGGGAAGGGTTTTCTGATTATTGCTGCAAAAGATGATGAGTACGGATACGTCAGGATAGATGACGGTTCGGCACTCTCGATGAGCATGTTTGATGTGGGCGGCAGCTCATCCGAAAAGGGAATTAAAGGGTTTTTATATGGCGAACGCGATGTGTGGCGTCCCGGCGACTCGTTGTTCGTCAGCTTAATTCTGGAAGATAAAAATGCGGTCTTACCCGATAAGCACCCGGT
>JAASSU010000070.1 GCA_021767705.1 Bacteroidota bacterium | reverse complement strand
TACCCTGATGATGTCTTTGTTTAAGTAATCGCTGTCTATTTTTCCATCAATCAACCTGATAATGCGATGGGCGTGCTTAGCAATATCTTCTTCGTGGGTCACCAAAATAATAGTATTTCCATTTTCATGAAGTTTTTCGAGCAGGCCCATAATCTCGATGGATGTTTTAGAGTCGAGGTTTCCTGTGGGCTCATCAGCTAAAAGGATTGAGGGCGAATTGACCAGTGCCCTTGCGACAGCCACTCTCTGCCTCTGTCCACCCGACAATTCATTGGGGCGGTGGTCCATCCGGTTGGCCAGGTCTACCTGCTTAAGTACTTCGATGGCCCTTTGCTCTCTCGCTTTTTTACTGATGCCGGCGTAAACTTGCGGGAGTGATACATTTTCGAGGGCAGTAGCACGCGGAAGAAGGTTAAAAGTCTGGAAAACAAACCCAATTTCTCTGTTACGTATATCGGCAAGTTCATTGTCGTTCATGCCGCTGACATCTTGTCCGTTGAGGGTGTACTTTCCGGAGGTGGGGGTATCCAAACAACCAATGAGGTTCATCAGGGTGGATTTCCCTGATCCGGAGGGCCCCATCAGGGCAAGAAATTCATTGCGCTTTACGCTGATAGTAACGCCTTGCAAAGCTTTAACCACAACGGTCCCAACTTTGTAATGGCGGGTGATATTTTCAAGGTGAATAACTTCTTCCATGCTTTTTAGTTTAGCCGTTCAGGCAAAAGTAACTAATATCTGATAACGAGGTTTTGCTTCGAGAGGCCTTTTTTAAAAAATACAATTCCCAGTTGAAAGAAATCCAGCGTTAAGGTCACGTCCTTGTCATGCTTGATGGATTTCCAGGCCTTGTTCATACCTTCTGACCAATGAATGTCATCGAAAATAAAAACAGATTCTTCGCCCGCATGTTCTTTACATTGTTTAAAATACTGCATAGTAGGCTTATAACGGTGGTTGCCGTCGAAGAAAACCAAATCGAGTGTTTTTTGCTTCTCTATGGCCAGCGGCAATACATTTTCGAAACCTCCAATCATGGTTTCGGTGTTTTCGACCCCTGCACTTCTGAAATACTTCTCTGCAACGTGGGCGGTTTCCGTACATCCTTCTATCGTGATTACAGAGGATTCAGGTTTTGGAAGAGCCAGGTAGAGCGTGCTGATGCCCAATGAAGTTCCCAGCTCAAGAATATTTTTTGGCTCCAAATGCTTTACAATCAAATAGATAAGCTTGCCGTATTTGTGTTTGATACTGGTCTTGGCTGCGATGGAAGAGACTTTTTTAAAAACTCTTACATAGCCTTTGCCTTCCGAACTTGCTCCCAAATCGGTGTGCTCAATTACATTGTTGTTTGCTGCGGCCTTTCGCTTTATTCTGAATACTGTTTCTTTATGAGATCGCTCAAGGTCGTGAGTTTTAATATAAGTAACTAATTGATATGCAAAAGGGGGGTGAACCGACTTGATGCTTCGGGCACGGGTTTGGTATTTTAATAATTCAAATAGCTGCCTGACTTCCTTTTTCATTCATTTATTGATTAGTGGTCTTTGTAAATTGAATTATTCAAAGATAACAAAAATCAATTTCAGGTAACGCGCTAAAGCCATAATTATGCTTATTCAAAACCATTATACTTAAAGAAGTAATACAATTTGTGCTCGAGCTCAATTCCGTAATCGATAGTTGGATTGTAATTTATCTCAGTGTCGTAGCCCTGCTTTCCGGTCCTTACACGTGCATTCCACTCGTTGGCAAATCGCTGATTCCATGTTTTGTAAAACGACTTGGAATGATACCAGGATGGTTTGCTCCTTTGCAGAAACCATGTTTCGAACCCCGTGTCGAACACTACGAGCTCATATTCAGTGGAGTCGTTGGTTTCAGTTTTTTTTATGTGTTCTTTGTCAGTGCTTGCTGTTGTTCCACAAGAAAACAATCCGGTTAAAATCACAAATGCGAAAAAATACATGACCTTTTTCATAACATCCTCCTTTGGAGTAAAACGTACAAACAGGTGGAAATGTTGTGTTTCCATGGTTTACGCTCCCCAGGTTTCCCTGTCGAGGCTGCGATAATGGATGGCTTCGGCCAGGTGCTCTGTTTTTATATTTTCACTCGATTCAAGATCGGCAATCGTGCGGGCCACTTTCAGGATACGGTCATAGGCCCTGGCCGAAAGGCTGAGCTTTTCCATCGCATTTTTCAGTAGTGTTTGTCCGGCCTGGTTTATCTCGCATACTTCCCTGAGCTGCTTGGATGACATTTGCGCATTGGCGTGGATATTCTTCTTGTCAGCAAATCGCTTTTCCTGAATTTGACGGGCGCCCTCCACGCGCTCCCTGATTTTTTCGCTGCTCTCCCCATTCGTTTTCTCGGTGAGCTTTTCGAAGGGCACCGGCACCACCTCCACATGCAAATCAATCCTGTCGAGAAGAGGGCCGGAGATTTTATTCAGGTACTTTTGAACCTGCCCGGGAGCACAAACACAATCCATTTCCGGGTGGTTATAATAGCCACATGGGCACGGGTTCATCGCGGCTATCAGCATAAAGTTGCTTGGATATTCAACCGTAAACTTCGCGCGTGAGATAGTCACAATCCGTTCCTCTATAGGTTGCCGGAGCACCTCTAACACCGCCCTTTTAAACTCCGGAAGTTCATCCAGGAAGAGCACTCCGTTGTGAGCGTATGAAATCTCTCCGGGTTGTGGGTTGCTGCCTCCGCCAACAAGCGCCACATCGCTGATGGTGTGATGGGGTGAGCGGAAAGGTCTGACCGAGACAAGCGCTTTGTTGTCTTTTGCAAGGCCGGCCACTGAGTGAATTTTTGTGGTTTCGAGTGCTTCATGCAAATTAAGAGGAGGCAGAATGGATGGCAAACGCTTTGCCAGCATGGTTTTCCCTGAACCCGGCGGACCAATAAGAATGGCATTGTGCCCCCCGGCGGCGGCTATCTCCAGGGCTCTTTTAATGTTTTCCTGCCCCTTAACATCCGAAAAGTCGAATTCATAGTTGTTGAGCGAAGCATTGAATTCATCGCGGGTATTGATGATTGTTTTTTCCAGATCGGACTCGCCGGTAAAAAACCCGATAACATCTTCAAGCGATTTGACGCCGTATACATCCAGGTTGTTAACAATAGCTGCTTCGGCGGCATTTTCTTCAGGAAGAATAAAGCCTTTGAATCCTTTGGCCCGGGCTTCGATGGCGATAGACAGCGCCCCTTTGACAGGCTTTACAGAGCCATCGAGCGAAAGCTCTCCCATAATGAGGTATTCGCTGAGGTTTGCAGCTTTTATTTGTCCTGAAGCGGCCAGGATCCCCGTGGCCAGCGCCAGATCGTATGCCGAGCCTTCTTTGCGGATGTCGGCAGGTGCCATGTTGATGACAATCTTTTTCCCGGGAAGCTTGTAACCGATATTCTTTAAAGCAGCTTCCATCCTCTGCTGACTCTCCTTTACGGCACTGTCTGGCAATCCGACAAGGAAAAAATTCACTCCTTTATCAACATTCACTTCAATGGTAATGATGATGGCATTGATTCCCAGGAGTGCGCTACCATAGGTTTTTACTAACATGACAAGAGGTTTTTTTAATCCGAGTATAAAGATATAAATAATATGTGAACCTTTTGCAGCTTTTGGTCACCAAATAGCTTGGCCTGCATGGTGAAGCCTCTTTCACGAAATGAAAACGTTTAAGGATAGCGAAGCCAGGTTTGGGTTTACTTCTTAAAGTGTAGAATTGGTCAGGGCTTATACCCTGATTCCTCAAGAATCGATTGAGCGTTGGTCATCTGCATTAGTTCGTAAAGAGATGTTTTTGGGTTTTCTTCCATGTATTTCCTTACGATCTGCCAGCCAATCCACTGGGCGATACGTGGAGCAGAAGATCTTCCGAATTCGGAGGTGAAAGGGCCTTCTGAGAGTAGCTTCTTAAACTTGCTGTACTTTCCTGAAAACAGTAATTCATTTTCGATGATGAAAGTCCAGAGCTTTTTTTCGCTGGCCCTTATCCACTCAAGCTGTGAGGCAGAATATTTAATTTTCAAGCTGTCGTGTGTGTTGGGTAGTAATGCATCTTTAAAATAAAGCTGTTTG
The DNA here is from genome assembly GCA_021767705.1 of Bacteroidota bacterium. Classification (GTDB taxonomy): domain Bacteria; phylum Bacteroidota; class Bacteroidia; order Bacteroidales; family JAIPAH01; genus JAIPAH01. Next base: position 9,835 of record JAASSU010000070.1, on the reverse strand, counting down.
CCGTGATAAATCATCCTTTCGATGAGTTTTCCCTCTGGTTTGGCAGGGTGAACAGAATTTGCAATCTGCGCTGCAATGTCCACCGGAATATATTCGGGGCGAAAATGGGCACGCTTATATTTGGGAATACCCATAGTACGGTAACCATCAAAATTTTCACCTAAATACATATCCAAACTGATAACCAATATGCTGTCGAAGTACATTACGGGCCTGCTGTAGTCAAGCCCCGAAATGTAGGTTTGCACCAGCGGAACCGGAGTGTTGGGTTGGTATGCTTTCAAATAACTGATGAGCGAATAGATATTCTCAGAAAACAAGCTGTTATCAGGATATTTTTCTTCTACCTTTTCGAAAAGGGCAACCAGTGCCGGGTCTGTAATATAATCGTAGAGCCTGATTAGTTGTTGCTGTTTAATGCTGTCTGTTCCCAAAAAAAAGCTAAAATCGTTTTGCAGTAAGTTGATTTTGTTTTCCAGGCTGTCAGGATTTAATTGGAACAGCGCTTTTTCGTAACGTCTGATTTCAATTTCCTGGTTAAGCTTTGCAGGCTGTTTTTTTTCATAGCGTGCTTTGTTGCTTCCGCATCCTGAAAAAGTAAAGCCCACAAACAAAAAGATAAATATCTGAAATATCGTCCTCATCATCTTTTTAAACGGATAAAAAGGATTCCTATTATAAAAAAGCTTTAGCAGACATTCGTGCCAGGCCTGCCAAAGCTTAATTATTATTCCGGAATCTCAGTTCTGTTCTCTGTTGTGCTTACAATATTTTCCAGCCCAGCGTAACCAAAAAGGTGTTGTTCTTGATATTATCGGTATCAAAATCGGCGGGGATTTCACCTTCGAACATGTTGGTCAATCCGAATTCATAGCGGATATCCAGTGAAAGGCTCAGGAAATCGGCACCAACGCCTGCCTGCAGACCCCAGTTGGCATCTTTAATGTTGTTCTCTTTCAGCTCATCGTCAAGCTGGTTTACATTGTCAAGCTCCTTATTGATAACGAAGGAACCTACCGGGCCTGCCATCGCCCTGACGTTAGCCACTTTGAGGTTTATCAGTTTGAATCCGAGCAATACAGGTACGTCTATAGTGTTGAGTTTTACATCCTGTTGCACCCCGTCGCTCAGGCTATAACCAAATTTAGTTCCTTTGGTCATAAACAGCAGCTCTGGCTGCAGGTAGGTTTTGGTCCCCAGGCGTGCAAAAGCACCAAAGTGCAGGGTGTTTTTAAGCTCTTCCTTTATCTGGCTCCCATCTGTAGTGAGTTTAGAAGCAGTGTAACCGATTTTTGGTCCGATGTTAAGCTGTGCCATTAAAGCTGTTGCTGAAACAAGCAGAGCAAGACTTACTAAGATTTTTTTCATAAGGAACTATTTTTATTGATTTAAAACAAAGATATGTATTTATTAGTTTTACCAAAATAAAAACCAAAAATCGAACCTAAATTATTGTTCGAAAAGAAAAAATTTCTAATTTAGAAGAAATAAAAATAAAACAGCCATGAAAAGAATATTTCTCAGCCTGCTTGTTGCTGGTCTTTTGATTGGGTTTTCCTCTCGTGTAAAAGCTCAGGACGAGATGGCAATTTTTGTTAACGAAAGTATTGAGGATGCCGAAACGGTAATGAATGCCTATGGAAGCCCACTGCTCAGGTCGCTTGGAACGAACTTTAACACCGGATGGCTAAACACTGCAGATGTTAAGAGCTTTGGGCAATTTGACATACGCCTGGTGGCTACCGCATCTTTCGCGCCCGATGACGAAAAGTTTTTTGTTCCTGCTGACTATGGACTCGATAACCCTGACGAAAGCCATATTTTCACCAGTGAGCCCACCCTTCCAACTATTTTTGGCGAAATGCAGGATGCGCAGGTAACTGTCCAGGCACAGGGGCCAAACGACTCAGAGCTTCAGGTAGTGGGAACCTACACTATCCCTACCCTCGAAGTGGGTGGTGCGCCTATGCTGATGCCACAGGTGGATATCGGTTTGATGAAAGGTACGGAATTGATGGTTCGCGGACTGCCACCGGTGGATATGCCTACCTACAACGAGCTGGATAAACTTACCACCAGCTATTTTGCTGTGGGGTTGAAACATGATATTAAGCAATGGATTCCGGGGTTGAGATTACTACCTTTTTCATGGTCTGTTTACGGGGCATGGTCAAGTGCTGAGCTCACTTATGATGGCCCATTCCTTACTGCACAGGATATTGTGGAAAGTACCGAAGGTGTTGACCAGGTAAATTATGCGCCCGGAGAAGAGCAGTATCAGAATGATTATGATCTTCAGCAAATGTCTTTCGATACCAAAGGAATCACTATCGGGACTATGATTTCCAAGCGTCTTCCGGTTATTACACTGTTTGGAGGGTTTGAATACAATACATCTACAACTCAATTATTATTTGAAGGAGCTTATCCTTATGTGAATTTTGATGAGGAATTTGAGCATTTGATTGATGAGATGAATATTGAAGCAGATCAGGGGAACTTTGGTATTACGGGCGGAGTAAGATTTAAGCTCTTGCTTTTGAGCCTCACAGCTTCAGGGAATTATGTTCCTGAAGGATACTCAAGTATTACGCTTGGTGTGGGGCTGGGCAATTTTAAGTAGCCGTTCTTTACGAAACCGCAAACAGAATGCGTTGTTTTGGCTGTTTTACGCAGGAAGTTTTTCTGACAGCTCAAAACAACGTATTTTTGTATCAGAAACATTTCAAAGCATAAGAACTTATGAAAATTGCCCTGTCGCAGCTTAATTACCTTATCGGTGATTTTGAAGGAAATAAAAGAAAAATTATCCGGGATATTGAAAGAGCACAAAATGAGGGGGCTGATATGGTGGTGTTTGCTGAACTGGCTGTCTCAGGTTATCCCCCAAGAGACTTCCTTGAATTTGAGGACTTTGTGAGGAAGTGCAACAAAGCTGTAGAAGATATTGCCACCCATGCCCAGGGAATAGGTGCGATTATTGGGCTGCCGACTTTTAATCCTGATGACAGGGGCAAGGCCTTACGCAACTCTGCAGCCTTTCTTTATGATGGAAAAGTTGAAGCCATGTTTCATAAGGCCCTTTTGCCTACCTACGATATTTTTGATGAGTACCGATACTTTGAGCCCAATCACGTGTTTCAGCCGCTGGAGTTTAAAGGAAAGAAAATAGCCGTAACCATTTGTGAAGATATCTGGGATGTGGATGGGGATTATCAGTATGTTATTTCACCGCTTGATGAGTTGCGCGGGTATCAACCGGATTTTATCATTAATATTGCAGCATCCCCTTTTCACTACAATCAACCGGTAATCAGGAAGAGGATACTGAGAGCGAACGTAAAAAAATACGATCTGCCAATTGTATACGTAAATCATGTAGGTGCGCAGACAGAGCTGCTTTTCGACGGAAATTCGCAGGTGCTGGATGAAAACGGTGAAACCCTTCAGGAGTTGAAATATTTTGAGGAGGATTTTGCTTTGGTTGATATGGATAAAAAAGAACTTCAGCATCCGATTCCTTTGCCTGAAAAGATTGCCGCGATAGAGGAGGGGCTCATCATGGGAGTAAAAAACTACTTCGAAAAGCTGGGACTGAAAAAGGCTATCCTGGGCTTGTCGGGGGGCATTGACTCGGCAGTGACGGCAGTGATTGCTGCAAAAGCACTGGGGAAGGCCAATGTTTATGGAGTTTTGCTACCCTCTAAATTTTCATCGGATCATTCCGTTACAGATGCAGAGCAATTAGCCAGGAACCTTGGTATCCAATACGAAACTATTCCCGTAAAGGAAGTGGTGGAGAGCTTCGAAAAAACACTCGAAAAGCAATTCGAAGGCCTGCCGTTCGGCATTGCGGAGGAGAACATCCAGGCACGTGCACGGGGGGTTATACTGATGGCACTATCCAATAAATTCGGACATATTTTGTTAAACACTTCCAACAAGAGTGAGGCGGCTGTAGGTTACGGAACGCTTTACGGGGATATGAACGGAGGGCTGTCGGTGATTGGCGATGTGTATAAGACCGATGTTTTTGCGCTTGCGCGATACATGAATAAAGAGATGGAAGTGATTCCGGAGAACATCATCACCAAACCGCCATCGGCTGAGCTGCGGCCTGATCAGAAAGACAGTGACTCTCTTCCTGATTATGAGGTTTTGGATGACATTCTTACTTTGTATATCGAACAACGAAAAGGGCCTCAGGCCATTGAAGCCAAAGGATATGATCCTGCTTTGGTAGCAAAGGTATTGCGGATGGTGAACCTCACAGAATACAAAAGGCACCAGACACCACCCATCCTTCGGGTATCCCCCAAAGCATTCGGGATGGGACGCCGGATGCCCATCGTTGCAAAATACCTGGCCTGAAATATCGGGCTTACTGAACCTGAACCGATTCTACTGACTTGATTTCAGGAATGGCCTTTTTCATGGCTTCTTCAACACCATTTTTTAGTGTCATCACACTGTAAGGACATGAGCCGCATGCGCCCATAAGTTCTACATTTACCGTCAAATCATCAGTGAGGTTGAGAAACTTAATATCACCTCCATCGGCCTGAAGGTAAGGTCTGATTTGCTCCAGAACATTGTTCACCTTTTTTTCAATAACTTGCTTGTCTTCCATTTTATTGTAATATAGATTTTTATAGTTTATTTTTCTATTTTGACTTTTTGCGTGGGCGCCTTTTCCACATTCCGGATATTGACCTGCTTGATTACATTCGCTGCGAGTTCATCAAAAGCTTTTGTTACCGCGTTTTCTTTGTCCAGCGTTACAGGAGTCCCTTCATCACCGGCTTCCCTGATTTTTTCCACTATCGGGATTTCGCCAAGTAATGTGGTGTTTGTTTTTTCAGCCAGCTTGCGGCAACCTTCCTTCCCGAAAAGGTAGTACTTCTTGTCAGGTAATTCGGGCGGAGTAAAGTATGACATGTTCTCGATTAACCCGAGAATAGGAACCTCAATCTTGTTTTGCTGGAACATCGCCATTGCTTTTCTGGCATCAGCCAGTGCCATTTCCTGTGGAGTTGAAATGATGGCCACACCTGTTACCGGAACTTCCTGCACGAGGGTCAGGTGAATATCTCCGGTTCCGGGCGGAAGGTCTACCACCAGGTAGTCTAACTCGCCCCAATCCGTATCGTTGAAGAGCTGCTTTAATGCGCTGGTAGCCATCGGTCCCCTCCAGATTAATGCCTGTTCCGGATCCACAAAGAACCCAATCGATAAAATCTTAATTCCATGCTTCTTGATGGGAATGATTACATCTTTTCCGTTTTCCTTCTTGATTTCCGGGCGGCCATCAACCAAACCAAACATCAATGGCACCGACGGGCCGTAGATATCTGCGTCAATGATCCCGACTTTGGCTCCTGTTTTTGCCAGCGAGAGAGCCAGGTTGGCAGAAACTGTAGATTTACCAACGCCACCTTTTCCTGAGGCCACTCCGATGATGTTTTTTACACCCGATAAAGGCTCCTTGCCTCCAATAAGGTCTTCGGAGGTCTCTTTGATTTCCACTTCAAGCTTGTCATCAAGGTTTTTAGCAATGGCTTTCCGGCAGGCCGGAATGACAATTGCTGAGTTTTTGTCTTTTGCCGTTGGGAAAACCAGGGTAAAAGACACTTTGTTGTCCTCTGTCTTGATGTCGCGAACCATATTCAGGTTCACGATGTTATCGTTTTTCGGGAAATATATTACTTCTTTCAGTGCAAAAAGCACTTCTGATTTTGAGTAACTCATTAATGTTATTTTTATTTAGTTTTGATAAGAATAAAGGTACAACTTTTTAAATAAATAATACCTGTTATCCAGATTAAATTAAAATCGTTGGCAAAATTAAAACTAATTTTAGATTTTTAAGGTTTTAGCTGATCTGACATGATGTCGGGATTATGGTCTTAAATCTTGCTGATCATGCGAAAACCTTTATCGGTACAGGTTTTGTTGGATCCAATCAAATTATTGGCGAATGGATAGAAAAGAAATAGAATCGAATTACAGCAGGGCCATCCGTTTTGCGGTCAAAGGCAGAATCAAAGATGCGTTTACGCTTACGCGCAGGCTTACCCGCGAAACAGATGACGCTTTGCTGATGAGTGATGCAGAACAGCTTGAGGGCAATTATCAAAAAGTAACCGAATATGCCTTCAAAGGGGTGGAAGATCCGGAGCGAAAGAAAGTGATGGAGCAAATTATCCGCGGATTGCTTTCGCTTGCTGATTCGGCCCGTTTCAGGTTGATAAAACCTTATATCGAGCGTAAAATTCCTGAAAAAGGCAGTCCTGTGGTGATTGATGATGAGTCATCAGCCGACCAGCTTATTGAGGAGATTAGCTTCTCGAAAGAGGTGTCGAGCGTTTTGGAGGGCTCCACGCCATCAAAAGATACACTGACAGCCGAAGACTTTTTCTATCATTTTCTCATGAAAGAAAACCTTTCGCCAGCCGAAATTTATTTCCTGGAAAAGTTGGGTGGCTCGGAGGCTTTTGCCTGGCACGAGAAGAGTGTTGTTGTAAGTGCGCTGACAATCAGTCTTTATAATTGTTTCGATGAAGGAAAAGTCAAGTCCTTGTTCACCTTCTACGAACAGGGAGAGGATAAGGTGTGGCACCGTGCTTTGGTTGGGCTGGTGTTAGCTATGTATCTTTATGACCAGCGGATCTCATTATATCCTGATGTGAAAGGGGTTCGCTTCCGAATAGGCGACAACGAGTTGAATGACAAGGATATCGAATCAATCATCCTGCAGTTGAACCGCTCAAAAGACACCGAAAAGGTGACCCGCAAAATGCAGGAGGAAATCATTCCTGAGATGATTAAGCTAAAGCCGAAGATTGAAGATAAACTCAGTCTTGAAGAACTCCTTGAGGAAGATACCAAGGATGACAAGAATCCAAAGTGGGAAACATTTTTTAAGGACACCCCCGGCCTGGCCGATAAAATGGAGGAATTTTCGAGGATGCAGATGGAAGGTGCTGATGTGTTTATGAGTGCGTTTTCGATGCTCAAGCAGTTTTCATTCTTCGATAAAACTGTCAATTGGTTTAAACCTTTTTACGCTACCGAGGATCACGCCACCGAAGCGATGGCCAATGAAGAGGTGTCCGTTGATAAAGCAAAGTTTTTGGAAGGCATCGAAAACTCCGCCTTTCTGTGTAACTCTGATAAGTATTCTTTTCTTCTGAACATCAAGCAAATGCCGCAGGCGCAAAAGCAAACGATGTTCCAGATGTTGCAGATGGAACTGGAGCAGATGAACGAGGTGGCGTCGCAGGATCAGATGATTGACGATTATTCGAAAAACAAGACCATCTACGTGCGTTACATCCAGGATTTATACCGCTTTTTTAAGCTGAACAAGCTCAAGGATGAATTTGGTGATATTTTTTCTCACAAGATGGACGTGCATAACACCGAAAGTTTCAATGCCATGGTTAGCGATAAAAGTGTGGTGCGAAATATTGCGGAGTTTTATTTTGAGTCGGAGCATTTTGAAGATGCGGTCAGCATTTATGAAAACCTTGTAGAACAGGGTGCCAATGAGCCAGAGATTTATGAAAAGCTTGGCTACGCTTACCGGAAGCTCGAGCGCTTTGAAGAGGCGTTGAAAAATCATCAAAAGGCAGAGCTTTTCGATTCGAACCGCGTTTGGAACCTGAAGCAGATTGGTTTTTGCCTGCGCAAGCTTGATCGTGCGGATGAAGCCATCAAATATTACCAGGATGCAGAACGGATTGCTCCGGACGATTTGAGGTTGAAAGCTGCCATTGCCTATACGCATTTGCAACAAAAGAATTATGAAGAAGCTCTTAAATATTACCAGGAACTAGAGGGGGCTGCCGACAGCAAGCCGGCGGCCAAGCGTCCGGTGGCCTGGTGTGCCCTGCTGCTTGGCAAAACAGATATGGCGCGCCACTACTACAATGAGCTCATTTCTGAAAAGCCCAGCCAATACGACTACATGAACCTCGGACATGTGGAATGGATTGATGGCAATACTCAAGCAGCAGTGGAAAATTACATCAGAAGTATCCGTATGGAAGGGAATTCACTGAAGAAATTCCTGATAGGGTTTGAAGACGATAAGAAGCATTTGATCGCCCATGGTGTTTCTTCTGAGATGATTCCGCTGGTTATCGACCAGATGCGATACATCCTGCAAAAGTCTTAAGGTTCGGGGTGTGCCGGGTCCCAGTGGAGCTTGTCGAACTCAACCACCTGGTCGTCTTCTACCTTCACACCCTCACTTTCGAGGAGTTGTTGCATGAGTCCGGGGCTTCCAAAATGATGTTTCCCGGTAAGCATTCCATTTCTGTTTACCACGCGGTGTGCCGGAACGGGCTCGTCGCTGCTGTGAGAGGCGTTCATGGCCCAGCCTACCATGCGGGCCGCGCCGCCGCTGCCAAGATATCGCGCTATAGCGCCATAGCTTGTTACCCGTCCGTAAGGCACTTGCCTCACCACCTCGTAAACTTTCCTGAAAAAGGACTCCTTATCGCTCATCCTGGTGGTTGAATTTAAATTGAAGATACTTGATAATCCGGCCCTCTTCAAGCCAGCGCCGCTCGTAAAAGGTCTGAAGCTGTGTGGCATCGGGGTTGGCATCCGTTTCATTGTATAAATCAGCCGTGGAATAGACCAGTTCGTGATTTAACTCCTCAATGGTTTCAAGGGTGAACTCATACATCAAGGTGCTGTCGGTTTTAAGGTGTAGCAGCCCATCAGGTCTGAGGACCTGCTCATAAAGTTCAAGAAACCTGGAGGAGGTCATACGTTTTTTAGCACGGCGTTCTTTGGGAAAAGGATCAGGAAAGGTGATCCAAAACTCATCGACCTCCTCCTTTTCAAAAGCATAAGTGATGTGTTCGATCTGCATACGCAGAAACACGATATTTTCAAGGCCCAGCTCTATAGCTTCGCGGGCTCCTTTTAACAGGCGATCGCCTTTAATGTCGATAGCTACAAAATTTACTTCCGGGTATTTTTGAGCCATCATCAGGCTGGTTTCGCCTTTGCCCGCACCCAGCTCAACAATTAATGGATGATTGTTTTCGAAAATGTTGGTGCGCCATTGTCCCTTCAGCTCATAACCGTTAAACAGGCTCTGTTTATCAGGCTGCAAAATATTAGAATATTGCAGCGTTTGTTCGTATTTTTTAAGTTTGTTTTTTCCCACAGCTCAGCGTTTAAGGCTGCAAAAATAACAGAATAATTAGTTTGTTAAAACAGATTGATAAAGTGGAGTTTATTCGACCAGGAGCCAGGCATCACTGTAATCTTCCTCCTTGATAAGCCTCAGCCTGTTGATTGCTTCGCTGCGCTGATCGGAGCCTGTGGCAGCCACTCGGTAATAGCCATAGCTGTTTTTTCCGGCCATCCTGGGCGAAAAGCCCAGCTCTTCGAGCTGACGGAAATGTTCGCGGGCATTCCGCTCGCTCAGGAAAGATCCTGTAATGATTTGATACTTCCAGTTTGATGATGAGTAATTGCTTTGGTTTGGCTGGGCAACTTGCTCAGGTTGTAGATTCTTTTCGGGCTGAATCTCTGCGTTAATTTCTTGTTCCGGCTTTACTTCTTCTGCCATATCAGCAGTAGATTTACTATCGGTAGTAGTAGGGACAAAAGACGACTGGTTGAGCTCAAAATTATTGAGTTCGCTTTTCTTTTCGCGAATTTGCTGCTCCAATTCGCTTTGCGAGATCGTTTCTTTGGCGGTCTCTTCCTCACCGGTTATCGGCGAAAAATAAATCGCATACTGATCGTATTTTTGTTTCAGCATGTTCTGGTTGAAAAAGCCCCATGTTCCAACAGCCAGCAGCGGAACAAG
>JAASSU010000324.1 GCA_021767705.1 Bacteroidota bacterium | reverse complement strand
GAATTTCTTCAGGATCCTCAAATCGTGGGTTATCGGAAGTCAGGATGAGCTTGTCGCTGAATTTCGCCGCGATTTGAGCCATCTGAGGCCTCTTGCCCTTGTCGCGGTTGCCACCGGCTCCCACAACCGTAATCACCTGCTCTTTGCGGGTGCGGGTTGAGTCTATGGTTTCCAATACATTTTTTAGTGCATCAGGAGTGTGTGCATAATCAACGATGGCTTTGACCCCTTTCCCGGTGATAATTTCGAAACGGCCTTCGGCTGCTTTCAGTCCGCTTAAAGCGGATAAAGTCTCATTAGGATCTTGGCCCAGCAAAGTGGCGGCGCCAAAGACAGCCAGCATATTGTAAGCGTTGAATTTGCCGGCAAGTCCAAACCAAATCTCTTGCCCGTTTATTTTCATCTGGAGCCCTTCGATACTGTTGCTGAGGAGCTTTCCTTTAAAATCAGCTGTTGTCTTTAATGCAAATCCATGTTTTTTAGCTTTCGTGTTTTGAAGCATGGTTTTGCCATTTTTATCATCAAGATTGGTGAGTGCCCATGAGTTAGCCGACAGGTTGTCGAAGAAGGCTTTTTTAGCGTAGATGTAATTCTTAAAAGTTTTATGGTAGTCAAGATGATCCTGTGTGATATTAGTAAAAACTCCACCGGCAAACTTCAATCCGGATATTCTTTTTTGGTGGATGGCATGCGAGCTGACTTCCATAAAGCAATGCGAAACTCCTTCTTCCACCATTTGACTGAGCAATTGGTTGATTGAAACAGGATCCGGTGTGGTGTGTGTGGCCGCAAGTATTTTATCACCGATTTTGTTTTCGATGGTAGAAAGCAATCCACTGTTATACCCTAATTTTTGAAAAAGACGGAAAAGCAACGTCACAACAGTTGTTTTTCCGTTTGTTCCGGTAACACCCGTCAGCCGAAGTTTTTCTGAAGGCCTGTCATAGAATTCCGAGGCGATTTTCCCTAAAGCATCCTGACTGTCATTCACTTTGATGAAAGCAGCTTCCGGAAACTGCCCGGGAAGCTCTGCGTCAAGGGCTTCGGCCACAACAGCTTTACAGCCCCTTTCAAGGGATTGTTTAATGAATTGATGACCATCGACTTGTGTGCCTTTCACTGCCACAAAAAGTGAGTTCACTCCGGCTTTACGGCTGTCAAAAACTATATCATTAACTGATATGTTTTCAGCCCCAACCCATTCTTTGGTGTCTGCACTTTTTAATATGTCTCTCAAGTCCTTCATCCTATGATAAATAAAGCTCTATTCTTCTTCCTTTTGTAGCTTTTGTGCCGGCAAGTATCGATTGGCGGCTCACCTTTCCTTTGCCATGCACAATCACATTCAAGCCAAGTTTCTCCAGGACATAAATGGCGTCTTTGGCACTCATTCCCCTGACATTGGGAATGATTTCGTCATCGAAAATGCGGTAACCATATTTCAGCGTATCGCCATGCTGCATACTCACCACCCAATCCGAAGAAATTTCAGGGTTGCTCATGCCATAGCCCATTTGCGAGTAAATGGTATTTAGCTCTTGTTTCTTTCCAACCACAAGAATAGGAGGGTGTGAAGTGTGTACTTCCTCAATTTCCTGCTCCTCGATTTCTATGTGTGTGGCGTAAATTTTATCGGCGATATCGCGGAATACCGACCCGGCAACGACGTTTCCGTAATAGACGCCTTTGGTAGGGTTCGACACCATCACCATTATGGTAAACTGCGGAAATTCAGCGGGGAAATATCCCACAAAAGAGGCTCTGTAATCCTGCTTGTTGTAGCCTTGATTCCGGTTTGCCACCTGAGCGGTGCCTGTTTTTCCGGCGATAGAGTAAACGGTATTTCTCAGGTTTGCTGCGGTGCCGCGCTCCACCACGCCCCGCAGCAAAGCTTTAACCGTGTCAATATTTTTTTGCGATGCAATAGACTTTTTCAGGACTACCGGCTCAAAACGCTCCTGGATTTGCCCGGAGTTCTCGATGGCGCTCACAAATTGCGGCTTCATCATTTTGCCATCATTAGCAATGGCATTGTAAAAGGTGAGGATGTGCAGCGGCGAAAGCTCTGATTCATATCCAATCGAAAGCCAAGGTAGCGAAACCGCCGACCAGTTTTTACTATCCGTTTGCCGGATGTAAGGGTCTTTTTCGCCTTTCAGGTCGAGATTAAGTTTAGAGTTGAGGTGAAACTGGTCAAGGCGCTCCAGGAAATCATCAGGGTCATCGTAAGCCTCGGTGATAATAGTGGATGTGCCTATGTTGGATGATTTTTCAAACACTTCCCGCACGGTTATTTTTCCAAAACCTCCCCTGTGGGCATCGGTCATAATTCTGTCGGCAAATCTTTTTTCGCCGTCACCACAATCGATGGTGTCGGTAAGCGGAGGTAAAACACCGTCTTCGAGTGCAGCGAGGAAGGAGGCCAGCTTAAACGTGGAGCCCGGTGCTTCGGGGCGACCGATCGCATAATTGTAGATTTCACCGTAATTCCCTTCGCTGATTTTTCCGAGGTTGGCGATGGCTTTAATGTAGCCTGTTTTCGTCTCCATCACAATGGCTGTCCCGAAAAGGGCATCATGTTTAACGAGCTGCTCCCTAAGCGAGGACTCGGCTACATCCTGAATATTGACATCGATAGTGGATACTACATCCAATCCGTTTTGCGGTTCAATCTGGTTTTTATAGTTTACCGGAATGAGCTCGCCATTGGCGATTTGTTGCATCAGGCGTTTCCCTTTGCTTCCCTGAAGATATTGGTCGTAAGCTCCTTCTATACCTACCGAATCGACATGAGTTGCTTTTTTGTTGATGAATCCGAGAGTGCGGGAGGCAAGGCTCTGGTAGGGTTTGATGCGTTCGGTTTTAGGCTCAACAATAAATCCTCCGGCATACCTGCCGCGCTTGAACAGCGGTAATTTACGCAACTCCTTCAGTTGGCTGTATGTAACATCGCGCTTGATGAGCATGTACCTGGCTCCCTGTCGGCGTGCACGTCTTAACTTGCTGAGATACCACGAAGCAGAGCGGTTTTGCAGTAAGGAAGAGAGCCCGGAGGCCAGGGGAGCCACGTTTTCAGAGAAATCGGCGTCACTGATGTTTGGGTTGTCCACATCCATGTAAATATCGAACATGGGCACCGATGTGACGAGCAGCGTGCCATTGCTGGCCAGAATGTTGCCACGCATGGCTTCCACTTCCTGCATTTCGTAGGTGATTTTAGCAGCCTGCTCACGCCACTTATCGCCTTCCTGAAACTGGATAAGCCAGACACGATAGAGAATTAAGATGCCCATCAGTGCGGTAGCAGCATAAATCAGCGTGGCACGCATTAATATGGTTTTCTTCTCTTCGTTCATTTCTTTTTTATCTCAATTTTTTGAGGAGGGCGTTTCGATGAAACCAAGCCCCGATCCTTTAATGCTTTCTCTAATGAGGAGCGCTTTCTTATTTCAATCAAGCCTGCTTTGGTGACCGTATACTGAAATTTTAACTCTTTCAGGTCTTGCTTTAAGTTTTCGATTTTTCTTACCT
>JAASSU010000323.1 GCA_021767705.1 Bacteroidota bacterium | reverse complement strand
TCAGCCAATATCGAGATTGACTTCCCCACAGATATGATTAACGCTTTTGGACGCATTGACTCAACAGGAAAGCTTGTGGATAAGCCGGTTTTTACTGAAGGGGGCAAGGAATATACCTCCGATACCATGCGCTATAATTACAAAACCAAAAAGGGATATATCAAGAAGGTGAAAACCCGCGAGGGCGAAGGGTATCTGCATGGGAAAACGATTAAAAAAATGCCGGACAACACCATCAACGTCAGGCATGGGAGTTACACCACCTGCTCGCTTGATGACCCGCACTTTGAGCTGCGTTATACGAAAGCAAAGGTCATTCCTAAAGATAAAATTGTGAGCGGCCCGGCATACATGGTTATTGAGGATGTCCCGATTCCGCTTGTTCTTCCTTTCGGGTTTTTTCCTAACAAACAAGGCCAGCAGTCGGGGATTTTAGTGCCCTCCTACGGTGAATCGAATAACCGTGGGTTCTTTTTCGAAAATGGCGGGTACTATTGGGGGATTTCTGACAAGATCGATCTCCAGTTGACCGGAGATATTTACACGAGAGGAAGCTGGGCCCTGGAGCCCCGACTGCGCTATAAGAAGCGCTATGGTTACAGTGGCTCTTTCAGCGGTGGCTATACCGTCAATAAAACCGGGGAGCCGGGCACCGAAAGTTACCAGGTAAGTAAAGATTTTTCTATACGCTGGTCGCACGCCCAAGACCCCAAGGCCAGGCCCAACAGCAGGTTTACTTCTAATGTGAATATTGTTACCAATACTTACAACCAGTTTAACCCGGTGAGCACGCGCGATTACCTGTCGAACACCTTTCAGTCGAGCATATCATATCAAACCAATTTCGATAACAAGATATTTCTTACCGCCAGTATGAATCACAACCAGAACACGCTCAACAGAACGGTGAATATTACCTTGCCGCAACTGTCGATTTCTGCCAACAAGTTTTACCCGTTCCGTCGCAAACAACGATCGGGGAGCCTGAAGTGGTATGAGAATATTAGCGTGGGCTACAGCATGGATGCCCGCAACGAGCTAAATACTTACGATAGCCTGCTGACCTTTGATAATGAAATGCTGGCCCGCTTCGAAAATGGGATGAAGCATACGATTCCGATAAACAGTTCCATTAAACTGCTGAAGTACTTTAACTGGAGCAACTCCGTGAACTTCACTGAACGTTGGTATACACGCACCATCCGGAAAGATTTTGAGCCTAACCTTAATGACAGCATTCCGGGTGAGGTGGTCACCGACACGGTTCCGGGATTTGAGGCGGCGCATGAGTTCAGCTTCAGCTCTGCCATCAGCACCCGCCTTTACGGGATGCTGAATTTTAAAAAGGGCCCTGTTAAAGCCATCAGGCACGTCATGAACCCGAGTGTAAGCTTCTCATATCGGCCCGATTTCAGCAAATCATTCTATGGCTATTACGATCGCTACTACAACCACAACACCGGAACTTACGAGGAATATTCCATCTTCCAGAATGGTATTTATGGTTATCCCTCTTCAGGAGAGTCGGGCTCGCTAAACTTCAGCCTTTCGAATAACCTGGAGATGAAAGTACGAACACCAAACGATACAGTGCAGGAAGACAAGAAAATTAAACTGATAGAAAACCTTTCGCTGAGCACCTCATACAACATGGCTGCTGATTCACTGAACTGGTCAATATTAAGGGTGAGTGGACGAACGCGATTGTTTGATAAGGTGAACCTCCAGTATAGCAGTGCATGGGATCCCTATGTTTTTGATACAACACTCAATCGTAGGGTGAACAAATTTGTACTCAACGAGGAAGGAAAATTTCTGAGGAAAACCAACACCTCGTGGAGGTTTGGCTTGAACCTGAGCTTTAGCGATACCGATTGGAAAGAGATGAGATCGAGTGAGGAGGGCACGGAGGCTGAGATGGAGCAAATCCAGCAAAACCGTGACCAGTATTTCCGCTGGGACAACAAGTGGAGCATTAACCTCGATTACACCTTCCATTATACGAATGCCTATCAGCAATCGCTCGACAAGTATGACAGGAATGTTATTCAGACACTCAATTTCAACGGCAGCTTAAATGTGACGGATAAGTGGAAGCTCAGGGTGAGGTCGGGGTATGATTTCAAGCAGAAAGACCTGACTTATACCTCCCTCAACATTTATCGCGACTTGCACTGCTGGCAAATGAGCTTTAACTGGATTCCTTACGGGGGATACAAAAGCTGGAACTTCACCATCCAGGCGAAATCATCACTCTTGCAAGACCTTAAGCTCGAAAAGAAGAAAGACTTCAGGGATTACTAAGCCAGTTTTTAATCATTGTTTTTCCGGTAGGAGTCATCACCGATTCCGGATGAAACTGCACACCGTGGAGATCAAAGCTTTTCTGCCTGACCGCCATCACATGGCCTTCATCATCTGTCATGGTTACCACGAAATCTTCAGGAATCTTTTCTGCCGCAACCCACGAATGATAATGTCCAATAGAAACCCGGCTTTGCAGTCCTTCGAAAAGCGAATGATTCTCCTGAATGATGCCGGTATTTTGATGCCCGTGCCGGATAGTGTTGAGCTGCCTGAGCTGCCCGCCAAAATATTCAATAATGGCTTGGTGCCCCAGGCAGACCCCAAGGAAAGAGGTGCTTTTGTGAAACCGGTGAATTACTTCCATCATCATTCCGGCATCCCCGGGAAGTCCGGGGCCGGGAGATAAAAGAATTTTCCTGAACCATGAGGCTTCATCGAAATCGATGTCATCGTTTTTCATCAACGAAACGACGGCACCACATTCTTCAAGAACCTGTACGAGATTGTAGGTGAATGAATCGTAATTGTCTATCAGTAAAACCTGCACGTCGAATGATTTTCCTGCAAAAGTAAATCTATAAAAGGATAGTCAGAACAAAATTCCTGAAAAAGGGGTTTCGAAGTTATGGAAGAACAAATCAAGCATTTTATTCTGCAACTATTTTTTTCGCGCAACAATCCGAAGATGTATGCAAAAGTGGTGCGTGACATGCACAAGGCCCACTCTGCTGAAGATTTGAAGCAAATTATAACTGAAACTCAACGACGGATAGACAAAGAAGGATTGTCTTTTGTGGCTCCGGCCACCGACAATCCCGCGTTTGTCTCACAAGTTGAAGATACCTTGCGCTCTATGAATCAGGCGCTGGGGTAACCATCGGTATTCTGATGATTACCTGTTAGACCAATATTCAAAGGAGAAATATTGAAGCCGCAAAAACGAATATTTGCATGGCTGGGTATCTGGCTGATAGTTCTTCTACGTGCTGATTTATTGCTTCAATAACTTCTTTGTTTGAAAATAACATTCATTCAGTAGTTCTAATTGATCAAGGTTTCAAGGCGAATTCTTATTTGTCTAATTTTGTGATGGAAGTATTATTACTTTACAGCATGAATTATTGAAGGGTAAATGAGTCTATGAGAGAAATATTGATAACAAAAGCTTCGGGTGAACAGGAATTATTTTCCAGAAAGAAGCTGGAGAATTCATTGCGCAAATCAGG
>JAASSU010000069.1 GCA_021767705.1 Bacteroidota bacterium | reverse complement strand
TTTTCTTTCCTGGAAACCCCGCCACATTTCTTGCATTCAAATTTTGGGTTCTCCACTTTTTTATGATTTTTTTCCTTGCACCTCTTTTTTCCCATTTCAGTAACCTAACTCTTTCTGATAGTGCACTACCTGCACGTTTACATTATAATTTTGCTTGATTTCCGAGGCAACTCTTTCGGCGCAATAGACCGATCGATGCTGTCCTCCGGTACAACCGAAACTAATCATCAGATGTTCAAAGCCCCTTTCCACATAATTGTCAATACTTTGTGATACGATTTTAAACGCATTCGACACAAAAACATCCACCTCTTCGCGCGCTCCTAAAAACGATTGTACTTCAGCATCCAGACCTGTCAGCTGCTTATACTTTTCATACCTTCCGGGGTTGGGCAAAGCCCGGCAGTCAAAAACATGCCCGCCACCATTTCCCGACGAATCGGCGGGCAGTCCTCCTTTCAGAAAAGAAAAACTCATCACTTTCACAGTAAGAAGAGAGCTTCGCGGTGAAGAATGCTGCTGGTCAAATGATCGAATCATCTTTTTCAGGATAGAGGAGAAAGCATGCAATTCATACTCCTGCTCCATTTCCGGAAGCAGATTTCGAAGGTAGTCAATCGATTTTGGGATGCTTTTCAGGAAGAGCGGCCGGTCCTGAATTTTGCCACGAAAGCCATAGGCACCCAAAACCTGCAATATTCTGATAAAAGCAAAGAGTTTAACTTCTCTTAAAAAGTCAGCCTTCGCAACATTCACTTTCGTGGAAATGACATCAAAATAGAACTCCAACAGCCGCATCCTGACCTCTTCATCGATGGCTGCTCTCGACTGATAAAGAAGCGAGACCACATCATAGGCCAATGGCCCCCTTCGCCCGCCCTGAAAATCGATGTAATACGGAACATCATCCTTCATCATGATGTTTCGCGACTGAAAATCGCGGTACATAAAAAAATCACCGGAGGGTTTCATCGCTTCCTGTATTAGCTTGTCGAAACCATCCTGAAGAATATCCTCGTCAAAATCTTCGGTAAACAGCTTTAAAAAGTAGTACTTAAAATAGCTTAAGTCCCATGAAACCGCGCGTTCATCGAAGTTGGCCCTGGGGTAAGCCGCCGAATAATCCAGCCCTTTGTGGCCCTCTGTTTGGAAGTCAGCCAAATCCCTCAAAACCTGCTCATATAATTTAATAAGGCTTTCGTTTCCGGGCTTCACCCCTTCTTCTGGAATCAGATCATAAAGAGACGTATCACCTAAGTCTTCCAATAACCACGAACGTTTGTCCGGATGAACTTCAAGAACTTCAGGAACTCTAAATCCTTTTGAGTGAAAGTGTTGCTGGAAGGTAAAAAAGGCGTTGTTCTCAGGTAAATTCTCACTGTAAGCCCCAATAATGGTGGTCATATCAGATTGAATACGGTAATACTGGCGTGGCGAACCACTACGCACCAAGGGCACAGCAAAAAAATTAGCTGTTTCATAATAGTTCTGCACCAAACTATAAAGTGATTCCGGGAGACTTGTTTCTTTCATCAGCAAATATTTCACGGCTAAATTAAAGAATCTGGAGTATTTCGTTCAAAAAATCAAAACGAAGTTTGGAAGAGATCTTAATGTGTCTTGCATTAAAAACTAAGTGTTATTCATTATCACCTCGAAAACATCATTTAAACAAGTGTCAAGCCTTTTCTTGATTTCGTGCTCCCAAAACCTGAGTACAGTCCACCCCTTTGATTCATAATGCTTGTTAATTTCAATATCCCTTTGAATATTTCTTTCAATTTTTGGTATCCAAAAACCACGGTTTGATTTAATCTTCTTTCTTTTTTCATGCCATTTATAGCCATGCCAAAACTCCCCATCCACAAAAACTATGATTCTGTGTTTCGTAATAACTATATCCGGCGATCCCTTCATACTTTTTACATTTTTCCTGTACCTAATTCCTGAATGCCAAAGTGCCTTTCTCAGTATTTGTTCGGGCTTGGTATTTTTAGATTTTATTCTCGACATTAATTTTGAACGATCCGGAGTAGTGTAGAAACCGTTAGCTTCTTCAAAGCGAGGAACTTTAATCGGACTGCCTTCATAGTTTCTGTTCATAGTTGAATTAATTTTTACAAAGTTCTTGCAAAATATAATCGAAAGCAATAGTTTTGTAACCATGTATAACCTTGTGTAATTTGGGTATATGAAAGAATACTATACAATCTCAGAAGTAGCCGATTTATTATCCGTTAGCAAAGAAACCCTGCGGCGTTGGGACAAGAACGGGAAGCTTTCTGCAGTGAGGGAACCCATGAGTAATTACAGGGTTTACTCCAAAGATCAATTAAAAATCTTTGACAATCTGGATTTTCTTTTCAGCCAGGAAGAGAATGATAACTACGTTGAACCGATAGATAAAATCAATGCTATTGAGTTGTTTGCTGGTGCCGGCGGATTAGCTTTAGGGCTGGAAAAAGCCGGAATAAGCTGTGTTGCATTGAATGAAATTGATCACTGGGCATCAGAAACCCTGAAAGCAAACAGGCCAAAATGGAACGTTATTGAAGCCGATATCAAAAATGTGAATTTCAAGGATTACAAAGGAAAAGTCGATTTGGTAACCGGTGGGTTTCCTTGCCAGTCATTTAGTTATGCAGGAAAGAAATTAGGACTCAAGGATGCACGAGGAACTCTTTTTTATGAATTTGCCAGGGTAGTAAAAGACACAATGCCGCCCATTTGTGTGGCAGAGAATGTAAGAGGCCTGCTCAATCATGACGGGGGAAATACTATTAACGGTATGGTTTCTGTTCTTGACGAGATTGGATACAACACCTTACCGCCACGATTATTAAAAGCAATCTTTTATAAAGTGCCACAAAAACGTGAACGAGTGCTTATAGTAGGAATTCGAAAGGATATCAATAAAAACCTGTTTGACTTTCCGAAACCATACAAGAAAATCTACAATCTCAAGGATGCACTAAAAAAAGGGGAACTGTACGATACAGACGTACCAGAATCGCCCGGACAAAAATATCCTGACAAAAAAAGGGAAGTGATAGACTTGGTGCCTGAAGGTGGATACTGGAGAGATTTGCCAATTGATATTCAGAAAGACTACATGGGCAAAAGCTTTTATCTTGGTGGAGGAAAAACCGGTATGGCCAGGAGAATGAGCTGGGAAGAGCCAAGCTTAACTTTGACATGCAGCCCGGCCCAAAAACAAACGGAAAGGTGCCATCCGGAGCAAACAAGACCATTTACCGTAAGGGAATACGCCAGAATTCAAACTTTCCCGGATGATTGGGTTTTTAAAGGTTCTGTGTCACAGCAATACAAACAAATCGGAAATGCAGTCCCGGTTAACCTTGCAAAAGAAATTGGATATTCAATAGTAAGGTTTCACAATAATTACATCAAATCTACACGCTAACCAAAATACTTTTCTTCCAGTTGCTTAGATAGGTTATCTATGGTCTTTCTGAGCATTTTTGTACCATCCACCTCTACAGCCACTTCACCAACAGCAGTGATCAGTTCTTCATAAAAATCTTCATCACCGGTTAACCTGTACCAAAACTCTTTTCCTATATAAACAGGATAATCTTTGTCAATTCTCTTGTAATGCATGCTCAGCTCGTTCTTTTCACCATACAGCACCCCAACAATTAAATCATTGTAGTTTATATCAATGGCATTGGTTTTTGCCAGATTACGAATACTTTTAAAGTGTCCTTTGATGGTAGTGACATCATCGTGGTTTATTGTATTTGGCCCTGATTTTAACTGGCAATACTTTTTTCTGCCATCCTTGAAATCAACAAATTCGATATCTATTCCAGAAGTTGTTGACCCCAAACCCTCAAAAATCACACTTGTAAGCTTTTGGAATTTACTTCCGAAAATGGTATTGACAGAAGTCCCTAACAAACGGGGATAAATCAAAGCTTTCGCCATTCCCTTAGATGTTTTTTGACCTGTTAAGAAATTTGACAAGTAGCTAAGCAAAAAAGGGTTAACATTGTAGTTTTTAAGCTGTCCGGCTGTTTCACATGCTTTGTTAATGTGCGAATCAACGATTTCATTCCTAAAAAACTCTTTAGCTTTTTGCAAAATTTTCTTTCTCTCTTCAGGATTCATGTGATGTATCTTATTGTTAAACATGCTAAAATATAAATTTCTTTGCAATTGCTCCCCACCCTTCAAAATAATCCCAACATTAATTTTTTCAACTTTTTTTCATTTTTACTTGCGTTGAATTAAAATCTGATCTAATTTTGACCGACCGTTCAATCAAAATAAATAGGTATGAGTCCGAAAAGTGAAGAACAGTTTGAAGAAATCCGACAAAGCAAAACGAAGCTCATCAAAGCCACTGCGCTTGAGCTCTTTGCTTTAAGCGGATATGAGAACACCTCCATCAGCAAAATCGCCAAAGAGGCATCCATTTCGAAGGGGTTATTATACAATTACTTCGACAGCAAAGAGGAGCTGCTTAAAGAAATCATTTTTGAGCAATTAGATCTAATGCTGGAATTGTTCGATCCAAATAAAGATGGCGTCCTGGAATCGGATGAGCTAAAGTTTTTTATTCGCGAATCTTTCAGCATGGTGAAAAAGAACCCCGAATTCTGGCGGCTCTATTTTATGTTGCTCTTTCAACCAAATGTGATGAAATTAGTGGAAAAGCGAATCATGGAAATCGCTGAACCCCTTCTTCAGAACACCACTGACTATTTCAGGCGGCAGGGCTACGAAAAACCGGAAGTTTGGACGCGTTACGTCGGAGCACTGCTTGATGGGGTTTCGATGAACTACATTGCTGATCCTAATAATTTTCCAATCGACGATATCGAAAACATAGTGATTAACCAATTTTGTAACACATCAAAAAACACTGAAAAATGAAAACAAAACATCTGATAGTAAGCACTCTCCTTTTCATGGGATTTTTGCTGGCAAGTGTTCCGGCACTAGCTCAGAACTATGATTTATCCGCCGAAGAGGTGGTAGGGAAAGCAGATCAGAAATTCCGCGGAAAGTCGAGCGAGGGCATCATGCGGATGAGCATCGTCCGTCCTAAATGGGAGCGCACCATAGAAATGAAAAGCTGGTCTCTGGGCACGGAATACTTTATGGTGTACATCACCGCCCCGGCCAAAGAAAAAGGCCAGGCTTTTCTGAAAAGAGAAAACGAGATGTGGCAGTGGCTCCCTTCCATTGAGCGGATGATAAAACTGCCCCCAAGCATGATGATGCAATCGTGGATGGGCTCCGACTTTACCAACGACGACCTGATGCAGGAATCTTCCATCGTAAAAGACTATGAGAAAAAGATTCTTGGTTTTGAAGAAATGAATGGATTTGAATGCTACAAAATTGAGCTCACCCCAAAACCCGAGGCGGTAGTGGTTTGGGACAAAATCATCCTGTGGGTTTCAAAAGATAACTTCTACCAGCTCAAAGCTGATTACTACGACGAGTTTGGCGATTTGGTGCAAACCATGACCGGTTCAAACATCAAAACACTCGACGATCGCAGGCTGCCGGCCACCATGACCATTGAACCGGCCGATGAACCCGGAAACAAAACCATTCTGGAATACGTGGAAATGGATTTCAACATCGATATCAAAGAATCTTTCTTCTCGCAGCAGCGAATGAAAAGGCTTCATTAATCTAAAGAACCTAAAACGATACGTTTATGAAAACCATCGCAATCATCGCATGGCGTAACTTATGGCGCAACAAGCGCCGGACGCTCATCACTGCGGCCTCCGTTTTTTTCGGGGTCATTTTCTCAGCAGTGATGAACTCCATGCAGGAAGGGTCTTACGACAGCAATGTCAAAAACTCCGTGCGCTTCTACACTGGTTACCTGCAAGTGCAGCACCAGGAATACTGGGAGGAGAAAACACTGGAACATCACATCACTTACGATGAAGAAATGCTCAGGCAAATCACCCGCCACAATCTGGTAAGCAATATCACGCCAAGGCTTGAATATTTCGCGCTGGCATCGAGAGAGAGTGCCACAAAAGTAGCACAGGTGGTGGGCATCAAGCCCGAAATGGAAAAACAGGTCACTAACATTACCAGCAATATCGACGAGGGCCGATATCTGGAACCTGGTGATCAGGGTGTAATCATCGGCTCGCTGCTGGCCGAAAACCTTGGGCTGGGTATCAATGATACTATTACACTTACAGGTCAGGGCTATCGCTACGCTACCGCTGCCGGTCTGTTCAAGGTTATTGGCATTGTCGATTTTCCCTCACAGGAATTAAACAAGACCATGGTCTATATGCCACTGAAAGTAGCGCAGGAGTTTTTTAATGCTCCGGGACTGCTCACTTCGGTTTCTGTGATGATCAAGGATAACGACATGCTGGCGGAAGTGCAGAAAAGCCTCAGCCAGACGATTCCTGAAAATTACACTATCATGAACTGGAAAGAGATGATGCCCGCCATGGTGCAACAGATTGAAAGCGACCGCGCCGGAGGCTACATCTTTATGGCTATCCTTTACATGATCATCCTTTTCGGGATTTTGGGGACCATTATGATGATGATTGCCGAGCGCCGTCGCGAACTTGGCGTGATGATGGCCGTGGGAATGAAAAGGCTCAAGCTGGCTACTGTCATCGTGATAGAAACCTTTTTTATCGGCCTGCTGGGAACATTAACAGGAATCCTTGGTAGCATTCCCATAGTCGGCTATTATGTCAACAATCCGATTCCTTTACAGGGTCAAACAGCAGCAGTAATGGAGAGCTACGGATGGGAACCCTACATGTACTTCTCGTCTGAACCGAGGGTATTTTATGTACAGGCGATTATTGTCTTCATCATCACTTTGGTGGTAGCCATTTATCCTGTAACAAAGATTTTTACTATGAAAGAAATAAATGCATTACGCGCTTAAAACCATAAAACTATGATTATAGCAGTAGCATGGAGAAATATTTGGCGCAACAAGATGCGGAGCCTGGTAATCATCTCAGCTATTACGCTGGGGATATTTGCCGGCGTCTTTTCCACGGCCTTTATGAAAGGCATGTCGGACCAGCGCATCGAAACCGCCATCAAATCAGAAATTTCTCACATACAGATACATCAGCCGGAATACCGGAAGCAAGACAAACTCAAGCTGTTTGTACCTGAGGCATCCGCGAAAGCGAAAAGAATAAGAAGCCTGCCGGATGTGCGGGGGGCAAGCAACAGAGTCATCATTAACGGAATGATAAGCTCTGCCGGCAAAGGTTCCGGAGCCAAGATCAATGGCATTGTGCCCGACCAGGAAAAAAATGTCACTAACATCCACGAGCATATAATGGAAGGAACCTATTTTGAGGACACCCCAAAAAGAGTGAAGCCGCTGGTTTTGGGCCACAAGCTTGCTGAAAAGCTCAATGTACAGCTGCGCTCGCGGATTGTCATCAATTTCACCAACGCCCAGGGCGTACCCACCAGTGCCGGATTCAGGGTGACAGGCATTTACAAAACCGCCAACCACAATTTTGACGGCATGAATGTTTATGCACGCTACCAGGATTTGCGACAGGCTGCAGCTTTGCCAGAGGGTGCCGGACATGAAATTGCAGTATACCTGGATAACAATGAGGCTGTCGGCAATACCAAGCAAAGCCTCATACAAATGTTTCCTGGTGTGGAAGTGGCCGACTGGAAGGATTTGAGTCCGGAGCTGACTTACCTCAACGAAGCGATGAACCAATACATGTACATCATCATTATCATCATTTTACTGGCTTTGTGCTTTGGCATTATCAACACCATGCTGATGGCCGTGCTCGAACGTGTTAAAGAGCTCGGGATGCTGATGGCTATCGGCATGACACGTGTCAGGGTGTATTACATGATCATGATGGAATCCATTTTTCTTTCACTCACAGGTGGATTCACAGGAGTTATCATCGGATACTTATCCGTAAAGCTGTTTGCCAACACCGGAATCGACCTGTCTATGTACGCAGAAGGGTTGCAAGCCATGGGCTGGTCAACACTCATTCACCCGGATATTAAAATCGCAACTTTACTGAATATCACAGTGCTGGTGATCATTACAGGAATTGCGTCTTCCATCTATCCATCCATAAAAGCATTGAAATTAAATCCTGCAGAAAGTATAAGAACCGAATAAAATTAAAGCTATGAGCATAATAGAAATCAAAAACCTGAAAAAAATATACAATTCCACTTCCGTGCCTGTGCATGCCGTTAACGGAATTGACCTGGAAATCAAAAAAGGAGAATTCACAGCTATTGTAGGGCCCTCGGGCTCGGGAAAAACCACGCTGTTAAACATTCTTGGTGGGCTGGACTCCCCCACTGAAGGGCAAGTGGTAGTCAACAATGTGGATTTATCAACCCTCTCCTCGGGCGAGCTTATTAATTTCCGGTTGAAACATATTGGCTTTGTGTTTCAATCCTACAACCTGATTCCGGTGATGACGGCCTTCGAAAATGTGGAGTTTATCATGCAACTGCAGAAATGGCCAAAGAAAAAACGTCATGAACGCACCGAGCAGCTACTGCAAGCTGTTGGGCTGGGCGAAAGGATGCACAACCGCCCCAACAAGCTTTCGGGGGGACAACAACAGAGAGTAGCAGTGGCACGGGCATTGGCATCGAAGCCCAAGTTTATCCTGGCGGATGAGCCCACAGCGAATCTCGATTCCAAGTCGACTGAGACACTGCTCGACATCATGGAGCAACTGAATAAGGAGGAAAACATCACTTTTATTTTTTCCACTCACGACCAGCGCGTGGTTAAGAAAGCCCACCGCATTATCACAGTCGAGGATGGGAAAATCAAGAGTGATGAAGCCATTGAAAAACAAGTAAACCAGACAAGCTAATTTTTCCCTGGTTTTTACAGGATTCGTGCCTGGATAAAAACGAATACAATCGAAAAACGAGAAAGCCTTTTAAACCAATGAAAAGCAAAATCATTCTTGGATGTACGTTCGTCCTGATTTCGATCAGCACCTTTGCGCAGGGTGACAAAATCTCGCTGAACGGGTATGTTAAGAGTATGCAAACCGTTTATGCACCTGATGATGCTGCGATGCTTCAAAGCGACATCCTCTCCGACAACCTGATTCACAACCGATTAAACTTCAGGTATTATGCAACGTCGAGTATTACCGTTGCCGCGGAAGCCCGCAACCGCTTTATGTACGGGGAAATCGTCAAGCTTTTCCCGGATTACGGCGCTATGCTGGATAAGGATCCGGGATTCCTTGACCTGTCGAAAACCATTACCAGTGGCGATGGCTATGCGCTCCACACCATGATTGATCGACTGTATGTGGATTATATCAAAGGCGATTTCCAGGCCCGCATCGGACGACAGCGTATCAACTGGGGTATTAACATGGTGTGGAATCCCAACGATATTTTTAACACTTTCAATTACTTCGACTTCGACTACGAGGAACGGCCGGGAACAGATGCTGTCAAGCTACAGTATTACACTGGCGTGGCCTCTTCGGCAGAGCTTGTTTATCAGCCCGGCGACAGCCTTCAGGCGAGTGCCTTTGCGGGAATGTACCGGCTCAACAAATGGGGTTACGACTTCCAGTTTCTTGGCGGATACATCAACGAAGATTTGGTGATAGGTGCAGGATGGAGCGGGAATATCAGCAACGCAGGATTCCGGGGTGAAGCGACCTATTTCAGGGACAATACGAACTTTGCCGACACCACCGGGCAGTTAGTCGCTTCTATATCTGCTGACTACATGTTCAGGAACAGTCTTTATCTGCATGCCGGACTGCTATACAACAGCAGAGGCACCACCGGAAACGCATCCCGTGAAGGGCTTTTGCTGCTCAACCAGGAGATGTCGGTAAAAACACTGACACCAGCCAAAACTTCTTTGTTTGCACAGGCCAGCTACCCCGTCACCCCCTTGCTTAACGCGGATATTTCCATGATTGCGAATCCGCACGACAAATCGTATTTTGTGAGTCCAACGGTTAGGTATTCATTAAGCCAAAACACAGAGGCGATGGCTACCGGACAACTCTTTTCGGGAGATCGTAGCACCGAATACGGAAGCATCGGGCAATTGTTCTTTTTAAGGATAAAATACAGTTTTTGATGATCAGAAGAGCAAACAGAGAAGATGCAGAAGCCATTGCAGCCATCTACAACATGTCGGTGGCTGCCGGCTTTTGCACGGCCGACACCGAACCACAAACCACTGCGGGGCGTAGAAA
Organism: Bacteroidota bacterium; assembly: GCA_021767705.1. Taxonomy (GTDB): domain Bacteria; phylum Bacteroidota; class Bacteroidia; order Bacteroidales; family JAIPAH01; genus JAIPAH01. The sequence goes on along the minus strand of JAASSU010000069.1, from coordinate 3,750 downwards.
GCAGATGGAAGCACATCCCGGCCCTGTGCACTGCTATTTTGTATTTGAGTGGGATGGAAAAATAGCAGGATGGGCCAGTCTCGCTCCGCACCGCCCGGGAAGGAAAGCCTTGCGGTTCACAAAAGAAGTCAGTTTTTATATTCACCCGGAATATCAGTCAAGAGGAATTGGCTCACAGCTTTTAAAGCACATCATCCATTTCGCGAGAGAATCCGGAATCAAAACCCTCTTCGCCCTGCTGCTCGAGAGCAACACTAAAAGCATCGGACTGTTACGAAAATTCGGATTTGAAAAATGGGGGCACCTGCCCGGTGTAGCAGATTTTGAAGGTACAGAAGTCGGGCAGTTTATTTTTGGGAGGCGGGTTAAATGAGTGCATTTCCTACAAACTGATTGATTGAAAAAAGATTGGGATTTCCCTTGCCGAAATAACAAAATCAACTCATCAAGTACATTCAGCATTAATATTTCAATTATCTTTGCACGCGATAATAAGGAGAAAAAATAAATTTGGTGAACTGTAAATATTTTTATAGTTTTGCAGCCCAAAATTTTAAGTAGAGAATCATATAATAAAAGCGAATATGTACTTAACGCCAGAAGTAAAGAAAGAAATTTTTAAAGAGCACGGTAAAACTGAGCAGGATACTGGTACGTCAGAAGGCCAAATCGCACTGTTTACCCATCGCATTAAGCACCTTACAGGTCATTTGAAAGAGAACAAAAAAGACCTTGCTACCAGAAGGTCACTGGTTCGTATGGTAGGTAAAAGAAGACGTTTGCTCGATTATCTTAAACACAAAGACATCGAAAGGTACCGTGCTATCATTAAGAAGTTAGGTATACGTAAGTAAATCTTACCCACATCGCAGAGAAAAAAGGCAATTTCGACATTGCCTTTTTTTCTGTTTTTAGAAGTTCATCTCAACAATTACTATTAAACGCATTATATATGTCTAAGATTGGAATAAAAGAAACTTTCACCCTCCCCGATGGTCGCCCTATCGAGATAGAAACCGGTAAACTGGCCAAGCAGGCCGACGGTTCGGTGGTGATTAAAATGGGCGACACCATGTTGCTCGCCACTGTTGTCTCTAAAAAAGACGCCAGTCCGGATGTGGACTTCATGCCACTAACAGTTGACTACAGAGAAAATTACGCTGCCGCAGGTCGATTCCCAGGTGGATTCTTCAAGCGTGAAGCACGCCCCTCAGAACACGAAATTTTAATCTCTCGCCTTATCGACCGCGCCTTGCGCCCGTTGTTCCCGGACGACTACCACGCCGAAACTCAAGTACTCGTATATTTAATCTCGCTTGGCAAGGATGATTCGCCTGATGCACTTGCAGCATTAGCCGCTTCTTCGGCAATTGCAGTTTCTGATATCCCGTTCCACGGTCCGATTTCGGAAGTGCGCGTGGCACAGATCGACGGAGAGTTTGTAATCAATCCAAGCTTGTCGCAGATGGAAGAAACCACTCTCGACCTGATTGTGGCCGGCAGTGAAAAAAATATTATGATGGTTGAAGGAGAAATGAAAGAAGTATCCGAAGAAACCATGATTGAAGCTATCCAGGTAGCGCACGAAGCTATTAAAACACAATGTGCTGCACAGATAGCACTCGCAGGAAAAGTAGAGAAATCCCAAACTAAGAGGGAATACGATCACGAAGAGAATGACGAAGAACTGAAAAAAGCTGTTGAAGCGTTTGCTTACGACCGTTGCTACGAGATTGCCGCTAAGCACCTTACTGATAAGCATGAGCGCAGCGACTCTTTCAGTGCTGTTTATGATGAGTTTGCCGAAACGCATTTCGAAACCGAGGAAGAGGCCGATGAAAAAGCAGGTATGGCCAAGCGCTATTTCCACGATGTGGAGAAAAAAGCCGTTCGCGATATGGTGCTCAACACCAGAACGCGCCTCGACGGCAGACAGCTTGATGAAATCAGGCCTATTTGGTGTGAAATCGACTATCTGCCTTCGGCTCATGGCTCAGCCATTTTTACCAGGGGCGAAACTCAATCGCTTTCAACCGTCACCTTAGGCTCGAAACTCGACGAACAAACTATCGACGGTGCTGTAATTGAAGGCACAAACAACTTCTTGTTGCATTACAACTTCCCTCCATACTCTACCGGCGAAGCAAAATTCCTGCGTGGCACCAGCCGCCGTGAGATTGGGCACGGAAACCTGGCTCTTCGTGCCTTGCAGCCAATGATTCCCGAGAAGGAAGACAATCCATACACTATCCGTGTGGTTTCGGACATCCTTGAGTCTAACGGGTCATCATCCATGGCAACCGTATGTGCGGGAACAATGGCACTGATGGATGCCGGTGTGAAGCTGAAAAAGCCTGTATCGGGAATTGCCATGGGGTTGATTACCGACAACGAAAAATATGCTATCCTTTCGGATATTCTTGGTGATGAAGACCATCTTGGAGATATGGACTTCAAAGTGACCGGAACACGCGATGGTATCACCGCCTGCCAGATGGACATTAAAGTGGAAGGCCTTTCTTCTGAAGTGCTTCAGGAAGCCCTGGAACAGGCAAAAGCAGGAAGAATGCATATCCTTGATAAAATTGAGGAGACAATCGACGAGCCACGCCAGGACTACAAAGAGCATGTGCCACGCATCGAAAAGATGATTATCGACAAAGAGTTTATCGGCGCGATTATTGGCCCGGGTGGTAAAATCATCCAGGACATCCAGAAGACTACCAACACCACTGTGGTGATTGAAGAGGTTGGCGAGCATGGACATATCGAGATTGTATCGCCCGACAAGCCATCCATCGAAGCAGCAAAAGAGCGCATCAAGAGCATTATTGCCGTTCCTGAGGTAGGCGAAACCTACATGGGTAAGGTAACCAATATTACCAGCTTTGGTGCCTTTGTGGAAATCATGCCCGGAAAAGAAGGACTGCTCCACATCTCAGAAATCGACTGGAAACACATTAAGGATGTGACTTCTATTCTTAGTGTTGGCGACCAGGTGAAGGTGAAGCTTATTGCCATCGACGAAAAGTCGGGCAAACTGAAGCTTTCACGAAAAGTGTTGATTCCTAAACCAGAGGGAATGGAAGAAAGGAGCAACCAGAGAAATAATAACGACAGGAAACCAAGAAATAAACGCAACTAATTTCATAGAGTAGCGTACTTAACATTGCGATTTTTTTAAAGGGGGAATATGAGGCAGTTAAAGATTACCAAACAAGTTACCAACCGTGAAACCGCGTCGCTCGACAAGTATTTGCAAGAGATTGGCAAGGTGGATCTGTTGACGGCTGAGGAGGAAGTGGAATTAGCCCGCAGAATTAAACAAGGTGATAAGCAGGCACTGGAGAAGCTGACTAAAGCGAACCTTCGCTTTGTCGTTTCCGTATCAAAGCAGTATCAGAACCAGGGGTTGAGTCTTCCTGACCTGATTAACGAGGGAAACCTCGGGCTCATCAAAGCCGCGCAGCGTTTTGACGAGACCCGTGGTTTTAAGTTTATCTCATACGCCGTTTGGTGGATTCGTCAGTCTATCCTTCAGGCATTGGCTGAGCAGTCGCGTATTGTGCGCCTGCCGCTCAACAAAATCGGTTCGATCAATAAGATTAATAAAGCCTATGCCAAGTTGGAGCAGGAGCACGAACGTGCACCAAACCACGATGAAATTGCCGAGCTGCTGGAGGTAACCAACAACGAGGTGAAAGAGTCGATGCGCAACAGTGGTCGTCATGTGTCGATGGATGCTCCGCT
>JAASSU010000068.1 GCA_021767705.1 Bacteroidota bacterium | reverse complement strand
GGTTGTTATCTTCTTCGATAGCGTCGCCTTCAGCAAATACGCTGAACTGCGAAACGCCGGTTACGTCGTTGAAATTAACGTAAGAGTCTTTGTTAACTGAGAAATGATAAACAACATCAGCATCAGCAGCAGGATCTAAACGATAATCATCATAGAAGTTATCGAAATTGTCGGCTGCATCAAAATCAGCGTTGTCGTCCCAGTCCTGAGTAATCATGTATGCATTCTCAACGATGTCATAATCCGGGATGTCATACGCCGATCCAAACAGATCGTAAGTGCGTGTAACACGACCAAGGTCATCCTCGATTACGAGCAAAGTCTGGCTTTCGCCTGCTGTAGTTGGTGCATATTCCACTTCAAAATCAAAAGACTCCCCTGTTTCAGGGTAAGGTCCGGCAATTTCGTAAGGGAAAGTAGCGCCGTCATCTACATAGTTAAAATCTTCATCCTGTAAAGAGAAGAAAGAAGGAGCTGAAGTAATGTTGAAGCTGCCCATTCCAATGTTGGTAATAGAGAACTCAGCATTTTCAGCAGGATAGAATACTTCGCCATCCAATAAACCTACTTCATCAAAAGTAAAAGACTCCTGGTTTATAGCATATGTTGGCTCTGATGGAGTTACGAAATAAGTGATACGCAGATTATCCACAGTAGTGGCGTCATCATCATAGTTGGGAGGTGTTTCAGAATCAGAATAACCTAACAGTGTTCTTACTTCTCCCATTTCAGTTTTAAGTGTTCTGAAATAGTTACCGTCATAATAACCATTGTCTCCCCATACAATATCTATAAGGAGGTTTTCAGTTCCAGAATAAGTGAAGTCTTCTACATCGAAAGTAAACCAACCAGTTTCACTGGGTCCGGTGACTGAAGATGCGGAAAAAACTTCAGTAGCTCCACTTAGGTCGTAATAGTCGCCTGTGGTTAGCTCATCATCAGAAATTTCCATTACTTTAATGGAAACATTGTCCCAATAATCTTCACCTGCAGGTGCAACACGTTCAAAGAACCATGCGAGCTCAGTGATTAAAAGTTCTTCGCCTCCCAATTCAGAAGCTAAATAAAGATTTTGAGTATGAACGTTGTGCCAAAAATTCCCCCATGGAGAATAATAAGCTGGCCAATCGCCATAACCGGTACCATCACCAATTGTGAGGTATCCTTCGTCGCGGTCGCTACGTCCGTTGCTGGTATAGTCATCCAGGTTGACGGGTTGGTAGTCCTGCATTTCAATCTCTATCCTTTTCTTGTCTAATTGAATCTTCTCTTGCTCCGTCATATTCTGAGCGAAAACAGAAGAAGCTACAAACAGGAAAAGCATAATGAAAGTAGCAACATTTTTCATAAATAAAAGAATTTAGTTAGTAAATAAATAAATGATAAGTTAAGCTGAAAGGGCTTGATACCCAACAGAATCACCTATCTTCTTAATTTCAATAATGACACGATTTCCCTAAACTACTGTAATAAATGACAATCCTTAGTGCGTTTACCCTTATTGAATACAGTAAATAACTGATTTTTTTTAAGTGATCGGGGGTAGGCTAATGTTACAAACCTGGATTTCACATGATTAAAAAAAGGGCTGCCAAATTAATGACAACCCTTTTTATATTTATTACGGTAAGCGGATTACTTCACGATAACGAGTCGCTTGTTAATCACATTACCTTCATTTGTTACAAATTGAACGATGTAAGAACCAGCATCGTAGCTTTCAGTATTTACGTTTACAACATTCTCTCCGAGAACAGACTTGCTATAAACTTCCTGACCTACATAGTTTACAATGCGCAGGCTTTCAATGTTATTGCTAAGTTCGATATTTACAATCGTTTTAGCAGGATTCGGATAAACATTGATAGCATTTTCGAGGTCTTCAACGTTTACATCAATCACCTCGACAGTGTTTGAAGGTTCAGAAACACAACCTTCTTCGTATACTGCCACAACGTAATATTCGTATTCAGCAATATTTACATCATAGTCAATGTACATGTTTTCAGTAACCGGATCCGAATTAACCATAGCACCATCACGATAAACATTGTAATGACTAAAACCTTCCACGTCAATAGCATCCCAAGTCAACTCAATGTTGTTCAGGCTTTCTACTGATGCTTCAAGGTTTTCAGGAGCAACGATTTCAGCAACAGTAGCTTCAACCGGGCCAGCAACGTCTGATTCACCTGTAGTGTAAACTGCAGTTACTTCGTAAGAATAAGTACCACCAGCGAGGTTTTCGTCAGTGTACTCAGTCTCTGCAACCGGAGTATCATTCAGCATTTCACCATCACGGTAAACGTTGTAACCCATCAGCTCGCGGCTGTTGTTTACAGTTGGCTGGTAGTTAGCAATTGCTTCTTCCGCTTCTTCAGCAGTCATGCCAGCAGTTTTTACAGGCAGTGCACTGGTTGAAGATGCAATATAACCAGCAGCATCATTAACACGGGTAGCGTTGCTCATTTCTACATCATCAATGTTAATGTAGAACAAGTCTGATGAGTTGGTGTGGTGGAATGCGACGTATACTGTTTCACCAGCAAATTCAGAAAGGTCAATCATTTCCTGAGCATATTCCGCACCAGCAGTTACTGAACCAACAGTTTCAGTGAATGAAGAAGGATCGTTATCAGTAGTAGAAACTTTCACTTCAACATAATCACCAGGCCATGCCGGGTCTTGAGCCACATACCAGAAACTTAACTGAGAGTTCTCACCAACCTGTACTTCAGGAGTAATCATCCAGTTTTCCGGGTTCAATACGGCACCGTCTAACCATGAAGCGCTAAACATTGCACCTTCACCACTGTGTGCTGTAATTGTACCGTCGTTAACGTATACCCAATTGTTACCGTCACCATCCTGGTCAACGAATGTCCAGTCAGCAGGAACGCCTGATTCAAAGTCTTCCATAAACTCATCACCAGAACCACCAGTACCAGTTCCGCCTTCCCAAGTGATTGTAACATCTTTACAATCTACTGTAGCAGCAAGATCAGCAGGTACCGCCAGAGTTTCTTCCAGTGTAACATTGCGGATAAATGCAGATTCGAAGATTTCAATGTTTTCTTCGATATATGGATTATAATCATCTTTTGTTACAGAAAGGTTATAAACACCTTTCCAGAATTCTGAAATCTGAACAGTACCATCAGCAGGAACTACTCTTGTATATGTAGTGTCGTTATCCACGTTTTCGAATTCAACAACTGCACCTTCAGGACTGTCACCCGTGTTCAGGTCAACAATTACGATAGCGTTGGAAATCATATCCTTGGCTACCATGTTCGACATTACAGGTTCAGCTTCTGTGATAGTGTAAACCGCTTTAACAGCATAGTAATAAACACCCATTTCGGCCTCAGCCCATGAAGCATCTACATATTCTGTTGCAGTAACATCATCGGCCAGCAATGTCCATGCTGCCATGTTGTCCATGTTCTCTTCAGTGAAACGATAAACTTCGTAATGAGAAAGTGCACGTGAAGAAGCCATAGAAGCTTCATTGATAACTCTTGTTTCACCGGCACCTACGGCGTAAGTTCCGTTTTCGAGGCTTGAAGCCTTCATTGAAACAGCAGTTGAGTTGTTGCCTGTATTCATCGTTACTTCTTCGTAACCGAGAGTTTCAGTTCCCTGAGGACCAGAAACAGTAGCACGGATCATGAAAGAATCATAATCAGCAGTGGCCCATGTACCGGTAGAAGCGTCATAAGCATAGCTTCTTCCTTGTGGATTCGTTTCGTCGATGGCTGTAGGAGGACAGTCAGGATAAGTTCCAATCTGACGGTGAGCAATGTAGAAATCACCTTCACTAATAGTAATGTTCAATGAAGAAAGGTCTACCGTTACCCAGTTAGGGGCATCCGGAGTTACCTCAACAGTACCGAGAATTGTATTTGGAAGGCCGTTGGCACCATCGTCATCAAGAACAACGATTTCCATCGGAGTAAAGATGTTACCGGCAGGCCATGAACCGTCAAAGATGTGAATCTTTGCTTCCTTAATTGTTGCAGGATATCCTGAAGGAGTAATCTTCAGTGCGTTCATGAAATCAACGCTATTCCATGCAGTAGCATTCTCAGCCGTTCCGTCGTCATACATAATTTCGTATGTAGGGAATTCTGAAGGCTGATCCCAGGTAACCGTAACTTGTTCGTCGTTTTCACCTTTAGTGGCAACAACATTTGTTACCGGAATTGGAGTTTCACCAAGAACAAAGTCTACAGTGATTTCGTCTTCTGCAAGAACGTCAGCTTGTTCTGTTACATCTTCGTAACCAGAAGCAGCAGCAGTAGCGCTGTAACCACCTTCAACAACAGGAACCTCGATAGAGTACATTCCGTCAGCGTCAGTGTTTACTGTATAGTTATCAATAATTGTATCGTTGGCAGCGAAAGTAATAGTTGCATCCGCAACGCCTTCACCAGAATCAACGTCAGTTACCTGACCTGAAACAGTACCACGACCAAGGATTTCGATTTCTTCGATAGTAATGATTTCAGATTCGCCTTCATCATAAACAGCAGAAACACCAAATTCATAAGTACCTGAAAGCAGGTCAAGAACATCATAATAGGTTTCAGTTACGATTTCGTCGTTAATCTGCGTACCATTCTGATAAACGTTGTATCCGAGGAAGCTTCGGCTCCATGGAGTATCATATTCGATTCCAACGGTTACGTTGTCAACAGCCCAGCCAGAAGCCCAGCCGCCGTTATCGTCAGCGTGGAAACCAATCCAAAGAGAAGAATAATCTTCGCCAATATAGTCTGAGAGGTCTACTTCTAAACCATCAACCCAAGCCGTATTTGCTTCAACTTCATGAACAACTTCCCAGGTTTCACCACCATCAGTAGAAACTTCTACAGTAGCCAGTTGGTCGTAATCGCCAGTGAAGAATGAGTCGAAAGTAAGTGTAGCAGAGTTACCCTGGCTAAAGTCTTGCTCAGGAGTAATGAGATAGTCCATAGAACCATCACTACCAGAACCTGCAGCATCGTCGTTAGCTACAGCATACGTTGTGTGGTCAGGAATAGTAAAGTAAGAACTTGAACCGTTGTCAGTAACATACCAACCGGCAGTAGAGCCAGTAGCGTTACTCATTGTAGTCCAACCTTCAGGAATTTCACCACCTTCAAAAGTTTCTGTCCATTCAACTGTTCCGTCAAGCGGATTATTCCACTCGAGGTGAACGTTAGTGAAGTCAAAAATCTCGCCAGTTACAAATAATGGCGGAGGCAGTTGCGTAGTAAATGCCCATGTTTCTGATTCGTTAGTTCCGTTTTCGTTGTTAGCAACGACTTTCCAGAAATAAACCTGTGCAGGATCCAGTGTTTCAGGCTCATATGTAGTAGTCTCTCCATCAAGGTTCACTAAAAGATCTTGTGGAGGATACTGTGTATCAAGATAAACATCTACGTTATTTGTGTATGCACCTACTTCCCAAACGAGTTCAGGATTAACAGAAACTTCCTGGTTTCCGTCTTCCGGAGAAACAAGAGTAACTGCTTCAGGAGCAGGCATGTCAGTGATGTTCATGTTCAGTGTGTAGTCACCTTCATCAGGATTACCACTCAGTACGATGAAATATTCACCAGCCCATAGTTCGAAATCGTTGATTTCTGTACCTGTAGCGATTGGCTCGTAAGATGTTGGGTTAAGGTTTCTTGAAGAAGAGAAACGGTAAAGTTTCATCTCCCCATTGAAACCGGCAACAGTATCAGCAAGAGATACATTCAAAATACCATCAGTAGGATAAGCGAAGCGGTAAACAACATCTGTTACGTCGCTATTATTGATGATATAGTTGTTACGCATGTCTCCACCAACAGAAGCTGTTTGAGAATAGTCTCCAGTTCCTGAAAGTTCAATATCATAAGCTGTTTCAAAAACATCACCTACCGGTGGATTATAAGCTGTACCTGAAATAGGATAAATGTGCGTGGTCTGGTCATCTTCGATCAGAAGAGCACCTTCGTAAAACCCTGCAGTTTCAGCATTCAGCTCCACGCTGAATCTCATTTCGTTGGTTGTGATTTCATAAGGATATTCGTAATGATCGTCTACAGCAAACACCCCATTTTCGTCAGAAGTAGCAACATCATTGATGATGAGTGACTGACCTCCGGTGTTTGTAACTACAAATTCACCTCCCTGGTGCCATGCTCCGATAGGGACATCACCAAGATCCATAGAACCGGGTTCTACAGTAAGGATTGGGTCCTGGCCTTCGATGTGAATATTAAAGCTATAGTCGTTTACACCACTAACTACGAAGTAGTAAGTACCAGGACCGATAGGTGTCTGGCCATCTTCATAAATATTATTTCCTTCTTCGATAGCATCGCCTTCAGCAAAAACAGCAAAATCAGCAACACCACTGTTATCTTCGAAAGTGATATAAGAATCTTTGTCTACAGTAGTTTTATAAACCTTGTCTACGTCAGTAGCAGCAGCGAGGTCATAATCATTGTAGAATCCTTCGAATGAAGATTCAACTGCATAGTCAAAGTTTGTGTTCCAGTCCTGGTCGATAACCATTGCGTTTTCAACGATATCATGATCAGGAATGTTATAAGCACTACCTGAAAGAGAGAAAGTTCTTACTACTCTGTCAAGGTCATCAGTTACAACTAACAAAGTGCTTGATTCACCACTTGTTGCAGGGTTGAAAGCTACCTCGAAAGAGAAGTTTTCGCCTGTGCTTGAAGAAGGACCGGCGATCTCATATGGGAATGTAGTTCCATCTTCCAATACAACGGCATAATCATCAGGATTGTTAGAGAAGAAATAAGGTTCTTGTTGTATAGCAAGTGTTCCTACACCGGCATTTTCTACAACGAATGTTTGGTTGTCAGCTCCGTAGAAAACTTCGCCATCAAGAAGACCCACTTCTTCGAATTCATGAGATTCTGGAGTGATAGCAAATGCAGGGCTGTCCATAGCAGTAACTTCCTGAACATCTGAAAGCATTGATTCGCCTGCTGCATAAACTACAGATACCTGGTAATAATAAGTGGTACCGGCATCAAGGTTTTCATCAACATAACTCATGTCAGTGGTTGAAGTAAGCAGCTCAGTAGCCTCACTCACACCGCGGTAGATATTGTAACCCTCAATGTCGCCAGCAACTGCCACCGGATGGTTTTCCCATTCGAGCATCACCTTTGCATTTCCAGCTTCAGACGAAGGGTCTACCATTGCGGCAAAGTTCATTGCCGGAAGGGTTGGGGTCATAGCCCAAACAGCATCACCAGAAAACTCGTGTGGTTCACTTCCCCATTCATCACCCTTAACTTCATAAGGAAGAGTGTACTCTCCAGAAGCATCTGACGGTACTGTAACATTAACAGAAAACTCGAAAGGCCCGTTAGAGCCAATTAAATCGTCTTCTGTCCACACAACAGTTTGACCATCAATTTCAGTAAATCCAAGTGCAGAAATATCAGAAGCACTATTTACCTGAAATCCATCAGGAAAAGTAATGTAAACTTCCTCAACAAACTCTACATCGGGTGAAGAAAAGTCCAGAATAAACTCAGCGTCCATAGTATAACCAGGGACGTAGTCATTGCTGGTTTCAATTGTGCCGGTAATTTCCCGGTCTTGTGCAGATAATGAGAGCGACGATACCATAAATGTCGCTGCCATCATAAGCAACTTAAACTTGTTTAAAATTTGCATAAAATTTATAATTTTAGTTAATAAATAAGCTTACAACCAACTAATCGATAGCTGATTAGTAAACTTTGCCTAATAAAAATTCTTAATTGCCTAATACAATCCTTAGAAAGGATTCGCTGTATTGACAAGCAAACCCTGCTTTACCCCTACGAAATTTAAAGATTTTTTTGTTAAAACTCACATTAATATATGCAATGTTTACACATGTGTTTAGGCGGTCTGGAGTAATGTACTCGCTTTTAGTTTTTAATAATCTTTTCTGTTGATACTTGCTTACCACCGGTTTCAATTCGAAGCAAATAAACCCCGCTTTTTAGATGGTTCAGGTTCAGGTTCCTTACCACTCCGGCTGCAATATTGTGAAATTCTTTGTGATACACCTGCCTTCCATCCAGTGTAAATACACTGAGGTTTATCCGGTTTTGATTACTCTTGAACAGCAGAGACAGCCTTTCGCTGAAGAAATTCGGGTAAACCTGCACGAGACTTTTTGGCTTTGGAAGATTTATAAAAGATTCTTTATCATCGATAATAACATTGAGGTTTTCGATGCTTGGGTTTTCCGGCGACAAAGTAAAAGCTTGTGTTATAAAGTACGGTATCCCCACACTTTCCACAGCGAGGCGATATGTTCCGTAGGGGAGTTGTTTAAATTCATATTTGAAAGACTCATCCGGCACAGCCCATTTTAAAACATTTGCGGCTGTATCCGTCAGGTGGATGATGCTTATCCCGCTGTTGCGGTTACCTTCGAGCTGCACCTGCCCACTGATAGCCCCTTCTCCTTCCGGGAGTTGATAATGAGGCCGCTGTGGGTGGATGTCTAAATCATAGGTGTTTGCATCGACCTGCAGTTCGTAAGCATGCTCCCAGCGTGTTTTGTTCACGTAATAGGTGGGTAAATACCCGCTTTCATCATCCGGAAGGTAAAGAAGATATCCTGAAGCCATTGGCACGCCCGGAAAAACAAATTCCTTTTCCAGCTCAAGAGCTTGCGAATTCATGTTTCTGAAATACCCAATCGCATCAGTAAAAACCATGACTTCTCCATCTGGCATGCCTTCGTAGTTCACACGTCCGAAAAGTGAAAATGAAGGGAGTATCCGCACCTTAAGCGTATCCTGCTGCTGGCCACAGTATGCAGTTCCCGAAATAATCAGCTCCACTTCTCCCGACTCCTTATCTGCAACTCCTGGTGTGTATACTGTTGCAACAGTATCGACAGATGAAAACCCTCCGTCACCCAGGGTCTGCCACCTTACGGTGTCGACATGATTTGCGATAGCTGTTTCTATCCTCAATACAGAGTCGGCAATGATGGCGGTGTCTTTGCCGGCATTAACCTCCGGAAGGGAAGAAAAATAGACCGGAATACTATCAGATTTCACCATCGTTGAATCAAACTGCTGAACCCAGAACCATACCGTGTCGTTCAGGTCTTCATCAGAATGCATGTATCCGGCGTTGACCAAGTTGTCATCCAAAAGGGTTCCGCTTCCCGATGTGGACCACTTCAGACTGTCAAACTCAAATGCAGTGGCATTATGAAAATCAAGAATGCTTCCTTCGCAACCAAAAAGATGCCTTCCTGCAAAAGGATACATTTCGGCCAGAACAAACCAGCTTTCATTAAACTCTGGCTGATCATTATATCCGTCGGCTGCCTCTTTGTAGGAGGTGATAGCTATCTCTTCCAAAATATCCCCTTCCGGGATTTTTATAAGGTTGGTATCCCCGGCATCAAAAACATCCACAAACTGAAAGGCATTTTTAGCCCCGTAATAGACTTTGTATCCAGCCACATTATCTGACAAAGCACTGTCCCAACGCACCACCAAAGTGTCATCGATAAGCTGCTTGATGGGATGTCGTGGCGGTTCGATCATAGAAACGGAAGGCTGCCCGAGTATAGGTTGATAAATGACCTCCCCTAAAGCGGAAGAATCGTTGACATCAAAAATATTTTTATCGATTAAAAGGGTATCCGTGGTGCCCCACCAATTGTGTGTGGCCATCTGATCCTCTTCATCCATCAGGAAAAAAAAAGGCCATGGTAAATCAGAAAAATTATTAAACGCAATTGAATCCTGGGGAGAATCATTCAGTATAAGTGAGGAAGAATCATTCTGATAGAGCGTATTGTAAGTAATGGTATTTGCATCTTCATCAACCGTTTGAGCATAAAGTGTAATACCAATACTGTTGTTGAAAATAAGATTTGAATCGAGCACGTTATCCGTACTGAGCTCTTCAAGGCGAATTGCTTCGTTATTATCAAACAGAATATTTTTACGGATTACGTTGTGTTGCCCTCCCGACACCTCATTGCCCACCAGGTTCACCCCGCGATGATTTTCAAAGATCTTGTTGTTTCGTATATGGTTGTAGCCATTGAAAACAAGCATACCGACCTCATTCCTGAAAATAACATTGTCTTCAAATACATTATTGAAGGTTTTCTCTCCTCCGCGCACTTGTATCCCGTAAAGGCAATTGGAGATTGTATTGTTGCGAAACACATTATTCGCTGTATATCCCTCTTGACCGAAAATTATAATTCCCACTGAGCTGAGATCTTTCAGGGTGTTGTTTTCTACCAACATTCTATCGCTGATGCTGTTGGAGCTGACATAAACACCGTAGCTTCCATCGCGTATTTCATTATTTCGAATCTGGGTGTTGATGTTATCAAAAAGCTTAATGGCAAAATTAGGGTTATCGTAAAAAAGGCTGTTCTCTACTACTAAATCATTTCTCCGGTAAGAAACAATGACTGTAGAGTTTACTCCTGAAAACTCGCAATGCCTGAATACATCCGCCACACTATCAAGCTGATCCTGTTGCAGCAAGGTAATTCCCGTCCATGAATCTGCACTTTGCGGACGTGCGCGAAACACAATCGGATGGTCTTCATTGCCCTCAGCAATTATCGCACCCCGGCTCTTGAATGCGGTACCCTCCTCAAACAGCACCTCCACTCCCGGCTCAATGGTCAAAACTACGGTATCGGTGATAATGAGGTTCTCTGTAACAATAAAAGGTGAGTCTTCGCTGCTCAAGCGTAAATCCTGATATATCGCACCTCCAATAAATGTTTGTGCAAAAAGCACATTGCAGGAAAACAATGAGATGATATAAATCAGAAAAAGCTTCTTCATAATATTGTTAATGGTTTAACGGCTTATCCAATTGCTAAGATAATACAAGATTCTGAAACCAAAACGGATTTCTCCGATTAAAGCCGGGTCCTGATGCCAAAGCGCAATAAAAACTCACTGCGGTCTGCTTCAACAGGATACGAGCCCCTGAACGGATCAGATAGGGCCGTTCGCATATTCAGTTGACCCGACAAGCCAATCCTTTTGTTTATATGGTATACGCCTGTCAATGATATCCCCCCATTGACCCCGACCCTACTATTTAGGTTTTCCATTTCCTTCACGGGATACAATGCTTCCTCCGCGATATAATAGCCCTGTTTCGATAGCAGGAAAGCCAATGAAAGCCCTGCCTTAAACTCCAAATCAAATCGATTAATATTAAGCTGATAACCAATATTCAGAGGCACATCCAAAAAAGTGTACTCGTTGGTATTCTGATAAAACTCCTCATATCCGGGAATAACCTGCATGGAAGAGTCTGTGACATAATACCATGAGGTGTCGCTTCCCGAAACGGTGTAATAACTGTCCAGTGTATCCACTTCGTAAAATGATTCTTCGGGCTTGGTATAGGTGTAACTGAACCCATTTCTTACTTTTCTGATAGCTAATCCTGTTTCGGCGATAAAACCATTTTTCACCACCCCCCCATTGATCCCGGCGGCATAAGAGAACTTATCTTCAAACGCTTCTGAATATAAACTCCGAAGTTGGGTGCTCCCTCCATCGAACACCGTGCTCCCGACTATCGGGGCATAAAAGACATCGAAATAAAAAACAGGACGTGTATCATCGATCAAAGTGCCTTTGAAAGAGACATTCCCTTTATGGGCATTCTTCACCACTTTCTGCCGATAGATAGTGTCTCTGATTAAGACGGTATCGATCACAAAAACCGTATCCGTTAATAGAAGTGTATCTCTTAAAACCTGGTAAACAGTATCGATCCGTAATATTTCCTTTGGCAATACTGCAGGTGGCTCTTCAGTCTCCGCTTCTTCCTGACTATTTTCTATGGCAGCGACATCCTCTCCTGCATCCGGATCACGGTTTTTGAAAACGATAATTTCGTGGCCGTTTTTGAGGTAGGAAAACTGGTCTCCAAAAACCTGATCTAAAATGTAGGACAGAGGCCGGTTAAGAAATCTTACTTTCAAAAGGCGTTCGTCAAAATCATCCGGAGAAAAAGAAAAATAAAAATCAGATTGCTGTTCAATGTCTTCCAGCAAATCGCCCATGGTTATTTTTTCGTGGACAAGACTAAGCCTGGTGTCCTGGAGATTTTGACTAAAGGCTAATGAATGCAATAAAAAAACGGTAATAAACAACTTAAAAATCCCTATTACCGTTTTCCTATTCCTTTTGCTTTTCATTATCTGGTGGTGAATTTGCACTTACAACAATGTAATTATCTTCATATTCTATACTCGCATCAAAAATGATCTCAATGGTATTTAATGCCTCACTGAGTGTTTTATCTTTAAAGCGCGTCGTTAATTTCTGGTTCTTTATACTTTCGTCGGCAATAAGTTTTTTATTATAATGCTTTCCAAGAACGTCGAGCACTTCATGAAGTGAGGTGTTTTGGAAAACCAACTCGTCTGTTTTCCAGCTCAAATAGTTATTACCGACGTGAGCTAACCTGCTTTCATTGTTTTCACCTAAAACAGCCAAATCTCCGGGTAACAATATCATTGCTTCATTTTCTTTTCCTTCAAGGAAAACGGCGACCTTTCCTTCGGTCACATAAACCTCATAAATATCAGAACGAACTTTCTTTACATTAAACTTGGTGCCTAACACTTTCACCCGGTAATCGCCAGCTTTCACAACAAAAGGTTTCTCACTATCGGGTGCAACCTCGAAAAAGGCCTCGCCAAATATAGTAATTTCCCTTTGTGACGCCAAAAACTTCTCAGGATATTTTATTGAAGACTCTTCATTTAGAGTGACGGAGGAGCCATCGGGCAGCTCTAAAGTTTCATTATCAGCAAACGAATGCGTGTGATATTCGGGCGCATTGTTCATCAACCCAAAGAGACCAACAGCGAAAACAGCTACAGCGGCAGCCGAGGCGGAAACCCACTTCATCGCTTTGGCTATCTTGCGTTGTTTCTTCTGCGATTTCACCTTGGAGATAAAGGTATCCCATGCTTTGTCGGCATTAAAACCAGCAGATTCAGAGGAATACAAAGCAGCCACCCAGGCATCGCGCAATTCGTGAAAACGCCGCTCGTTTTCTTCCGACTGCGCAATCCATTCCTGCACTTTGTTACGTGCATCCGGACCCAGATCGTTTTGTATGTATTTTATTATTAATTCCTCTTTCATGAGTTTATCTCCTCAAATTCATAAGCTATGACAAATATCTTGAAGGTTACCCCTACTTTAAATTAACATTAATTCTGATTTCATGGCGTATAATCCTTGAGCTTGTCTCTTAAAAACCTGATAGCCTGTGTCATCTGGGCTTCGACAGTTTTTATCGATACGTCAAGCTTTTCTGCAATTTCATGATTCTTCAGTTCTTCGAACCTCGACATCTTGAAGATTTTTCGCCTTCGCTCAGGAAGTTCCTCAATATTCTTCCTGACTACTTCCTCCAATCCAAACTCCCAATAAGCAATGTCATCGTTATAAAGTTTATTCTTAAACCCCTGAATAACCTTATCCTTATACCCGCGTTTAATTTTTTCGTGATTCAGGAAATTAATGGCCAGGTTATGAACCGAACGATACAGGTAAGATTCAAGCGAAGTGGTAATAAACAGGTTTGAACGCTTATCCCACAGCTTGAAAAACATCTCCTGCACCAAATCTTCCACCACATCTTCCTCAGGAATGTAACGCAGGGCAAAAACACACAGGTTTTTATAATACCGCTTGAACAGCACTTCAAAAGCCTGCTCTTCGCCGTTACGAACGCGCTCTATCAACTGCTTGTCCTGTTGATTTAGTGTGATTTTATATTCCTGCTCCTTTTTATTCAATCTTCTTCAGAGTTTATTGAACTAAAAATCTATTTAAGACGATGACTTGTAAAACAATCAACTAATATACAAAATAGATTTAATTAGTGTCTGTCTATAAAGTCGTACTAATGTTAATTTCCTCCCCGCTACCCCTTATCCCGAAAGCTTTCGGGACTAAAGGGGAACTCCCACACAACC
>JAASSU010000322.1 GCA_021767705.1 Bacteroidota bacterium | reverse complement strand
CCTCAAAAAGGACTCCTCGAAAAAAATATTCGAAATCTTCAGACTGGTCAATTCCGATACCCGCAGTCCGCAACCATAAAGCGTTTCAATAATTGCGCGGTTACGCTGGCCCTGCGGTTCACTTAAATCAATACTTTCGATGATTTCAACTAATTCCTCAGGATTAAGCACTTCAGGCAAATACTGTCCAAGGTTGGGTGTAGAAATATGTTCGCAGGGGTCGTCTTTTCGCACCCCTTCAATCTGGAGGTAGAGAAAGAAAGATTTAATTCCGGAAACGATACGTGCCTGCGATTTAGCTCCTATGCCGATTTCGGTTATCCATGTCAGGAAACCATCCAGATCATCCCTTTGCACCTCTTTTGGCGATCGGTGTCTTTGGCTGAAATCGAGGTATTGGATCAGCTTATCGAGGTCAGAAAGGTAGGCGGAAACACTGTTGGGCGATAGCCCGCGTTCCAGTTTCAGGTAAGCTTTATAGGCTGTTTTCCATGACTTCCAGCTCATGACAACAAAACTCCTCCGGAAAGAAATACCACATAAAAAATCGTCAAAAACAAGGCCGTAAGGAAAGCCTTGTAGTCAAACATTACAGGGCCGGGCTCTTCGTCTGAATTCATAAACTTAGCATGTTTCCCACTGTGAAACAATACGATAAGCAGAATGATGACCCCGGTATAGAGGCTCACCAATAAAATCACCGGGAATTCGGGGAGCATCAGCAAAGTAAAAATAACAATAAATGCCAGGTAAGGATAGAACACCTGGTAAAGGAAAAACCGTTGCAGGCGGTTCTCATCAAACTTCACAAAATAGATGTTGGCACTTAAAACCATTGCCTTGCCATACATTATCCCCATCAGCAAATACATCATCATCATCGAGATAATCATGATCAGTCGAAACGTTTGCCCTACATACAGCCATGCCAGTGCGTGGTAAACCCCTTCTTTCAGGATGTTTCCGAAGAAAATTTCACCAATCAGTAAGGTAAAGGAAATAAAGCTGGCCCAAATAAAGTAAAGCTTTAAATATCCCTTGTAAGGAATGGCTTTTAAATAGATTACATACATCACCAATCCTAAAAAGATGTAGCTTATCACCCTGGAAGAAAACACTGCAATCACACTGTCGTACCACCAGTCTTCTTCCTGGGCAGCAAATTGCAATCCGTGTTTATAAAGTACCGAAGGGATATCGAACATGAGCCCTGTACCTCCCATCGCAAATCGCGATAGCAGGAAAACAGAAAGAAATCCGATGGCGATGTAACTAAAGCTGTTGATGAAATAGTAAAAGTTGATACTCCTCTGCATGTACGACCTATTTGTTTACAATGTTTTGTATCGGGCGAAACTTTTTTCGGATGATAGTCCATTGCTCCGGATTTTCATCAAACAGCCGCAGAATGCGGTCGCGGTGCTTGCTGAGCTGGTCGGAAATGGCTGCTGCCGATTTAGGCTTCGAGAGGGAGCGGGCCAGGTTTTCACTGGTCAGCTTCACGCTTCTCGATGAAAGAAGGCGTGCCGCCTGCTCCATCTCATCAAGGATAAATCTTGTTTTAGCGTAGCGCTCTTCCCTGATGCCTGTGTGAGCATTTTCCTCCGCCTCCTCCGCTGGTTTCTCCACATGTGTGTTTACATGCGAAGATTCAATCGGAACTTCTCCCATGCCCATGCTCATGGTTACGGCAAACTGTGCAGCCTGCAAAATAATTTTCCTGATATCGCTGATGTCTCCTTCGTAATTCACCAGCTTATCCATAGCTTCGGCCGACAGTCGCAAAGATACACCAAGTTCTTCAGAAATCTCCTTTAAGTTTTTGAGACAAAGTCCGGCGATGCTTTTCTGGTAACGCTTGCGGGTATTTTCAAGTTTAAGCTTAAGTTCTTTATTTTCATGGATGGCATTCTGAATATTGTTATTCAGCACCTTCAGCATGTCTTTGTTGTAGTTGTGCTCGTTAATCTGTGTTTTCACAGCATTGTAAAGCATTGTGGAAATAATGGTCTTATGCTCTGTGGTAAGGCTGCGGTTATCGGTGCTGACCCCAAAATTGCTGGTGTCGGCGTTGAAGTAATAAAACAGCAGATCGTACTTCCCATCGGTCTCATTTTTATAACGCAGAAGCAAGACAGTATTCTCCAACTCCCTGAACACCTCTATTTTAGGGGAGGTCGATTTTTTCTGAATTTCAAACGGAATATCGTCCTTCGAATACCATCCAATAGCTCCGGGCTTCTCTCTGAAATCGTCGAAAGCCAAAGGCACCTCATTACCTGTGATTTCCTCCAGCTTTATTCCATCGCTTTGCCGGTGGGCAATCAACGCGCGTTGCTCATCCTTCATCTCATCATAAAACACCGCCAAAACCTTTTCAATACTGGGCAGCATATCGTGGGCGCGTTTGACCACGTTCTGCATCGGAGAACCCAGAAAAGAAAAAATACCAGACATCCTGTTTATGATTTAATGAAACGATCTGATTCTGTTGATAAAACTATACTTTTTAAGTGTCTAAAGCAACATTTTAAGCATAAAAATTAAGTGCAAACTTAATAAATTAAGAATATTAAGCAGCGTTTTTAAGGTTAACATTTAGCTTAAATTTGATTTTTTATTACTTAAAACGCTTTATTTACAAGGCTTTTGGATACTATTTTTGCTTTGTAAAACAATACAGGAAACAATTATTAAGCACACAAAAACTTTAGCACTATGGAAATGATCAGATACAATAAACGTAATACCACGACCCGCAAAAATCGTTTTTATACTGCCGAAATTAAAATTGTTTCAGAGCCAGCCCCCCGGACGGAGCCCGACATTCCCTCCACGGCTGAGCTCCTTGGGTTGGTACTAAAGAAAATTTTCAGACTAAAATCTATAGCCATCCTCTTCAATTACTTTTTGCGGAAAGCTGGATTTGACAACCGGTTTAACCGTCTCGAAGAGCAGACTATTAAAAAGCTGGACAGCTTTTTCAATCAATAGCTTCTTTGCATAAACCACCCCCGGCGCACAAAAGACTCATATCCATTTGTGAACTTACTTCCTATTTTTTTATTTTTACCTCGGATTAGGTGGTTCTGCCACCGGAAATGTCAATCATTTATGAGTAAACTTACTTTTTCAGGAATACTGTTTTTGCTTTTTACGATGGCTGCTCAAGGCCAGATGTCGAGTGTTTTTCAGGCTGAGCATGAGAAAAATGAAGGCGTTCTGCTGGTTTGGGATTATTCGCCTGCCCGCGATTCGATAGTGGCAAATATTGCCGGAGCAGTGCAAAACAGTGCCCAGGCCTGGATTATCTATTATCCAGGCACAGTTCCCTACGACACCACTCAAATTCGGCAGTACCTTCTTGATCATGGCGTTGGTTATCATAATGTTCATTTCCTTCCGGCCTGGACTGAGACCCTGTGGATTCGAGATTTCGGGCCATTTACTGGCTACGGCGATTTTGGCAACAACGGCATGGAGCGCTATATGCTGGATGCCGGATACAGCGCCTACGGCCGACCTAAAGACGACTCTATCCCCT
>JAASSU010000321.1 GCA_021767705.1 Bacteroidota bacterium | reverse complement strand
CGCAATGGAGGGAGGAGGAATCTATTCTTTCGAAACACCAAAAACCCCAAAACTACTTTCAATATTCTAAGCATAAGCCATTAGATTCCTCAGCCGCATGTTTCGCTGGCATGTTTTACGGTATAGCAAGTCTTTAATTGCGCGAAACATGGGCATCGGAATGACCGGCTCTAAAGGGGGAAACAAGAAAAATGGCGCGCCGACACCTTGTTTTATTCCAGTTGCGTCGGCGCGCCATTTTTCGCCCTCTGCCTCCCAGAAAGCTTGTCATTACGACAACTGGAATTGCGCCGGTAAAAAGTTGGCTTTCTAATCAAAAGTGTTTGCGCAATGGAGGGAGGAGGAATCTATTTTTTCGAAACACCAAGCCCCTCCCTCTATAACGTAACAATCTGTATTTTCGACTGAAAGGGAAATCTTACTTATCAATCTATAATTCATTTTTTTGTTTTTATTGGACAACAGTGATTTCAAAAAAATAAGCTGTTGGTTTAAACCTCAGATATTCAATTACATGTTATTAATTTAACAAAAATATCCTTCTAAATAAGCCAAAAGCATAAACAAGAAATTCAAAAACCTGTTACATTTGATGTTTATGAATTTGTTAACACTTATGCTTTATAAATCAAATACATTTTAATTATGGATGTTGAAATTCTAGCAAGGATACAGTTTGCTTTTACGATAGCCTTTCATTATATCTATCCCCCTTTAAGTATCGGTTTAGGCCTGCTGATGGTGATTATGGAAGGGCAGTACCTCCGCACCGGTAATAAATCGTATGAAACCCTGGCTCGTTTCTGGACTAAAATTTTTGCCCTTACCTTTGGTGTTGGAGTGGCTACAGGGATAGTTATGGAGTTTGAGTTTGGAACCAATTGGGCGACATATTCCAGGTATGTTGGTGATATTTTCGGAAGCGCATTGGCTGCTGAAGGGCTTTTTGCTTTTGCTTTGGAGAGCGGTTTTTTAGGACTGCTCCTTTTCGGATGGAACCGTGTATCGTCGAAAGTTCACTTTATCGCCACCATCGGAGTGTTCCTCGGTTCAATGTTTTCTGCCGTCTGGATTGTGGTGGCCAACAGTTGGCAGCAGACTCCGGCAGGATATCAGATCGTTGGCGAGGGATTCCATGCCCGCGCTGAGATTACCGACTTCTGGGCCATGGTGTTTAATCCGTCGAGTGTGGAGCGACTGCTGCACGTGTGGATAGGAGCTTTCCTCGCCGGTGCGTTCCTGGTGATGAGTGTACACGCTTACTACATCCTGAAGAATAAGCATGTGGAGATATCTAAAATGGCGTTTAAAATTGCTTTAGGCGTGGCCACTTTCTTCTCGTTGGCGCAGCTTGCCACCGGACACGTCAGTGCCGACGGAGTAGCAGAAAATCAGCCGGCCAAGCTTGCAGCCCTCGAAGGCCATTTCGATGCCGATGCCCCTGCCGATATGTATCTCTTTGGGTGGGTAGACAAAGAGGAGCAGAAGGTATACGGACTGAAAATCCCGGGTGGTCTCAGCTTCCTGGTAGAATGGGATTTCGATGCCCCGGTGAAAGGGCTCAACGCTTTTCCGGAAGATGAGCGCCCCACCGCACTGAATGCAATATTCCAGTTTTATCACATCATGATTGCCATCGGTATGTTTCTCATAGCGCTTACGCTGTATGCCTCCTTCCGGTGGTACAAAGGAAACCTCTTTACGGATAAACGCCTGCTATGGGTTTTCGTTTTTGCTGTGCTGCTTCCGCAGATAGCTAACCAGGTAGGATGGTTTGCCGCAGAAATGGGCCGACAGCCCTGGGTGGTTTACGGGCTGCTGAGAACCTCGGATGCCCTGTCGCAGGCAGTAACGGCCAACCAGGTGTTGTTCTCTCTCATTATGTTCACGATCATTTACCTTCTGCTGTTCCTGCTCTTTATTTATCTGCTCGATAAGAAAATCAAGAAAGGGCCTTACAGCGAAGAAATGGTCGCCGATCGGCCGATGCAGCAGGGAATGGCAGATAGTGTTTCATCAAAATCATAAAACAAAGAAATTATGTCAGAATTTTTAGGTATAGATTATCCAACGTTATGGTTTTTAGTTATTGGCGGCCTCTTTACGGGCTACGGCATCCTCGACGGGTTTGATTTGGGGGCTGGCGCCTTGCACCTGTTTTTCAAGAAAGAGGAAAGCCGCCGGATTGCATTAAACGCAGTTGGTCCGGTTTGGGATGGCAACGAGGTGTGGCTGGTGATTGGAGGCGGTGCCCTTTTTGCCGGGTTCCCCATCATGTACGGAACACTTTTCTCGGCCATGTATATCCCGTTTATGCTGTTCCTCGCGTTCATCATCTTCAGGGCAGTTTCTATCGAATTCAGAAGTAAAGAGCCGATGAAATGGTGGCGTAAGATGTGGGACATCAGCTACAGCATCTCAAGTGCCATGCTGGCACTGCTTCTGGGTGTGGTGATGGGGAATATCCTGCAAGGGATAGCAATTGGTCCGGAGTATAAGTTTACCGGCCACTGGCTGGAGTTTCTGAACCCCTACGCCTTGCTTGTAGGTTTAACGACTTTGGCCTTGATGACCATGCACGGTGCTATTTTCCTGGTGATGAAGACCGAAGGAAAGCTATATGAGCGCGTAAACCAACTGCTCTGGAAAGCGATTTTCCTGTTCCTGTTCTTTTTTGTGGTGGTCACGGCCTATACCCTCGGATATATCCCGCACCTGTCCGACCGGTTTTTTAATAATCCATGGCTGTTTATCGTGCCAATGCTGATGTTTTTGAGCATTGCAAACATTCCGCGCCTGGTGCACAAAAGGAAGTTTTTTATGGCGTTTATTTTCTCATCCCTCACGGTGAGTTTGCTGCTGATACTGGTGGCTATCGAGTTGTATCCGACCATGCTTATATCCACCGTCGATTCGAAATACAATTTGACGGTATTCAATGCGGCGTCATCCGATAAATCGTTGGGAATTATGCTCACCATGGCTGCGATAGGTACACCGCTGGTCATCTTCTACACCTTGTTCGTGTACAAGACCTTCCGAGGCAAAGTGCGGCTGGATGAGACGAGTTATTAAGGTTGGGAGGTTTCTACGTTTGGTAAGTTATAGAGTTTGGTAGGTTATTGTGTTTGGTAGGTTTTTGGGTTATCCAGCTTTAATAATTCGTGTCTAAGTGTGCTGGTGTTTATGTGTTTACGTTCGGTTGACAGTTGGCAAATTTTTAGGACAGTTTGCCGCAAGGTTTGCCAATTGCCAACTTTTCCGGAGAATCTGAATTTCATAATATCAATTTATTAAGCTGCGATTTGAAGACATATCATAGTTTTTGGAAATTGGGATTTGAAATTTGGAATTTGGAATTTCATATTCTTCCCTTCTTTCTTTCCATACTGAAAACGTATCCCCTCAACCAACCTCGTCTTGCCAGATGAACCGCCTGGCCCTACCTTCGCGCCATGCGAAAAAATCAGAAGTATAGCAAAGAAGAGATGTACCTGGCCATTGAACTATGGCAGGAAAGTGGTTTATCCCAGACCAGGTTTTGTT
>JAASSU010000320.1 GCA_021767705.1 Bacteroidota bacterium | reverse complement strand
TGGATTGTTTTAGTCTAGTGTCAATTAAATCCTAACCTTTTCCCTCCACGGTTTTGAGGATCTTGAAGATCCGCCGGAGTAAAGCTCTTGCCAAGGCTCTTCTTGCATAAAACTTTGAATGGCCCTGTTTCAGTTTAAGATGGTAATAGTCAGAGAGTGCACTTTTAGGATTTTTTGTGACATGCTGTACGGCTGCAGTAATTATCGCATCTTTCAGATATCGATTATAGTTTAAAGATCTACGCATTGAACTGCCCGTACCGGATTTATTTTCAGTTCTCCCCAATCCTGCATAGCTGGCAAGTCGATCATCATTTTTGAATCGAGCAATGGTGATAACCTCTGAAACTATACTGGAGGCGATGACAATTCCGATCCCTCGTTCCTGAAGTAGAGCGGTGAGCATTGGATCGGAAAAAGCGATTCTCTCAAGCGTGTGTCCTATGTGCTTTCTATCCTGACGAAATTTTACTAGATTTGATGCAATCTGACGTATTGTCTCTTGAAGGCCCATTGGAACCGATTCTGAGTCATGAGAAAGCTTTTTCAGTGATGTAATAAGAGTTTCCCTTCCAACGAAGCGCTTGCCGCCCATAAGTTCAATTAACGTACTGCTCGATAAGGTAGCCCATTTTGCAATGTCAGGCTCGCCGGCGAAGAGATGCAGCATACCCATGGTATGTAGGACTGTCGAGCTAAAATGAAAATCAGGATGCTGGCCTTTGAGAGCAACATACACATCTGATGATGCTAATTTTATGTATTTCCAAAGGTTAGAGTATTCACTCGTGATTAGGGCTGATAACTGATGATAGCGACGAGTAAGAGGTCTGATATTATAATCAGCGACAAAGTAGTTTTGAAACTTTGTGATATCGCCCTGCACGATCTGATTTATTGCGAATGAGGCGACCGCATGGGCATCGTACTTGTTGTTCTTGTTCCGCGAAATATGTGCTTCACGGTACTTAGCCACATTATACGGCGGTATGGAGTAGAATGGGATTTCTTGGCTTCTAAGCCACTTCTCAAGTACCAGATTCTGGCCATGAAAACCCTCGAGGGCAATGACAGGTTTGCCCAGTTTTGAATGAACTGTAGCGAACTCCTGAAGCCCCCTCTTTGTGGTCATGCACCTTCCCCAACTGTCCTTCTCGCTTCCGGTTCTGGCGAAATACCAATCAAAGGATGTTGAATCCATATCGATTCCAATTACTCCATGTGGAAGGATAGCAGTTTTCATAGTATACTCCTTGTAGGTAATAAACCGATCCGTTCCGGCATACCTATAAGGGGCAACTCCGGCTGTTTCCGGAGGCAATTGTTTTACATGCCGGATCGGTCCTGGGGAGACTGGCAATCCAATTCCTAGGCACCAGTATAATACCGGGCAGTACGCGTAATTGCATCAGCCTCCTCAGGTAATTTTAATGCGGTAAACAAAGGAGCTCAAAAGAAAGAATTTCACGCACTAGTATTATAGGTACGCCTACGTGGGCGGTGATCCGGTGAACTTCGTGGATGAGTGGGGACTGGTAGCGACTGAATCCGATGGGGAAAATACATCTCAAATTCTCAGTGTAGCCGGTTCAGTAGCAACTGCGACGGGGGTAACGGCATCAAGCGCTGATTTTGCCTTGGATCAAGCAAAAGGACTAAACACATCGCGTACCTTAAGAAACAGTGCTGGGCAGTTGATGAGAAATACGGGTGAACTGATGCGACGCGCAAAGGTCAGAAGTACCGCTACCCGTGTTTCACGTGCTGTTGGAAAATCTCTGACGAAAACCGGTGTTGCCACAAGTGTAGCGAGCATTGGTTTTGATGCGGCAAGGTTCTTCGACGGCCAAATGGGCGCCGATGAGCTCGCGGTACGAACAGTAGGAAATGGGCTGAGTGCAATACCGACACCATGGACAGCGGGAGCTGGTTTAGTTGTTACTGTAGGTGCAGAGTTTATCTTCCGAGATGATTAAGTGAGGAACTGCATATGAATTGGCTTAAAATCATGTTTTATTGTTTTCACTCTTTTGCGCGGAAGTATGATACTTACAAAGGATCGGTGTTCTATGCATCCTTTATGTCTGCTCTAGGTTTTCTCATGCTTCTAATGAACGGAGTGATGCTAATTGATCTTCTGTTTCCAGAGAAAAAAGGGCTGTTACAAACAGTGCCTCCGATCTTAGTAGGAGGTATCTTCTTAGGTGTTGCTACGACTACATATGTCATAATTCGAACGAATGGACGGTATGATCGGATACTGAAAGCCGTTGATGCATATGGCTTAAGTAAAAAACAGCTATTAAAGGCCAAAATATTGTCTGTGGTTGTTCTAATTGTCTTGTTCACTAGTATGATTGTGATGGGTTTCATACATACACCAGAATGATACTTAAATCTTTATGTCAGAATTAGTTTGGTGGTTTTTAACACCGGAATATAATTGTAGTTTTGGGGGTTATGTTGCAGACTTTCGGGTAAGAATTATAAGTCAACGACACCTCTTTCATTCTGTCCTTCATGCGGTATGAAGCCTGGGAAGAGAAGCGGGAAGTCACTTTACTCCTTCTAAGTGGGTTCCCGGATGGGAAAAAGATGTTCCAAGGTAATACATTCTATGAAAGGACGTATAAGCAAAATGAAAAACTATTATTTATTGGTATTGTTTCTTATCACTATTACAGTAGTGGTATGGAGTACAGGTACCCAAGAGATATCAGATGAGGAGCTTGAATGGATGGAAAAATACGATTATGAAGTTGTTTCCTTGGTTGAAGATATAGATATTGAGAGTGAAGCAAAACATTATGAGTTTGTAATAGTGCCTCGAAAAACCTCTTCCAGATATAGAATAGCGTTTCACTTTCCAGCTATTGATTTTGGAAACTTAGGTAAGGTTTTGAGTCTTGATAATAAGGCCAGATTTACTGAAGATTTTAGTTTTATAGTTATTGACTTACAGACAGGCGAGAAAATAGCACAGTATAACAACCAGCCATTCCAATATGGGAGATATAAAGATGATGATTATTACTGGGATTTGTTTTCTTTAAAGCTAAGAAAAGGTAGTGAATACAAATTATCCCTAACCATCCCCGGTATTAGTAATATCAAGAAAGAGTTACAACATTTTCGTCTAATTTGCTATGTTAGTCCTAAGCCATTCTTATAGCCCGCAAAAGTCTCAATAGTAAGGTCGGGGACGCGGTTGAGTATCTTCCTCCCGAGGGAGGGAAGATTGTAATGGAGTACAACCAGAGCGGACAGCTGTATGATCGTGTTCCCCGCCAGGAGAAGTTTCCGAATCTAAGCCAAACTTGCCGATACTAAATTCCGTAGGCTGACAGAAAGTTTTTCTCCCTCGTCTGACCTGAAAGAAAAAAGAGGGCACCCCCTGTTTGCGCAGGTTAATGGGTGCCCGAAACTGTGGTTAGAGCACAGTCAACGTAAGCGCTTCACAAACACAGGGGTGAAAAAATTAACCGGGAAAGTTCTGCGGCAATAATTTTTTCCAGTCCTCTTCTGTTTCTGCGGTGATGCAGCCTGAAAGCACGTATCGAAG
>JAASSU010000319.1 GCA_021767705.1 Bacteroidota bacterium | reverse complement strand
TGATCGGAAAATACTTTCCGGCTGATAGATCCTTCGAGGATGACGAGGGCGATTCCTCCAAAAACACTCGACACTACAAACATCAGCGGCATGTATGAGTTGTACCACAGCGGGTGGATTTTGTCTACGGCCATCAGGAACAGCGCGCCTATACCTGACTGGTGCAGCGCTGACAACGTAATTCCGAAGACAACGGCACCTAAAGTCATGCCCGAAAGAACCTTGTGCAGCTTTCTTGCATTCAGCCATTCGGCTATTGCCGGAGAAAATTCAAGGAAAAGGGCAAGCATATAAAGAAGGAAATGCCATCCTACCAGGAACATCACCGAACTCACCCCGTAGTTGTTTCCGATAATCACGTTGATAACATTCAAAGGCCGGCCCAGGTCGAGCAATAGCGCTCCTGAATAGAAAAGATAAGCTAAGAATCCATTCAGGATAGTGACTCTGAGTATGGGTCTGAATCGTTCAAGGTTCAAAACGTAAACCAGGAAAGCCAACACATAGGCTCCTCCGGCAAAAGCCACTCCGGTCACCACATCAAAACCAATCCACAACCCCCAGGGATTGACCTGGCTGAGGTTGGTAACTGCGCCAATGCCTTGCGAGAATCGTACGTAAATCAGGTAAAAGCCCAGCAACATAATTGGCAGGCTGATGATGTTAAATGGCGTAAATATTTTTCCTTTGGGTTTTAATTCCTGCAGAATAAACTTCCAGGTGTTGCCATCTTTGTTGTCGAGATAGACGGTTTGTGCTTTAGTACTCATGATGGTTCCTCCTCTTTTTTAATGGATTTTGTTGCTGCATGAATACCCAGCAATGCGCCTGGCAGCAAAATATCAACAGGTGCAATGGATCCAATAAACCCTTTGGTTAGTGCCGGGAAGGATTTTTTCTGAATTTTAGTGTTCAGGCCAAGTTCATCCATGGGTACGGCAGCCAGGTAAAGCCATCCGGTGCCACCAGCCTCATGCTCTCCGTAAATGTGATCGTAATAATATTCCGGGTTCTCATGGATGCGTTTCCGTGCTTCAGCAATCAGCTCGCGCCGTGTTCCAAAGGTAATGGCTCCCATCGGACAGTTTTCCGTGCAGGCGGGCTGTTTTCCGTCAACAACCCTTTCGGCACACATGGTGCACTTGGTGATTTTTGGGTTGGTACTTCCATATTCGAACTTGGGGGCGTCGAACGGACAACTAATCATGCAGTATCGACAGCCCATACATTTATCTCCACGCCAGATTACAGGCCCTTTTTTGGTTTTGTACATGGCTTGGGTCAGACAGGCTGTTCCGCATGCCGGCTGGTTGCAGTGCATGCATTGTGTTTTCATGTAATACTCGCCGTCTGAGGTTTCATAAAGGTTTACCACGGTGCGGTGCTTGTCGTCTGCCGTTCTAACCACACCCAGTTCCGGTCCGTCTTTCGGATCTTCCAGGCCGTGTTCTTCTGCGCAAGAGAATTCACAGTTTTGGCATCCGATGCATAACGTAGAGTCGTAAAGCATTCCGTAGAATTCGGTCTCTTCCTCCCGGGCCGGACTTGCGGTGCTTTTGCCAAAGGTGAGTGCAGCACCAGCTACCCCCAGGGTTTTCATAAAGTCTCGTCGGTTTAATCCCATAATATGTTTTGTTAGTGGTTTATTTTTTATCTAAAAAATTGATCTGAAACTCTTCCCATACTTGTGGCGAAAGATCTTTAAGCACATACTGCCGAATTGTCCCTCCGTCCTGAAGCACTGCATGGCTCTGCGTGTCGTTGATGTTAACTGAGTAAGCAAGAAAATCTTTCAGTCGCGAGAGCTCGGTTTTTATCCACTCATGATATTCTGAGGCCAGCTTAAGAAATGGGATCTCCTGTCTCCAGTTTTCCGGTGAAATCATATACATCCATCCTTCGTCGAAAGGTGATTGGTTAACTAATCCGGCATCCAGGGCCAGATGGCTGTTAAGTGAATAAATGGTTCCGCTCACCGGTGCTTTTACTGTTATTCTTTTCCCGTTTTGGATGAGTGTAGCTATGGCTTCGCCTTTTATAACTTTTTCTCCTTCCTGTTTCAGGTTGATTTTTGTAACCGGTCCCGTGACTTTTTGAAGAAAATCGTCGATACCCATGCGCAGCAATCCGTTTTTTTCAAGGAAAGTCCAGGTATGTGACTTGTCGAAATACACGCCTTCCGGAATTTCGATGCTATCTTCATCAAGGGCAGCTTCCCTGTCGTAAGATTCTTCAGCAAGCTCAACAGATTCCTTTTTGACAAAACCAAATATGAGGTTTGCCAGTATTCCGGTGGCGATGATTATTCCGGCGATAATCAGGATAATCAATCCCCAGGAGGCCTCGTCAGAATCAGCACTTCCCGGAATAAGGTAGGGCTCTTTCAGATGTTGTATTTGATTGCTTCTCTCGCTGTATGCTAAAGTGCTGTAGCCTTGCGATGAAAGGTTGTCCTGCCCGTTGGTAAGCAAAAAGCTGATAAAAGCTTCTGCTTTCGCAGATTCAGGCTTGTGTGTGGAGGTCAGAAAAATGTTGTCGCAAAGTTCTTTCGGGTACTTGCCTATCCATACCCCACGAGTGAAAGAGGCCACATCCCCGTAGAAATTTTCCATATGGTCAAGATGGCCATTGTTATTCCGGTCAATCGGCAGGAAGGCCACTCCTTGCTTAAGCGAATGGTTGTCGCTGTGGATAACTGACTTCAGAGGCAGAAAGGCAATAATATTTTTTTCCTTTTTCAGGATATCAAGCGCCTTGTCTTCAGATGCGTAAGTCAGGTGTTGATGTTGTTTAAGGTTGACATCAAAACAGTTTTCAAGTTTGCTCTTGCCTGACTGTTCTGTCGGCAGAAGCAGCCTGATAGTCTTTCCATCGCTGGTTGTAAGTGTTTTTTTAGATTGCAGCATTCCGGAAAGCGTCTGCGATGAAACTCCTGTTTTGTTGAGGTCGCTCTTGAAACTGCTGTTTACCACCGGAACCAGCACTTTGCGGCAGAGCGTTATACTCCACTCGCTTCCGCCGGAAGTTCCGGAAGATATTTTTCCAATGAGCTTTTCTTTGGGAACTTCAGCCTCTCCTTCACGAACAACTGTTATTTCGTTGCCCGGATGGCTCTTCGAAAACTCTTTGGCCCAGGTTCTGGCCAGCTCGTAAACCTCTGCAGTGGCTTCTACAGTCATGTCAGCTTCCACTTCCACTTGTTTTTGAGCCTGTGGTGAAAATGAGCTAAAAAAGAAAACGAGCAATAATGATTTAAAAATGATTTGATGCGTTTTCATAATTTGTTTGTTTTTTGTTTGCCTTGTAAATTCCATTAAAACAGAGCAATAGCACAAGGCTGACTTTTTTCTTACTACTATGTCAATTAAAGTGCCATGTTTTAATAAGGCCGTAACAAACACAAAAACAGTAAGATAAGGATATTTTAGGTGGATTTTAGAAAATTTGGAGTGTTGAATAATTACACACTTGATAATCAAGAGTCATGGAAACAGCACTAAATCAGGAGAGTTATGGAGAGTGTGTGAAAATACTACAGGTGTTGAATATTTCATCAATTTTTGAGGAGGCTGTTT
>JAASSU010000318.1 GCA_021767705.1 Bacteroidota bacterium | reverse complement strand
TTATTTCCTGGTCAGTAAATCCTTCATCACAGAAGTAAAAGATGCTTTCATCCTCAACGAAATTATGGGTTCCGACCATTGTCCGGTGGGATTGGAGTTGAAGTAATTAATGGTTGCTTACAGCTAAGCACAAAAACTACATGTACTTCTCAAGCACCAGGTCAAGCTGCTTATTATGAACCGGTTTAGGCATAAAATCGTTGCAGCCGCTTTCCAGTGCTTTTTCACGGTCGAATTTCATTACGTAGGCCGATAGCGCCACAATGGAGATGTCCGGGTTTATTTCCCTTATTTTTCGTGTGGCCTGGTAGCCGTCCATTACAGGCATTTTTAAGTCCATAAACACCAAACCGGTATCCGGATTATTGCTGAGAAAGTGTAGTGCCTCTCGTCCGTTAGTTGCCGTATGCACCCTAATTCCTCTTCTTTTTAGCTTTATTTCCATCAAAGAGCGGCTCATCTCGTCGTCTTCCACAATCAGAATAACTTCCTTTTCCTTGCTACCCTTTTTGGATTTCACCTTCTGCTCGTCAGGTTTAGCTTCAGATAACCAGGGTTTGTTGGGGAGCACAAATGAGAAGATGCTGCCTTTTCCTTCCTCCGATTCCACCAAAAGTTTGCCGCCAAGGATATCGACCACTTTTTGCGAAATTGATAATCCAAGTCCTATCCCTTCATGCTGGCGGGTGTGGGTGTCATCAAGCTGTCTGAAATAATCGAAAATCACCTGTTGTTTGTCGGCCGGAATTCCGATTCCTGTATCCTTAACATAGAAAACAATGCCTTTACCCTCCTTGCTGTAACACCCGAACTCAATAAAGCCTTCTTTAGTGAATTTTACGGCATTTTTAAACAGACTGAG
Source organism: Bacteroidota bacterium (assembly GCA_021767705.1). Classification (GTDB taxonomy): domain Bacteria; phylum Bacteroidota; class Bacteroidia; order Bacteroidales; family JAIPAH01; genus JAIPAH01. The sequence continues at coordinate 2,719 of JAASSU010000318.1, read as the reverse complement.
CAACACTTGGTTTATCATAAATTCATCGCTATGAATATGAAGGTCCATTAGTTCCTTTTGAGGTTTAAGTTCTACTTTGAGATTACTTTTTCCTGTTCCTGCAATATTTTCCTCCAGGATAGTCTTGTTGCTGTAAAAAAGTTCAGATAAAGAAATTGGTTTCTTTTTTATCTTAATCTCAGAGCTTTCATAGGTAGAGAAATAGAGAATGTCTTCTATTATATTTAAAAGGTTTTGACCGCTTTGATAGATGGCCGATGCATAGGTGATCATTTCTTCTTTCTCAGCATCCTCATCCATCATCGACGAAAAGCCAAGAATGTGATTTAGCGGTGTACGCAATTCGTGCGACATGGTGGCAAGGAAAGAAGACTTCAGTCGATCGCTTTCCTCTGCTCTTTCCTTTGCTGTCTTTAAGTCTGAGGTACGCTCAGCAACCAGTTTTTCCAGCTTGTTGCGATGCATCTCAATTTCCTTATTCTGCCTGTCCGTTTTGGTAAGCGTTTCTTTGATGTTGGAAAGCAAGCGGCCGGCTTCATCATTGTAATTATCCGGAATATCTATAATTTCATTCGCGTTTTTAAATTCTTCCATGGCTTTATCGGCCATCCTGATGGGTGCCAGCAGTTTGTTTTGCACATATAAGGTAAAAATAGCGGCTACTAAGGTATAGGCCAGAATTAAAATGATAACAAACATATGCGAAATCTCATTCTGAGGATAAAGAAAGGAAAAAAGAACTAATCCGATGAGCGGAATATGTGTTCCCAGAAAAGCAATAAATAAAAACTTGGAAGCGTAGGAGCGTTTTAATCCTTTAAAATTGAGAGCTTGATATATTTTCATTTGTTATGGATTGAGTGTGCTTTATACAAACGATTTAATTTGCAGGATGTTTAATCTGCTGATTTCTGTTCAATTATATACAAGTTTTTTGAGACACTGGCCCACTGTTTTCGGATGCTGATTAATCCAAGGGGCGGGAGTGCAAAAGAAATGTGAGTTTCTGTTGACCTAAACCCCAACTTTTCTGTTAGATAAGCAATGAATCAAACAGAAAGTCATCTTGAAAAGGAAAACCAACGTGTTGAAAATTATACTTATAGCTATCTCATCTGTCATTTTCGTGCTGCTTGCCGGATTTTTCGTTCAGCAGTATCTTGAAAATAAAATCCACAATAAATTGGGTAAGGATATTTTCCCCGGCCACACTATCAGGATAGGAGGGCTAGATGTAAGGATTCTCGGACGTTCCATCTCGGCCGAAAATATCATAATTGTGCCTGATACCAGCACAGCAAAGCCCTCGCAACGCTTTCGCGTAGACAGTGCCACGATAAAGAGCCTCCGCCTTGGCGGGATTAGTGCTTTGCGCTACCTTTTTTCTGAGAACCTGAACATAAACACACTTGAGCTCGGAAAAACCGATGTGCAGCTTTCACTTCGGGCAAAAGATTCAGCTTCCAGGCAACAGCAGAAGGAAGAAAAAACACTTCCTCTAAAAGATGTCTTCCTGAAAAAACTGAAGATAGTTGATTTCAGAATGGTAGTTTTGGATATGGAAAACGGAGAGCAGCTGTTTTCGATAGATAAGTTTAAAATGCATACCAACGATATAGTTGCTTCTGCCGAAGGTGGTAGTGTGGAAGTGCTGCGTTATCCACGTGTTAAAGAGTTGCTTGCCGACTCGCTGGAGATGCGCCTTTCTGATGGATTCTATAAGATGAAAGTGGGGAAGCTGGCTCATACCGGCAAACATGACTTTGAAGTGCTGCAGTTTGCGCTTGAACCACAGTATCCGCAGCATACCTTTGCTGAGAAGCGCGGATACCAGAGTGACCGGATGGATATCGCTATGGAAATGATGAGCATCAAAGGGCTTGACTTAAGTCGGCTTCATGAGAATGTACTTGCGTGTCGTTCGATCACCACCGAAGGAATCAATTCTGACATTTTCCGCGATAAGCGTTTTGATCGTCTGGAGAACCACAGGCCTCCAATGCCAGAGCAGGCGTTGAGAGATATGAAGCTAAAGCTGTGCATCGATACTATCAGCATGAACAACAATGAATTTCGCTATGCAGAGTATGTGCCGAAGGCCAGCCAGGCGGGCTTTGTCTTTTTTAATGATTTGAATATTCAGGTAGAGAACCTCAATAATGATCCTGTCTTTTTCAATCGCAGCGAAAACATCCGCACTACTGCCACGGCCCGCATCATGGGCGAAAGCAATGCCCGCGTTGAGGTCCATTTTCCGGTGACGGAAACCGGCGATACCCTCTTCTTCTCAGGAGAGATGGAACCGGTGGATCTGGCTGTTTTTAACACCATGGTTGTTCATAATCAGAATGTGCGCATCAATAAAGGTGCTTTGGATAAGCTCAGCTTCGAAGCACAGGCCAATAATAATATAGCTGCCGGCCGGCTCGAGTTTCTTTACCACGATTTAGATTTGACAGTGCTCAAAAAGAAAAACGGGCAAGACAAAGACCGTAAGATATTTTCATTTCTGATGAATACCTTTCTCAGGAGTAATAACCCAAAGAAAAATGAGCCTCCGGCAGTAGCCGAAATAAAGTTCGAAAGGGACCCAAAGAAAGGTTTTATGAACTATTTATGGAAATCGGTTTTGGATGGGGTGAAAAACACCGCCACCAATAAGCGTTCGAAATGGGTGAAAGAAAATCTTGATTAAGTGCAGCAAATCCTGATTGTGCTG
>JAASSU010000317.1 GCA_021767705.1 Bacteroidota bacterium | reverse complement strand
GAGCTCTACAATTTCTCTTTTAGCCATTGTAATAATGTTTTAGTTTTTTCGTAATATTCATTCACCTTCTTATTATCAGGCAGAACAGGGTTGTAATCTGGATAACGCCCTTGCAATTGGTACTTCATTAAAATCCCAAGAAATATCTGAGTCTCGTCATCGAACTCTAAATTAGCTTTTTCTGATAAATAAATCAAGTTATGAGAACGAGGTGCTATTTCACCTGAGGCTTTAACAGTATGGGCTTTTAATGCTTTTTCAATTGCCAGATGGCAAAAAAATAATCCATGCAGAGTCCGCTTTTCGCGAATAAGTAAATCTGCTGTTGCTAAATCATCCATTGCCCCATCAGTCCAGTATGCAACCTGTTTTTCTATATTTATCATCTTTTGCGATATAAGTATCCAAAATTACTAAAAACATTTGATGAGTCTCTATGGCATCAATAAAATTACCCCGCCAGAATAGCGTTGACACGACGCTAGTTGCTTGTTGAAGATAATATCCGGCTTTGCCCGGCTCATTTTTCAGAAAGCTTTCCTTTTTATTCAGGGTATTGTACTTTTGCCGCTTATTATTCAAAGCAAATCAGATGGCGAAGGCAGTAGTTTTATTGGGCAGCAACAGGGGCGACAGGGTGGCATTGCTGGGGAAGGCGCAGCAACGCATCGCTCAGGATGCCGGCGATGTGGGCAAAGTTTCGGCACTTTACGAAAGCGAGCCCTGGGGCTTTGACGATGACACCCCGTTTTTGAACCAGGTCGTCATCATCGAAACCAAATGGTCGCCCAACCAATTATTGCACAAGCTGCTGGATATTGAAGCAGAGCTGGGGCGCACCCGGAAGAATTCTCCTGTGTACAGCAGCCGCCCCATCGATATCGATATCCTTTTTTACGATGATTTGATTATTGATGACAGCGAACTTAAAGTGCCCCACCCAAGGATGCAGTTCAGGAAGTTTACGCTGATGCCCCTGAACGAGCTGTGGCCCGACCTTATCCATCCGGTGTTGAAAAAGCCGGTGAAAGCACTGCTGCACGACTGCAACGACGAACTTAAAGTTGAAAAATTAGTGACCAGGGCATCTTATGGAGTATAATTTTATCGCCATCGAAGGAAACATAGGCGCGGGAAAAAGCACGCTGGCCACCAAGCTCGCCGAAAAACACCAGGCGATGCTTATCAAGGAAGGGTTTGAAGACAACTCCTTCCTGCCAAAGTTTTATAAAGACCCCGACAAGTATGCCTTCCCGCTCGAACTATCTTTTTTGGCCGAGCGCTATCAGCAGCTCAAAGACAAGCTGCAATCGAAGGACTTGTTTTACAACTTTGTGGTGTCGGACTACTACATCGCCAAGTCGTTGGTGTTTGCCCGCAAAACATTGCCGGCCGATGAGTTTTCGCTCTACTCCCGCCTGTTTAACATCATTATGAGCTCCATCCCCAAGCCCGACCTGATTGTTTACCTTTACCTGACTACCGGCAACCTACAGCGCAACATCCGGAAAAGAGGGCGTCCGTATGAAATGGAAATCCAGGATGAGTACCTCGAAAAAATCCAGGACAGCTATTTTGAGTACATGTCGCAGCGCGAAGACTTACGGGTGCTGATTGTAGACACCAACAACATCGACTTCGTAAAAAACCCATCCGATTTCGAAAAGCTCGAAAAACTCATCCTCAACACCAGCTACGAGAAGGGGATACACCGCATGGTGCTCTAAACCCTCCGAAAAAATATTCCAACGCTGACAGCACGCCTCCGGCGAGGCTGTCAGGTTTTTGAAACAATTACCCCTGACAGGGTTTGAAACCCTGTCAGGGGTTGGATGTCAGCGCAATCCCTTACCCCGAAAGGGATCCAATATAAGCAGCCCCGGATAATGACAACGTCCGAAACCCGGGGTTGAATGGCCACTCAACTCCCACCGCCGTGACTCAAACCCTGCTTCGAAGATGTAAGCTGCGTTCAGGCGGAATGGTGAAAACGCTGATTCATTTTACAACCGGCTGTTTTTAAAACGCGAATTGTAAATTCCGCTTAAATATCGTAGTGGCTCTCTTTTAACGCTGACAGCACCACTCCGTGGAGGCTGTCAGGTTTTTGAAACAATTACCCCTGACAGGGTTTGAAACCCTGTCAGGGATAGCCGCAGGTCACAAATAACGCGGAACCACTGGTATTCAAAACCTTTCTGGAATACCCCCCTCACTGCTCCACCATTACCTTTTCGTTATAAACGTCCGTGCCTGATTTGACTTGCAGGAAGTATAATCCCGGTTGCAGTGCCGACACATCTATTGCGCTGGCTGCTGCTCTTGTGGCTGCTTGTTGCATGACTGCTTTCCCGGTGTTATCAAACAGGGTAACAGTTGCATTGCTTTCCCGGCGATAGTCCACGTGGATTACCCCTTTAGCGGGATTGGGATACACCCTCACCTCCTGCCCTGCATGACCGGGTAAGTAGTGTGTTGAATCTCCGTAAAGATCTGGGAAAAAAGTGCCGTATGAAAAACAGTCAGCAGGAAAAGTATCGTAGCTTTCATAATAGTTGCGTAGTATGATTCAATAAGTTAGACCGCTCCGCCATACCCCCGGTTCAAGCAAACTATGAGTTTATGATTTATTTAACGTTATAATCTCTGGAACCGAGCCCTCTAAAACTAATTTCATAAACGAGTCCTTTAATAGCTTACCGGGGCATGATGGAATATTAAATTAGATATAAAAAGCGTTTGAAAGTGATGAGTTACGTGCCCTCATCGTCGGCCCTGGTTGCCGGAGCATTAACCTGGTTCCTCTACTCTCTCAAACGCTTTGATTGCAAAATTAATGCTTCTGCTGCAAAGAAAGGCCAAAGTCCACTAAGAATCAGTTAAACAAAGCAACTGATGAGCCTACCACAATAAAGATTGACTAAGTGATATTAAATGAATTAAATTTGCATCAACAGCCTTGCGGCTAAGAATGCGCCAATACCCTGCAGCGGAGGGACGCGGACGGCTGCACAACGTGACAGCGTAAGGCTTAGAGCTGTAAACCCGGTTAATTCCGGGTTTTTTATTTTCACATTTTTTTAATTCAGTGTTGTTTTTAAATTGGAGCACAGCGGTTTTTTCACAGGAAGCAGAAGTTCGGAAATTCCGAATGACTGGTTCTGATCACTTTTAAATTTAGCGATCTTTGATCCCGATGCAGGGATTCTAAGCTTTTAGTCATCATTTGCCTGATGAAACCTCATGCCTGGAAACAATTACTTCCTTTGATTTTTTTCAGTCTGAAAGCTAAGAAGCCCTTTCTCGGGATGAATTGCTTTCAAATTGTATTTTAGCGATCTTTGATCCCGATGTAGGGATTCTAAGCTTTCAGATATTATTTGCTAATCAGACCTCATACATGGAAGCAATTACTTCCCTTGTTTTTCTTCAGTCTGAAAGCTAAGAAGCCCTTTCTCGGGATGAATTGCTTTCAAATTGTACTTTAGCGATCTTTGATCCCGATGTAGGGATTCTAAGCTTTCAGATATTATTTGCTAATCAGACCTCATACATGGAAGCAATTACTTCCCTTGTTTTTCTTCAGTCTGAAAGCTAAGAAGCCCTTTCTCG
>JAASSU010000316.1 GCA_021767705.1 Bacteroidota bacterium | reverse complement strand
GTCGAGATTGGTATGTGCAGCATAAACAGATAAATCGTTACGGATTATTTTTTGAACGGTTCTGGCCACATCATCCTGACCAGTCAGCCGCTTTAGTCCTTTAAAAATCAGCGGGTGATGGCTGACAATAAGATTGCATGATTTCTCAATAGCCTCGTCAACCACCTGCTCAGTCACATCCACACAGACGAGCGCACCAGTGAGTTCCTGTTGCTTATCTCCGATTAAAAATCCTGAATTATCATAAGCCTCCTGCAGCATTGGCGGAACCTTATCATCTAAAAAGTTGGTAATCTCTTTTATTAACATAACAGCTCTTTGAAAAACAAATTTAACGATAAATAAACACCCGATTGAAATGAATAGTTGGGAAATCTGTTTAAAAGTTTGTAATTTCGGGCTTTGAAAATGAGGAGGATTTTACTTTTTCCATTTGCAATACTTTACGGCTGCATCATTTTTGTGAGAAACAAGCTCTACGATTGGGGTATTTTTAAATCACAAACTTTTGATGTACCTACTATTGTTGTTGGTAACCTGGCCGTGGGTGGTTCCGGAAAAAGCCCGCATATAGAATATCTCATAAGACTTTTGAAAAAAGAATATTCAGTGGCCACACTTAGCCGCGGCTATAAAAGGAAAACCAAGGGTTTCAGGTTGGCTAAACAGCATGCCACGGCCGATGAAGTGGGTGACGAGCCGGCGCAGTTTAAGCACAAGTTCAGAAAGCAAACCATCGCCGTAGACGAAAAGCGCCCTCGCGGGGTCAGGAAAATCTTGGAGATCGATCCATACACTGATGTGATTCTCCTGGATGACGCCTTTCAACACCGTGCGATAAAACCGGGGTTCTCCATTCTGATCACTGATTTTCATAATCCATATTTTGATGATTACCTGATGCCTACAGGAAGGCTGCGCGAACATACAGGCGGGGCAAAGCGAGCCGACATGGTTGTAGTGAGTAAATGCCCACCGGTTCTTACACCCTTTACCATCCGTAGGTTTCAGGAGAAACTCAAAATAAAGGAGCATCAGTCGCTGTATTTTACCAAGTATAAGTATGGCCAGCTTCACCATGTATTTAATGGATCAGAACCCCCAAAGGCTTTAAAAAAGTACAGTAGCATAATTATGGTTACGGGCATTGCAAACCCTTATCCGCTGGAGGAGAAGCTTTCGCCGCATTGCAATGAGCTTATAAAATTTAACTATCCTGATCATTATCGATACAAAAAAGCGAACTTCGAGAAAATTAAAGAGGCTTACCATAATATATTCGCAAAGAACAAGATCATTATCACTACCGAAAAAGATGCTACCCGAATCCGGTCGGCCGTAGGTCATGAAATTCTAAAAGATTTACCTTTGTACTTTATTCCTGTGGAAGTCGTTTTCCATAAAGGACAAAAACAAAAGTTTGATCGAAGAATTCTCGAATATGTTAAAGAAAATAAAAGAAACCAGTAGCTTTCTCAGTGAAAGAATCAATCTGAAGCCCTCCGTTGGTATCATCCTGGGTACAGGATTAAACAAATTAAGCGATGAGATCAAAGTTGAAAACGAATTCAACTATGCCGACATCCCCAATTTCCCAACATCCACAGTTAAAGGACACCAGGGGAAACTTCTTTTCGGAACCTTATCGGGAGTAAACATTGTGGCCATGCAAGGCCGTTTTCACTACTACGAAGGCTATACGATGGAAGAGCTGACTTTCCCCATCCGGGTAATGAAATGGCTGGGAGTGGAAACATTGTTCCTGTCAAATGCCTCCGGTGGGTTGCACCCCGATTTTGAGATTGGTGATATTATGATTATCAAAGATCATATTAACCTGATGCCCGACAATCCGCTAAGAGGAAAAAACATTGATGAACTTGGCCCACGGTTCCCTGATATGAGTGAAGTCTATGACGAAGGACTGATACGTGAGGCCAAAAAAATTGCCCGTCATCAGAAAATCAGGTATCAAACCGGGATTTATGCAGCTGTTTCCGGACCAACTTTCGAAACGCCGGCCGAATACCGGTACATTCGAACTATCGGAGCCGATGCGGTAGGGATGTCAACCATTCCGGAAGCTATTGTGGCCCGCCACATGGATATGAAAGTGTTTGCGATTTCGCTGATTACCGACCTCGGAGTGGAAGGCAAGATTGTTGAGATTTCTCATGACGAAGTGCTGGAAGCCGCCGCCACTGCTGAGCCACTGGCCCGGACAATCATTTCGGAATTGATAAAAAAGGTTTGATTTCAATCTGCTTTTCATGAAAAAACTTGTTGTCATTTCTCTGCTCTTGGCATTTATGGCTTCCTGCGATTTTTTTTCGCCGACCCAAAAGCCATCGTTGGAAATACATTCCGAGCGCATCCTGAATACGCCGGTGGTTATCAAAGACCTTGAAGGGAATACAGTGACACGCTTAAAACCCACCACCAAAGAGCCCGCAATGTTTTTACCTGACATTGCACAACGGATGATTTACCTGGTGGATATTCCCGGACGATCCTTTAAAGCGCCGGTGTCTTTGGGGACGGAGGAGGCCGCCAAGCTGATCATCACCGATCGTTTTGCCACGGGATATGAAATCAAAGGCTCAGAAGAGTCGCAAAAACTGTTCACCCTCAACAGGGCGCTGAACAAGAGCGACATCAGCATGAGGCAACACATGAAAAAGATTTATCAGAGCACCAACAAAGGTGATTTCGCAGAAATCCGCAAGAAAGCGATGGTGGCCATGGAGGAAAACAGAACTGTTCTTCAAACAACCGGTCTCTCCCTTATCAGGGAAGATTACGGTGCTCTGGCGAACACACTGATCCTTCAGCAGGTCTTTGGCGAAGACAAACTTTTTCCTGTTGCAAAGTTTACGAATCTTTACGATAGTGTTGTCAGGGGATTACAAAATAAATTTCCGGAAAACGATATTGCCAATGACTTCATCTCCAAAACAAAACCTGTGCTGAGAAAAATCAGTTTAAGAGAGCAGAAGGCAGAGGAAACTTCTGTAGGAAATATTGCTCCCGATATCCGTTTGCCGGATAAAGAAGACAAAATCATTGCGCTTCATCAGCTGGAATCAAAAAGCAAGGTGCTTGCATTTTGGGATCTGGAAAACAACTCTTCTACCAGAGCACTGAAAAGTATTGCAGAATTGGTATCTGAAAATCAGACAGGGACAAGCATTTACGCCGTTTCCTTGCACCCAAACATGGCAAGATGGAGAAACTCCATTTCGGACCACCGGGTTATTTTTCACGTGTCCGAGCCCGAAGGGCTTGAGGCTTCTTCTGCAAAACTTTACGGAGTGAGCAGCACACCACTCTTTTTGCTGTTAAACCAAAAGCATGAGATTTTGCTGCGCACATCCGATGTTGAAGAAATAAAAGAGCATCTCGGTAAGCAGTGATTTTTTTCTATTTTTGCCTGCAAATCAAACCAGTCAGCGCTTGAAAACAGAACACACGCAAATACCTTCCGGAAAAAAAGTCTACTTTGCCTCAGACTTTCACCTTGGTATTCCCGACCATGCCAGTAGCCTGGAAAGGGAGAAAAAGCTGGTTAAGTGGCTGGAGATGGTTAAAGCCGATGCCCACGAAATTTACCTGATGGGCGATCTCTT
>JAASSU010000067.1 GCA_021767705.1 Bacteroidota bacterium | reverse complement strand
AAAAGGTTTCGGATGTCATCAAAGGCCTTGACATAGGTGGCCGGGTTCGATCGGGACGATTTCCCGATAGGGTTCTGGTCGACCATCTCCACATGAGTGATGCGCTCATACTCGCCCAGTAGCCGGTTGAATTGTCCGGTTTTTTCTCCATAACCGCCATACATTTTTTTCAGCGCCGGATAAAGGATCCCCTTCACCAAAGATGTTTTTCCTGAGCCACTGACACCGGTCACCACCGTAATTGTATTCAGCGGAAACCTGGCGTCGATGTTTTTCAGGTTGTTATGGCGTGCGCCGGACAAGGTGATGTGGTTGTTCCATTTGCGCCGCGAGGCCGGCAGCTCAATGCTGCGCGTTCCGTTAAGGTATTGCCCTGTAAGGCTGTCCGGATGCTTTTCCATCTCTTCTCTTGTGCCCTGGAAAACCAGCTCGCCGCCATTGGTCCCGGCCCGCGGGCCGATGTCGATGACCTCGTCGGCAGCATTGATAATCTCTTCCTCATGCTCTACCACTATCACTGTGTTGCCAATATCGCGGAGCTTCTTAAGCACCTTCAGCAGACGGTGCGTGTCGCGGGGATGCAGCCCGATGCTGGGCTCGTCAAGGATGTACATCGAGCCCACCAGGTTGCTGCCCAGCGAGGTAGCCAGGTTAATACGCTGCGATTCCCCTCCTGAAAGGGTGTTCGACAGGCGGTTGAGCGTAAGGTAGCTTAAGCCCACATCATTGAGATACTGCAAGCGGTTGGTGATTTCGGTGAGCAGGCGTGAGGCCACCTCCAAATCGTGCGGGTCGAGTTCTATGGTCTTAAAAAAATCAAAGAGCTCATCTACCGGCATAATCAGCAGATCGTTTATCGACTTCCCTGCTACTTTTACATAGTAGGTGTCTTTTCTAAGGCGGCTGCCTTTACACGAAGGGCAGGTTGTTTTGCCGCGGTAGCGCGAAAGCATCACTCTGTATTGAATTTTGTAGGCCTTGCTTTCGAGGTATTTGAAAAACTGGTTGAGACCTTTAAAGTGCTTATTGCCATTCCAAAGAATGTCTTTTTCATCATCAGAAAGGTCGTAATAGGGGCGATGCACCGGGAAATTAAACTTGTCGGCACTTCTTATAAGTGCATACTTCCACTCACTCATCTTATCACCCTTCCAGCAGGCGATGGCATCCTCATAAACCGATAAACTTTTATCCGGGACCACCAGATCTTCATCGATTCCTATGATTGAACCAAAGCCTTCGCAGGTGCGGCAAGCTCCGTAGGGGTTGTTGAAGCTAAAGAAGTTGACTGAAGGCTCTTCAAACTTTATCCCGTCTTTTTCGAAATCAGTGGAAAAGGTCTCCTTAAGCTCTTTATCCTTTTCGTAACTGATTACTTCGCAGATATTTCTTCCTTCGAAAAAGGCTGTCTGGACCGAATCAGCGATCCTTGCTTTTGTGTCCTTATCGTTTTTTACCACTACCCGGTCAATCACAATCCGGAGGTCTTTTTTCTTTACTTTTCCTGATTTTATGGCCTCATCAATTTTCAGGATTTCCCCTGCATTTCTTATCCTGCCAAAGCCTTGCTGCTTAAGGATGCTGAGATGATCGTTTATTTTTCTTCCCGACGGGATATGCAAGGGGGCGAGGATCATCGCTTTTGTCCCTTCTTCCATTGAAATGAGGTAGTTTACCACATCTTCGGTGGTGTTGCGTTTCACCTGCTCGCCCGATACGGGAGAAAAAGTCTTGCCGATACGTGCATACAAGAGTTTAAGGTATTCATAGATTTCGGTGCTCGTGCCTACCGTAGAGCGCGGGTTTCGGGTGTTTACTTTTTGTTCAATGGCAATAGCCGGGGCGATGCCTTTGATGTACTCTACCTGTGGCTTCGACATTCTTCCCATAAACTGACGGGCATAGGAGCTCAGGCTCTCCACATATCTCCGCTGGCCTTCGGCATAAAGGGTGTCGAAAGCCAAAGACGATTTTCCCGAGCCTGAAACGCCGGTGATGACTACCAGCTTATTACGTGGGATGGCTACATCCAAATTTTTCAGGTTATGGATGTGGGCCCCTTTTATTATAATGTTCCTTTTAGGATCGATTTGGTCTGTTTTTTGCTGCAACTCTGAAAACGGATTTTAAGAAAATTTAAAAAAAATTTGTTTCAATAAAGAAGCTTACATATATTTGCTACTTCATACATAAGCATACAAAAGTAAAACTATTTAAAAAAAGGAGGACTATCGAGGATACTTTTACGATTTAACTTTAAAGAGCAATTTTTATGGAAGTTCGTTCATCAGTTAGTGACAAAGAACTTATTCGTAAGTATCTCGATGGTGACCATGTAGCCCTCGAAAAGCTAATCAGTAAACACGAAAATCGCGTTTTCGCCTATATCTTTATGGTAGTAAAGGATAAAGATTTGGCTGAGGACATTTTTCAGGACGCCTTTATTAAGGTCGTGAACACCTTACGTGCAGGAAACTATAAGGAAGAAGGTAAGTTTTTGCAATGGGTGATGCGAATTTCGCACAACCTTATTATCGACCATTTCAGGAAGGAAAAGCGTATCCCGGTGGTGAACAACAGTTCGGATGACTTTGACATTTTCGATACCATTCAGCTCGAAGCCCCTTCGGTAGAGGAGTCGATGGTAACCGATCAGATTCATCGCGATGTGCGCCGTTTGGTGGAATTTTTGCCCGAGGAGCAAAAAGAAGTGTTGAAAATGAGGCATTATGCGAATATGAGTTTCAAGGATATCGCTGAACAAACCGATGTGAGCATTAACACAGCCTTAGGCCGTATGCGATATGCGCTTATCAACCTCAGAAAGCTGATAGAAGAGAAAAACCTGATTTTAACAAGGTAAATTTCCTTGTGGATGAAATAATTATCTGTATCAAGACGTTAGTAGACTAATTAATGTGTAATACTAATTTCTTTATATGGATAAAAACTTTACGTTAAAGTCTCTTTTGTCGCAAAAATCACAAACTGAAAACGGAGCATCTTACGACACTATGCACGAAATGAGGCCAAGAAGGAAGGTGATTCAGAATATTATCAATTATTCCAAATCACTACGGATTCATCGCACCGCCGAGTGCGGGATAGTTAAGTTAAATATGAACTGATAATACAGCCCGGTGATACGCCGGGTTTTTTTATTTTTGACAGCAAAAAGAGGATGAGAAAACCCGAAAGATTCGCTGCTTTTCTTGATTACTTTTCGAAAAACCAGCCTGTTGCTGAAACGGAACTCCACTACACCACACCCTATGAGTTGTTGGTAGCGGTAATACTTTCAGCTCAATGCACTGATAAGCGCGTCAATTTGATCACGCCCGGCTTTTTCAGGCGCTTCCCCTCAGAGAAGGAGCTCTCGGAGAGTGACACCAAAGAGATTCTTTCCTACATAAAATCATGCTCTTTCCCCAATAATAAGTCGAAGCATCTACTGGGGATGGCCAAAATGCTTTACCACGATTTTGGTGGAGTAGTGCCGTCGGATGTGGAAACTTTGCAAAAAATGCCCGGTGTGGGTAGAAAGACTGCCAATGTGATTGCCAGCGTGGTTTATAACAAACCGGCCATGGCTGTGGACACACATGTGTTCAGGGTGTCGGAGCGGTTGGGGTTAACTTATCGCGCTAAGAACCCGCTTGAAGCAGAAAAGCAGCTTGTAAAATATATTCCCGAAGAGCAATTGCCCATTGCGCACCATTGGCTTATCCTGCACGGAAGATATATTTGTACGGCGCGAAATCCGAAATGTGAGGAGTGCCCCTTGACGCATTTTTGTAAGTATTATGAAAAGAGAGTCAGATAAGAAAAAACATAGTCAGGAAGGTGATTTTGTCGATTTCAAGTCTTATCTTTGCTATTCTTAAAAAAAAAGCTATGTCAATTCCGAAGGAAGGAGAAAAAGCTCCTGTATTTTCAGCTAAAGACCAGGATGATAATACGATTAAGCTCGAAGATTACAAAGGAAGCAAGGTGATACTGTATTTCTATCCGAAAGCCAGCACCCCCGGATGCACTGCCGAATCGTGCAACCTGCGTGACCATTACGGGGCTCTTCTTGAAAAGGGATTTAAGATCATTGGAGTCAGTGCCGACAGCGTGAAGAAGCAACAGAATTTCAAGACCAAAAACGATCTGCCTTTTCCTTTAATCCCTGATACTGAAAAGGAAATTATCAATGCCTATGGTGTTTGGGGAAAGAAAAAGATGTATGGGAAAGAATTTGAAGGCATACACCGAATGACCTTTATTATTGACGAAGAGGGTAAAATTGAGCATGTCTTCACGAAAGTGAAAACAAAAGCGCATACCGAACAGATTTTAGAGAAATACAATTAATTATATCAGCAATGGCTAAATCAAAAGAAGAAACCGGAAATAACAACAGTGAAAAGCTCAAAGCTCTTGATCTTGTTGTTGATAAACTCAATAAGGAATATGGCAAGGGAGCCGTTATGAGAATGGGAGACGGAAAAGTAGATGACTTCCCGTGCATCCCAACGGGCTCCATTGGACTGGATACAGCTCTTGGTATTGGTGGCTTGCCACGCGGCAGGGTGGTGGAGGTCTTTGGTCCTGAGTCTTCAGGAAAAACGACCCTGGCCATCCATGCTATAGCGCAAGCCCAGAAGCAGGGCGGATTGGCGGCATTTATCGACGCCGAGCATGCCTTCGACAGATTTTACGCTAAGAAATTAGGTGTGGATATCGACAATCTCTTAATTTCCCAACCCGACCATGGAGAGCAGGCGTTGGAGATTGCCGACAATCTTATTCGCTCGGGCGCTCTCGACATCATTGTTATCGACTCTGTAGCCGCCCTTACCCCTAAGAGTGAGATTGAAGGTGATATGGGCGACTCAAAAATGGGGCTCCAGGCCCGACTGATGTCGCAGGCGCTCAGAAAGTTGACAGCTACCATCAGCAAAACGGGAGCCACCTGTATTTTTATCAACCAGCTTCGTGAGAAGATTGGGGTGATGTTTGGAAACCCTGAGACCACCACCGGGGGTAATGCCCTGAAGTTTTACTGTTCAGTGAGGATTGATATACGCCGTATCGGCCAGATAAAAGACGGCACGGATGTGGTTGGGAACCGCGCCCGCACCAAAGTGGTTAAGAATAAAATGGCTCCCCCGTTCCGTCAGGCTGAGTTCGATATCATTTATGGTGAGGGAATATCGAAGATGGGAGAGATTATCGATATGGGCGTTGACTTTAAGATTATCAACAAAAGTGGTTCGTGGTACAGCTATGGCGACACGAAGCTCGGACAGGGAAGAGATGCTGTGAAAAAGCTACTCTTTGATAATCCGGAACTTGCCGAAGAGCTTGAACAGAAAGTGCGTGAACATATTAAAGGACTGAATGCTGAGGCATAATAAAAATATAGGGGCTGCTTCTTGAGCAGCCCCTTTTTCAAAACTTATTTCAGATTGCCGATGAAGAGGGAACTAATTTTACTTGCAGTAATTGCATTGTTAGCAAGTGCTTGCACAAATAAGGGGAATCAAAACGCAGAAGAGAAGGAGCAGCAGGCAACCGACTCGCTGGCTATCTTAAATAATCAGATTTCTGAAGATTCATTAAATGCAGCGTTGTTTCATCAGCGGGCCGATTACTACCTGCGCGATAGTCAGATAAACCTGGCTTTACGCGATGTAGGGCAGGCAATGCAGATAGAGTCGGGAAACCCGGAACACTTGGTGTTGCTGACAGATATTTATCAGCAGATGAACAAGTTTGAAGATGCCCGTGATGTGTTGCGCAGGGTGGTTGATAACGACAGCAAGAATCTGGCAGCCCTTGTGCGCCTCTCCAAGCTCGAACTGGCTTACAAAAACTACAAGGAAGCTACTAAATACATCAACAGGGCCATCAGCCTGAAGCCCGGGATGGCAAAGGCCTGGTTTATCAAAGGCTATATCAATGAAGAGCAGCAAGATACAGCGGCAGCCATCGCCAATTACCAGGAAGCCATCACCCGCGACCCGTCTTTCAAGGACCCTTTTCTTAAGGTGGGCATTCTTATGTCGGAGCAGGGCAACCCCATGGCTGTAGATTATTTCAACAGTGCCCTCAATATCGATCCGGAAGATCTAAGTACGATGTACCTGTTGGGGCTGCACTACCAGGAAAATGGTCAGTATGGAAAAGCCGAGGAAACCTATAATAATATCATTTCTCTCGACAGTGCCTATCCACACGCATACTATAATATTGGTTACATGGCGCTTGTTTATGAAGAAGATTATGAAAAGGCTATTGATTTTATGACCAGAGCCATCAATCATAAGAAAAATTACTATCAGGCTTATTACAACCGTGGCTATGCCCACGAGTTAACAGGTGAACTGCAGGATGCACGGAAAGATTATCAGCGCTCGCTGGAGATTTTTCCAAATTATGAAAAGGCTGTGGAGGGGATGAACAGACTGGATAACCTGATCCGTTAGGCTTGCTTGTTATACCACTCGTTAAGTTCAGGAAGCAATTCCTGATCGATTTGACCGATTAAGTTATTTGCTTCTTTTTCGAAATCAGCAGAGTTATTATCCCTGATTTTTTCCAGCAGTGATTGGGTATTATTGAAAAGTTCGTCGGCCCCGAATTGCGAAAGGTCGTTTTTCAGTGCGTGGATTTCGAATTCCAGTTTTTTGGGATCTCTTTCACTAAGGGCCCCTTGTATATTTTGTTTCCTTTCGGGATAACTTTCTTTAAAAATATCGATAACTTCAACCATCACCTCTGCTGAAAGCATTTCCAGCCTCTCTTCAAATTCTTTCCTATTGATTATCGGCATAACACTATTGATACTTTTTCTTAATTTCCTTCAGCTCTTCCATCATCTCATCTAATTCGTGAAAGAGCTTTTCCTTGATTTCTTCTGTTCCGCTAAAATCGCCTTCCGCCCCTTTATCTTCAAGTTTTTTGGCAAGACTGCGTGCTTCTTCAGCATGGAAGTGGCTGATAACACCTTTCAATCCATGGGCTGTTGTTCGGAGTAGTTCACTGTCTTTATTGCTTGTTGCTTCATCGAGTGCTTTGATGCGGTCAGGATGCTCTTCGAAAAAGATATTGATAATCTCTACAATCGTTTCATTGTCATAGATATCGAAAGTTTCCTGCAGTAATTCCTTATTTATAGCCATTTTGGTCAGGTTTTAATGAGCTCTAAGCAAATTTATGATTTTTATTTTAAGTATGAAAAATAATTATTGCCAAGCCAAACTCAAAGTCAACCCTGGTTTTATTTACTGCAGGCTTTTCGCCTGCGGATTGTAGGTTTTTGTTGTAAACGGTTGCCGGCCTTCTTTTTTCTCGTCCATTTCTTTTTTCAGGTCGGCTAAGCCACACGCCGCGCAGCTATCTGAGCTGCAGCTATCGCATCCTGAAGGTTTTTTGAATTTCAAATACGCCTTTCGCACTGCAAGTCCTGCTGCAATGGCTATGATGATGTATGTGAGAATTTCCTGCCACATAAAACTAAGCTATCAGGTTTCCGATTTGGTTTACCAGAAATGCTGCAATCCAAGCTACTGCCGTAGTGTAGAACACGAGGAATGCGGCATATTTCCAGCTTCCTGACTCTTTCTTTACCGCCGCAACCACGGCCACGCACGGGAAGTAAATCAGGATAAATATCATGTAACTGAGGGCTACCACCGGGGTGAAAACCGGGTTCCCCATCTCAGGGCCCGACACGAAGGTTTGCTGCCTGAGTTTATCAATCAGGTTTGATGGGTTTTCCTCATCTTCCACTTCGGCCTGGTAAAGCACGCCAAGCGTGCCAACCACCACCTCTTTTGCTGCAACACCGGTAAGAATACCAACCGACATCTTCCAATCGAACCCCAGTGGTTCCATCACCGGCTGGATGAAATTACCAAGCTGCCCGATATAAGAGCTTTCTTGCTTTTCAGCTCTTTTCTGAAGTTTTAACTCCTTCAGCCTCTCATCAATAACTTGCAGGGTATAAGTTCCAACCTGCTCCTGTCCCGAATTTTGAATGTAATCCTTATTTCTTTCCAGATAGGTAATCTCGTCTTCAAAGTCCCTAGAATACTCCACATCTCTTGGGAAATAGCCCAGTGCCCAGATAATAATGGAAGCGACAAGGATTATTCCTGCAATTTTTTTGATGTATTGCCGTGCACTGCCCCACATATGTTTTAGCAACGACCTGATAGTCGGCATCCGGTAAGGCGGAAGCTCCATCACAAAAGGAAGATCAGCTTTTTTGAAGATGGTTTTTGTAAACAGCAGCGAACTGCCGATGGCCAGGAGCACTCCCAATAAATACAATCCGAAAAGAATAGTGGCCTGGTATGAATCAAAAAAGGCAGAAATAAACAGGATAAACACCGGCAGGCGTGCACTGCACGACATAAAGGGTGTAATAAGCATGGTAACAATGCGGTCGCGGCGGCTTTCGATGGTGCGGGTAGCCGTAATTGCAGGTACATTGCACCCGAATCCCATCAGCAATGGGATAAAAGACTTTCCGTGAAGCCCTATTTTATGCATGACCCGGTCCATGATAAAAACAGCACGCGCCATATAGCCTGTGTCTTCCATCAGGGCAATAAAAAAATACAGGATGACGATATTCGGAAGAAAAACCAATACCCCACCAACTCCGCCTATCAGTCCGTTAACAATGAGATCTTTCAATATGCCGTCGGTCATTTGCTGGCTGACGAACCCTCCCAGGGCGTCCACGCCGGCCTCTATCCAGGCCATAGGGTAGGCACCCAAGGTAAAGGTGGACCAAAAGGTAAGCCACATGAAAGCTGCAAAAATTGGAATGCCCCAAATCTTATGGGTGATAAACAGGTCAATAATCTCGCTCTTCTTGATGCGCTGTATTTTGTTGGGCGTCATTGTTTCGTGCAGCGCGCCGGATATGAATGCGTACTTGGCATCAGTAATCAATGTCTCGCAATCACAGTCTTCTTCAATCTCTTTGCGGATACGTTTTGTCTGACGGTCTCTGATTTCATGGATGTTGTCCTTGTTGGGAAAGGCATCAATCCGCGCTTCCACATCCGGGTCTCTTTCCAGCATCTTAATGCTTAAAAACCTTGGGGCAAGCACGACTTCTGCCTCATTGCCACTGGTGATGGAAACAATTTCTTTTTCCAGTTCATCGATGGCGCGTTCCAGGTTCCGGCCGTAGTTGATATGGATATGCCTGACAATATCATCGCGATCTTCATAAACATCAATCACTTTCCGAAACAGGTTGCCGATTCCAATCTTTTTGCTTCCTACCGTAGGAACAAAGGGGATGCCCAGCATTTTGCCCAGCATGTTGTAGTCGAGCTTATCGCCGTTTTGCTGCAACTCATCATACATATTGAGTGCTGCCACTACTTTGATGTCCATGTCGATAAGCTGCGTAGTCAGATAAAGATTCCTTTCAAGGTTGCTGGAGTCTACGATATTGACCACAATGTCAGGCTGTTGCTCCAGGATATATTCCCTGACGAAAAGCTCTTCGGGCGAATAAGCGGTGATAGAGTACGTTCCGGGCAGGTCGATAATATTAAACTGGTAGCCATTATACTTTATCGTGGCTTTTTTGGCATCAACGGTCACTCCGCTGTAGTTACCCACTCTTTCAGAGAGTCCGCTGATACTGTTAAAAATGGTTGTTTTTCCGGAGTTCGGGTTACCAACAAGCGCAATATTAATCTCTTTTTCTTTCTTCTTTCGGATAGACTTTTTGAGTATTGTGCTGTCGATAGTGCCGTTGAAGGGCTCTTGCTGAGCTGGCTGCTCAAAATCCGCATCGATATCAATCAGTTGTGCCTCGTTGTTTCGCAGCGAAACAAAGTAATCCATGATTTTGTACTCCACCGGATCTTTTAAGGGAGCCTTTTTGATGACCTCCACTTTTTTGCCTGCCACAAAGCCCATCTCAATAATGCGCTTCCTGAAGCTCCCCTGGCCCCGCACCTTGGTAATCACACCTTTTTCCCCTTGTGGCAGATCGTATAATGTCATCTCATGTTTATTTAAACTCAATCAGGACACAAATTTACGGTTTTGTAAAGTACATCCTATCCCTATTTATGGGGATTTTTTATAGTGAGAATTACTCAGAAGCACAAAAACAAAGGCTTTCAATAAAACTCAATAAGGCAGCTAACTCATACTTACAAAAGTTATAAAATCAAAGTATTACAAGGTGGCCCGCATTGGTGCTACTCTTCCAGCCCAAGTTTATTCTCATCAGAAAAAGGATCCCTTGTGGGCTGGTAGATTAATTCGTGCAGTCGTTTAGAAGCCTTCAGAGCCCTTTCGCCCCAATGGTTCTGGAAATAGTTTTTGAAGTCAGCCACCGCGTTTTGCTTGGCGTAAACTGAAGACTGCTGATACAGCATCACAAAGTCCTTCATATCCTGGTAGATATCTGCAATCAGATCAGATAAGCTGTGCTTCTGGGGCTCAAACTCATTGAGGCCGGTGTTTTGTACCATCCAAAAATCGTCATCATCTTTCAACTTGTTTTTGATAGCATAAAAAACATGTTCCCACTGCATCTCATTTACATACTTCTCGTTGTATGAAGAGTCTTCAACCACTACCGAAGGCATCAGAATCCCTTTTAAGTAAAGCATCGGAAGAATTTTATGTATAAATTCAAGGATGTTTTTCTTACTGTAATCTTCACTTTGCTCAATGAAATGACAGAACTCGTTGGCTACTGTTAGCATTTCCAACACATGTTTAGAATATACCGGATCGTTATTTTGCTGTTGCATCACGTTAAATTTTGGAGTGCAAAAGTATCAAAAATCAATGGATTACAGGTGAAGCTAAAATGACGGCGGCTTAAAGCCAGATGTCCAGCTCTTCCTTATGCTGAATCAGTATTTTGCCGATCTCTTGCCCAACATAGCCAAAGTAGTCGGCATTTGCTTGCCCCACAAAGTCATCATGGCTTTCCAGGAATTTCCATCCTGAGATGCTGCGGTCGAGCAACGGAAAATAGTTTACTTTGTTAATATCAAATGCGTTGACCTGTTCTGCGAAAGCCTTGCCGAGCTCCGCGGGTGTCCAGGAGCCATAGCTTCTTTCTTCCTGCTGCTCATCAATCCGCCGCATGCTCTCGTAAGTGAAGGCTCCAAAACAAAAAACAATTTTCGGGCGATAAGACTGAATACAGTTTTTTATCGAATCGAGCTCGTGCAGCACAGCAGTATCCCAAATCACATCATTGATATTTGGTTTGTTGAGGCTGGTGGGTAAGGTGTTGCGGATGTAAAAATTTTCGGTGTTTACACGCGCTCTGTCGAGCTGATACACCTTTTCCTGCACTTTGTTAAAAACAGATGTGCATATCACATGACGCATGGGTAAACGGTAATCGAAAGGACCTTCAAGTCTTTGTTCCCAGATACTGATCTCCATTTCACTGAGCATCCAAACCGGAAATGACTTGTTTCCGAATTCACTCTTCATATAAGAATAATAGATGTATAATCTGCTCCTCGTTCGAAAGACAAATCTAAAAAGATTTTACACACTATTACTTAAGCGAAGAAAAATATATAAACAACAACCTGTTCATAAGAGATTTTAAATAGCTTTATGACAGGCTGTTGTAGTTGTTTTGCTTTATTTTTGGATATTCAGCGAATTGATGATATTCTCGATTTTTTGGTCAAGCTCTTGTTTGACCTTGTCAAAATCATTTTGGTCATCGAGATTGGTTTTTACGCTGAAATAGTATTTAATCTTTGGCTCTGTACCTGACGGGCGCATGGTAATCTTGCTGCCATCTTCGGTAAGCAACTGAATCACATTCGATTTTGGAAGATCAATGGTTTTTTCTTCACCGCTTTGCAGATCTTTGGAGACAGCCGAGGCATAATCGCGCAGTTCAACAACTTTCTTCCCATCTATCACCTTTGGAGGATTGCTGCGATAATTTTCCATCCAGCTTTGTATCTCTTCGGCCCCTTTTCTTCCTTCGCGAACCACAGAGATAAGTTTTTCGAGATAGAAGCTAAACTCAGAATACATCTCCGGGAGGAGCTCATAGAGTGTTTTTCCTTTTTCGGCAGCCCATGCCGCCGCCTCCGCAATCATGCAACAGGAAATTACCGCATCTTTATCGCGAACGCTGTCGCCGATAAGGTAACCGTAGCTTTCTTCGCCGCCACCAATGAAAGTTTCTTCAGGCTCTTTGCTGCCAATAAGATCGGCAATCCATTTAAACCCGGTGAGTGTTTCGTAGGTGGGAACGCTAAACCGGTCAGCAATTTCTTTCAGAAGATCTGAGGTTACTACCGTTTTAGCAATATATTCTTTCCCGGAAAGCTTGTTATTTTCTTTCCATTTCGTCAGCAGGTAATAAATCAGGATGGAGGCGGTTTGATTGCCGTTTAGCAGCTCATAATTCCCATCGCTTTTTCTAACAGCCACTCCCACTCTGTCGGCATCCGGATCGGTGCCCATCACCAGGCTGGCACCTACTTGTTTGGCTTGTTCAATAGCCATGTTCAGTGCTGCCGGCTCTTCGGGGTTTGGCGACTGAACAGTGGGGAAGTTGCCATCGACCACATCCTGCTCATTGACATTAAAGAGGTTTTTGAAACCAAAAGCCTGCAAGGCCATCGGAACAATTTTCACGCCCGAACCATGAATAGGGGTGTAAACAAGCTTTAAGTCACTTTGCTTTTCGATGATTTCCGGCGAAAGTGAAAGGTTTTTAAGGGTCTCAACATAGGCCTGATCAATTTCCTCTCCGATATGCTCAATCAAGTCTTCATTGCCGTTAAAATTCACCTGTTCGATGTTCTCAATTTTCTGAACTTCGCTGATAATATTTTTGTCGTGAGGTGGAACTATTTGTCCGCCATCATTCCAGTAAACTTTATAGCCATTATACTTTTTGGGGTTGTGCGATGCGGTAATCATAATACCGCTTTGGCACTTTTGATGACGGATGGCAAAACTCAGCTCCGGCACAGGCTTAAGCTCGTTAAAGAGCAATACTTTGATTTTGTTAGCTGTGAGGACCCTGGCCGTAGTGTCGGCAAATAAAGTATTGTTTATCCGTGAATCGTAGCTGATGGCCACTTTAATCTCTTTGCCGGGATAAGTCTTAAGCAGGTAATTTGCCAGGCCCTGGGTAGCCATGCCTACGGTGTAAATATTCATACGGTTGGTGCCCACGCCCATCACGCCACGGAGGCCGCCGGTACCAAATTCAAGGTCTTTGTAAAAAGCGTTTGTTAGCTCTTCTTCATCATTTTCAAGGAGTGCCTTAACACGTTGCTGCGTTTCTTCGTCAAACGGAGCGTGTGTCCACTTTTCTGCTTTTTCCAGAATGTATTTTTCAGTTTTCATGGTTTTAAAGATTTTTGTCGTTGTTTATTTTCCCGAACACTTGATTTGTCTTGATGTTCGTATAATCAAAGCGCTTTCGGGTTACAATTTATCCAGGCAAATCGTCAGGCTATCCCTCCAGTGCGGAATGCCGATGCCCAGTTTGTTTTTTATTTTTGATTTGTTGAAAACACTATATGGAGGGCGCGCAGCCGGCGTGGGGTAGTCTTTCGATTCGATAGGCTTTATCTTGCAGTCGAGCGATTTGTGCTTCATAATCTCAACTGCAAAATCATACCATGAACAAACCCCTTCGTTTGAATAGTGGTAAATTTCCAATCCACTAAATTCCTGTAATGCCAACTTGACAAGGGTCAGGGCCAGGTCGCCGGCATATGTCGGGCTTCCGGCCTGATCGAATACCACCGAAAGCTGTTCCCTCTCTACGCCCAGGCGCAACATGGTTTTCACAAAATTATTTCCATACTCCGAATAAAGCCACGAGGTCCTCACAATTGCTCCTGCAACGCCTGATTCTTCGACGGCATTCTCTCCATCAAGCTTTGTTTTGCCATAAGCTGATTGAGGATCGGTGGTCATCTCTTCCCGATAAGGAGTAAACGTTTTTCCGCTAAACACATAATCCGTCGAAACGTGAATCAGCGCAGCCCCGTTTTGTTTACATGCTTTGGCAAGCAATCCCGGAGCGTCTGCATTAAGTTTCTGTGCCAGATCGGTTTCCGATTCGGCTTTATCCACGGCAGTGTAGGCCGCACAGTTTATAAGAACACCAATTTTGTTTTCCCTGAGAAAATTATCGACAGATGTTTCGTCCGTAATGTCCAGCGTATCGACATCCGTAAAGAAAAACCGGTGATCGGGAAATTCATTTTTGTAATCTTTAATTTTCGAGCCCAGCTGCCCCTTAGCGCCTGTAATCAAAAAGTTCATTGTTCGTCTTTT
>JAASSU010000315.1 GCA_021767705.1 Bacteroidota bacterium | reverse complement strand
GTTGGTAAAAAAGATAAAGATAACGGCTTAGTTATTCTTTTTAGCAGGAACCTGAGAGAGACTTTTTTGGCTACAGGCTATGGCACTGAAAAAATCCTTAAGGATGAGGTGTGTAAGCAAATAGTTGATTCGATAATGATTCCTCACTTTAAAGAAAATCAATATTATGAAGGATTAGAGGCTGGATTAAAAGAGTGCATGAATCGATGGGAAGGGCTTGAATAAATGGAGTCCTGAAACAATTTGTAATAAAAAAAACCTCCAATGAAACCTATCAGTGTCAAGATCAAAAAGGAAGATTTAGCTACTTTATTTGTTATCAGTCCGGGAAAGAGTCCGTGGTGGACGATTATGATTCTTGGTATATTGGCTGCTATCGGCTACCTGATTCCGGTGGGTATCTTAGTGGCTTACTTTTTTGTGGATATTGATATAGGGTTTGGGTTTATCTTCGCAGTGATGCTTGGCTTTGGAACGGGAATTTTCTTTACACGACTCATGTTGTGGAACTCCTGCGGTTCGGAAACCTTTGAAATCACCCCTTCCGGACTCTACTATTACTGCGATTACAAGCTGTTTAAGGATAACCGCCGGAAATTTGATTTTGATTCTCTTGTGGTGGAAGGGCGTGTCCCTGAAAGTGTAGAGGTTGAAAACCTTACAGAAGACAGCCGGGGAGTTATTACCGTTGAAGATCAGGACCAGTCGCTGTCAAACAACATCGAACTTCCTTTGAAGCTTCTTGACAATACAATATCGAAGCTGGAAATGACATTGGATGTGTATCGGGTGCAGAAGAATTAGGTGAGGGATTGATTTCTCAAAACGAGTTTTATGAAAAATAAATTCCCACATAGCAAACTTTGAGTATCGCTGAGCTTCTTTGTGCTCTTTTGAGGATTAACTATAACACAGAGTCTCACAGAGAAGGCGCAGAGTTTCACAGAGAAGCAGCATGCTAATCATTGCCTTTATATTACAAAAAATTATATCTTCTGAAAGATGAGGTCAGTAGGATTCTGTATATTTATAAGTTAATTGAGGTGTAAACTTGGGTACTTATATAATATAGCATTTTGGAGTTCGGCGGACCCCGAAAGCTTTCGCGGGTACTTCCACTGTAATACTCTGGAAGCCTGCTTCGGTCCAAACCTCCGTTAAAATAACTTGCGGTAACACCAGCCGGAGGCTGGAAGAATAGAGTATCGGAACGGGACGTTCCGACAAACTTTTTGCTTCTTATTTCTATTTTAATTGAAAATCACTATACTAGGATAAGTATTTATTTTTACACCTCACTAAATTAAAATAGAACATATGGGAAAGAAAGGGGCAATGCCTGATTTTAAGACGATTGATGATTACATCGCCAATCAACCTGAAAAGGCACAAGAAAAACTCAAGGAGCTAAGAAAAATCATCAGGGAAGCAGCTCCGGATGCTGTTGAGGTTTTAAACTACAAGGTTCCGTCTTTCAAGTTGGTGCCAGATGGGAAAAGCAATCAGCAAATCATGATGGCTGCTTATGCCCGGTTTATCAGTTTTTATCCTTTTCCAACTACGATGGCAAAATTCTCGGATGAGTTAAAGGAATACAAGCAGGGAAAGGGCTCGGTTCAGTTTCCACTGGATAAGCCACTACCCAGAGAATTGATCATCCGGATGGTGAAATTCAGAAGGGAAGAGATTTTGAGTAAGGATAACGAGAATTCGTTGTAAACTGTTGTATGCTAATAGATTCCTCAGTCGCTTCTGCGTTGTCTCCATACCAACGACAACATTTGGTTATGCTTTTTTTATAAGTTTTTGACATTCCTGACGATTCCCGGAGACCAGCAGATTTCAATAATGTACTTTTGGCTTGACCCAAAAGTACCAATCCCGAGGCCTCGGGACAAGGCTGACAAGGGCATGGCCGCAAAAGCTACGCATGAAATTATGCACGCCATTCGAGCCGTTCACTGATAGATTAGTATTGCTCTTAAGTGTTAGGCTTTGTAAGTGTTTCATCAACATTCTACCGGTTCACTCGCGAATGGCTACCACACAGGCCGCGCCATAATTCCCTGCTTGTTTTGCTGGCCATACCCTTGTAGGCCAGGGGGTGCGCAGTTGAACGCTTTTTGTTTCTCCCAAACTCTAAAAGAATACTATTGATAAGCTATTAATCTCCTTTCGAAACGCCGAGTCCGGTGATTTCGATATCGCTGCCTTGTACGTAGACTGAGATCCAGTTGATATCATTTTCCTTCCAGCGGCGGTGGTCGGAGAGATTGAAAATATACTGGCGCTCGTTTTCGGTGGTGATGGACGGAATAACCACACCGCCTTGCTTGTCTTCACCCATACCGTAGTTCAGGAAGATTTTGGTGTTGCGTTTCTCGCCCTTGGTGGTGAGCACGATAAAGTTGTTGGTCCTGTCGCGATAGGCGAGCGGTTCAAATTCAAACTTCTTCTCCGATTGTCCGGCCACCGTAACACGTTGGTTTACAATCTCACGCAGCGAGTGTTCTTCGAGGTATTCCTTGATTTTCGCAATCATCTGCTCAGGGTACTCTTCTTCCGGGTTTATCTGTGCGGCCTCTTCATATTTGTCGGTGGCGCGGCTCAGGGCCTTGTTTTTATAAAGCCTGTCTGCTTCGGCAATTACGGCGTTGTACTTCTCGAGCATTTGCTGCCTGAGCTGTTCCAGAATCTTGCTGGTTTCGTTTACACGCTCGCGGGCCTCTTCGTTTTCAGGTTTTAGCGACTTGGCTTTCTTGAAATTAGCCAGTGCTTTCTTATAGTTTTCCTGTCCGAAGGCTGTATTTCCCTGCGCCATGGCGTAATTAAAGTCCGCCTCACGCTTGTCGATGCTGTCTTGTGCTGCCTGCGTCTGTTGCAGGGCATAAGGGTTCTTTGGTTTGTGCTGAAGCGCGTCTTCGTAGCTGGTTATCGACTGTTCATAAGCTTTCGCTTCGAAAAGGCTGTCGGCTGTGGCTATTGCCTGGCTGTACATCTTCTCCTTTTCACGGATAGCTGCCAGCAGGTCCATGCTCTTATTCACTCTCTCGGTCGGGTGTTCCCTTCCGGGGAAAATATCCAGTCCGCGCTGATAGGCCTGTATCGCCTCCTGATACTCCTTGCGGTCGTACAAACTGTCGCCCTGATTCACCGCCCTTTTGTATGCCAGCTCTCTCGATTCAATTGCAGCCAGCGTATCGTTGATGGCGCTGATTTGCTTTTTTGGGTATGGATTGTCGGGGAACACCTCTTCAGCATCCTGGTAAAATGAAAGGGCTTCCTTGAAGGTGTCTGCATTGTAAGAGGCATCGGCTTTGCTTATCAGCTCCTCATAACGGGCTTTTTCTGCCTCCTGCTGCGCGATAAGGTTATCGACTTCTTCCAGCTTTTGTTTCGGATAAGTGCTGTCAGAAAAAGCGTTTGCCGCATCCTGGTAAAGCGATTTGGCCAGCGCAAGGTCGTCGGCATCAAAAGCACTGTCGGCAGGTTGAATCAGGCCCTGGTATTCCGCGATAAGCTGCTGACGCTCTTTTAGCGCCTGTCGCTTAGCGATAAGTTCTTCTACTTTCGAAATCTGCTCTTTCGGATACGTACTATCCGAGAAGTTGTTGGCCGCATCCTGGTAAAGCGATTTGGCCAGCGCAAG
>JAASSU010000314.1 GCA_021767705.1 Bacteroidota bacterium | reverse complement strand
GCCGCCCTGACATGCTCTTCCGGCATGGCTTCACCAATACCTGCAGCATGATTATAAATCAGGTATTTCTGAAATTCCTTAACCTGATCATCATTAAGTTCCACCTCCGAAAATTCTCCGATACCGGTGTTCACGCCATACATTATCTCATGCTTTCCGATTTTGCGCTCGAGCATGGCGCGACATTTGTTTATGCGGGAAACAGCATCAGGATGAAGTTCAACTTTTTCGCGATGACGGGCCACCTTTACAACCTTTTCGATAGTAAGCCCTGAACCATCTATAATTATAGCCATAGTTTTTAGTTTTTGTTAGAGTTTGCCTGTAAAAGTAAAAAAATACATTGATTTACCTGATCAGAATATGAAGCAAGAAGCAATAAATAGCAAACGGACAGGTAAAAGCTATTCCACAGAGTTTCGCAGAGGTGCACAGAGTTACACCGAGGGGGACAATCTTTGTGGAACTCTGAGATTCTTGGTGGTCTCTGTGCAACAGCTTTCATGGTTTGTAAAGTGTTGATGTGTTTACTTGCTTAGGTGTTTAAGAAAAGTTGGCGGATGGCATGCTGGCTCAGAGCGCAGTGAAAAGGGCATAAAGCTTAGGGGGAGAAGAGTAAGTAGTAAATAGAAGGTAGATTAAATGGATGATTGAGGGATGAATTTCGGGTTTCGGGTTTCGAGTTCCGGATTTCTGATCTCCGAACCTAAAAAACCATTCACAAATGAACTAATTGACGAATCAACCAATCACTATTCTCTTTTTCTGCGTAATCCGCCTAAAATCCGCGTAATCCGCCTAAAATCCGCGTAATTCGCGTTCTTGGAATTTGGGTTTTGGGATTTATTATTTTCAATTCCTATACATCTTCAATCAAACCATCAGGAATGGAAATTTTCACTTCCCGAATAAAGTCTACTGACTTTTGGATGTGCTCATACATCACCTGGTCATCTTTAATAAATGGTACTTTTTCCCTGTACTCGCTTACAATCTCCTCAATGTAGGGTGATGATTTTGCGGGTCTTCTGAATTCCAGGGCTTGTGTGGCAGCCATCAACTCAATAGCGAGGACACGCTCCAGGTTGTGAATGGCCTGATAGGCCTTGGTAGCTGCATTAGCGCCCATACTTACATGATCTTCCTGGCCCTGCGACGAAACAATACTGTCGATGGATGCCGGCGATGCCAGTTGCTTGCTCTGGCTGACAATAGAAGCTGCCGTATACTGTGGGATCATGAACCCGCTGTTAAGACCGGGTTTGGCCACCAAAAATGAGGGCAGCCCTCTCTTACCTTCGAGCAGTTGATAGGTTCTTCTTTCGGAGATGCT
Source organism: Bacteroidota bacterium (assembly GCA_021767705.1). Taxonomy (GTDB): domain Bacteria; phylum Bacteroidota; class Bacteroidia; order Bacteroidales; family JAIPAH01; genus JAIPAH01. The sequence continues at coordinate 2,321 of JAASSU010000314.1, read as the reverse complement.
GCCCAGCTCTGCGGTGGCGATTGCCAGGTAATCGAGCGCAATGGCCAGCGGCTGCCCGTGGAAGTTTCCCGCACTGATTACCAAATCCTCATCCGGGAAGATGGTGGGATTATCGGTCACGGCATTCATCTCGTTCGAAAAGACTTTAGCCACATAATTCATCGCATCCTTTGAAGCCCCATGAACCTGCGGGATGCAACGGAAGCTATACGGATCCTGCACATGCGCCTTTTCACGGTCGATCAGCTCACTGCCTTCGAGCAGATCCCTGAAAATTTCGGCGGTTTTGATTTGCCCCGACTGCTGCCGGATTTGGTGTACGAGGTCGTTGAAAGGCTCTTTGCGGCCATCGAAAGCTTCGAGGGATATGACGCCGCAAATATCGGCCAGTTGCGAGAGTCGGAAAAGCTTTATCAGGCTGTACACGCCGTAAGCCCCCATAAACTGCGTGCCGTTCAGCAGGGCCAGCCCTTCCTTCGACTGCAAGGCGATGGGTTTCCACCCCAGCTCCCGGTTGACCTCTTCTGATTGGCGGCGCTTGCCGCGATAATACACCTCGCCCTTTGAAAGCAGTGGCAAGGCAAGATGAGCCAATGGTGCCAAATCACCTGAAGCTCCTAAAGAGCCTTGCTGATAGACTACCGGAAGCACCTCGTTATTGTACATATCGAGTAAACGCTGAACGGTTTGCAACTGCACACCACTGTGGCCGTAGGCCAGCGACTGCACCTTGAGGAAAAGCATGAGCTTCACCACCTCTTTTGGCACTTCATCGCCCACGCCGCAAGCATGCGACATCACCAGGTTTTCCTGGAGCTTACCGAGATCCTCGTCAGAAATCTTAACATCGCATAAAGATCCGAAGCCAGTATTGACACCGTAGATCGGTTCTTTCTGACTCTTGGTCTTTTCATCAAGGTATTGACGGCAACGATTAATTTTGCTTTCTGATTCCGGCGAAAGCCGCAGTTGGTATTTGTTTTTGTGGATTTCGAAAACCTTTTCGAAAGTTAATTTATGATCAGGCTGGATGATATATTCTTGACTCATGATTTTTATTTTGAAATTTGGAACTTAACTAATCTGCTTTACAAACAATCCTGATTCCGGTTACAGAATCAAACTACATTTCTATGTATGAGTCCAGTCTAAAAACCCTAAAGACCCCTAAATCCCCTAAAGGGGACTTTTTCAAAGTGCTGATTTTTAGCAATCCCCCGCCTGAGGCGGGTTAGGGGTAAAAATGATAAAAATCAGCACTTTGAAGAGTTTTTAAACTGGACTCATGTATGCAAGGAAACATTCCCTGCCTGTTCATGCAAATGAGGTAATCCAAAATCCAATTCATCACAAAATGTTTTATTCGCTGATGTTATTAAGCTCTTTAATCAATTGCTCTTCTGTGAGCGACTTTTGCTCGCCGGTGTCCATGTTCTTGAGCGTAAAAACTTTATTCTCAATCTCCGACTCTCCGGCCAGCACTACAAAAGGCACTCCTTTGTTGTTGGCGTAGGTCATCTGCTTTTTCATTTTTGCTGATGACGGGAATATCTCTGCCGCGATGCCATTATTTCTCAGGCTTTGCAAGGCAGGCAGACAGTAATCCTGCTCTTTCTCTCCAAAATTGACAAATAAAACCTTCGTTGTGGTGGCTACTTCCTCAGGAAAAAGTTCTTCGCTGGTCATCACATCGAAAATACGATCAGCGCCAAACGAAATGCCCACTCCCGAAACATCCTTCAGTCCGAAAACTCCGGTCAGGTCGTCATACCTTCCACCCCCACAGATACTACCCATGGCCGTGTTGTTGGCCTTCACTTCAAAAATGGCCCCTGTGTAATAATCCAGTCCGCGTGCCAGCGTGAGGTCCAGCACAACCGTGGTCGACACCTTCATCATTTCCAGCTTTTCCAGGACATACTGCACTTCATCCACGCCCTTTTGCCCGGTTTCAGAATCCTGAAGTATTGTTCTCAGATCGGTTAGCTTATCGCGATTATTGCCTTCGAGCAAAAGCACCGGCTTAAGCTTTTCAACCGCCTCACTGTCAATCCCGCGCTCGTTAAGCTCAGCAATCACTTTCTCCAGACCAATCTTATCAAGCTTATCGATGGCCACCATTATATCGGTGAGTTTATCGGGATGACCGATGTATTCAGCTATCCCGCTAAGGATTTTCCGGTTATTGATGTGAATGGTAACTTCAATTCCGAGCCTGCGGAAAACCTCATCCATAATTTGAACCAGCTCCACCTCGTTGAGCAACCCATTGGAGCCAATCACATCCGCATCGCACTGATAAAACTCGCGATAGCGGCCTT
>JAASSU010000313.1 GCA_021767705.1 Bacteroidota bacterium | reverse complement strand
CAGCAGCGAGAAAAGCACCAGCGAAAAGCTGGCGATATACTTTGCCAGGATAATCTGAAAATCGCTGAGCGGATTGGTGAGCAGAAACTCAATGGTGCCCTGGTTTTTCTCTTCGGCAAACATCCGCATTGTGATGGCCGGAATCAGAAAGAGAAATACGAATGGCCCTATCATAAACAATCCGTCAATATTCGAATAGCCAAAGTCAAGGATGTTAAACTCCGTGGGGAAAACAAACAGGAAAAGCCCGTTGATCAGCAGAAATACTGAAATAGTCAGGTATCCGGTCAACGAACTCAAAAAATTACGAATCTCCTTTCTCAATAATGCGTACATAACCTCGGTCAATTCTTTTGGGGAGGCTAAATTAACTAAATTTTAAAAATGCATAGGCCGCTTAACAAAAATTAGCAGAAACAATAAGCATGTAAAAACAACTGGTTCATCTTTTGAACTCCACAATCACCGGCGAGTCGAGGCTCATGCCCAGCAGCTCGCTGGCTTTTCCTTTGTTGAGGGCGATTTCAAGAAACCCGCTCGAACCAAAAATAGCCACTATCTCCGCCTCGTTCACCTCATTGTATTCGGTGTGGATGCTTTGGATGCGGAATTGTCCGCCATGAAAATGAAGCTCAAAGGGCTTTCCTTTCCCCACCTCCTGGAAGGTTTGGTAGCTGATATTGGTCACCAGGTTCTTATAGCGATCCACATGGATGACCTTCGCTTTGATCGCCTTGTTAGTAATCACCGGCTGGAAGGCTTGTAGCTGCCGGATCTTTTCTGCCGGTTCCCCAAAGTCCTCAGGAGCTTTTCCTTCAATCAGTCCGGCAGCCACCTTGCAAAAGATATCCCTTACCGGGAAAGTGAAATAATCAGACTCCTGGTGCACGTCAATATGCACAATTAGCTCTGGCTTTTTATTGAATATCAGCGAAAAAATGCCATTATCCGTCCCGATAAAATATTGCCCCCCGGCTTTCACCAGCGCGTGCGGTTGTTCGTAGGTTGTGTTGTTATCAACGCCTATCAGGTGGATGGTGCCCTCAGGGAACTGCGGGAATACATTTTTTATCACAAACGAAGCATGAATGATATCGTGTGGCGACACCTGGTGCGAAATGTCTATAATCCGTGCATTGGGTATCTTGCTCAACAGCTTGCCTTTAACTGCTCCGGCATAGAAGTCGCGCGTTCCCCAATCGGTTGTTAATGTGATGACAGGTGTTTCCATGTGTTTGTAGCTTGCAGGATCAAAATTATAAATTATCACCGTAAAATTGGGTTTTCATTGTTATTTTTGCAAAAGATGCCATTTATCAAACAAATACAGCACATAATTTTTTAACCTGTCAGCGGATTTACGCTAAGCAAACCGTGAAGACCGATGTAGAATTTGGTGATGGCTAATAAAAAAGATTAGAATAATATATGGCTGAAAAACTTATAGCACTTGAAAATGTAAATCCGGTTGAAATATTTGGTGTAAACGATAAATACCTCAATCAGATAAAAGAATACTTCTCGAACCTGAAAATTATTGCACGAGGTGGCAACATCAAGGTGGTAGGCACTGATGAGGAGATAGCTAATTTTGAGGAGAAGTTTAATACTTTGTTGTTAAGCTATGATAAATTCGGAAAGTTATCGGAGCAGGAGATTAACCAGATTCTTACGTCTGACGATCATGTGCACATCAAAGATGCAGGCGATAACGACATCCTCGTAAGAGGAAATAACGGGCTGCTGGTAAAGTCGCGTACGCCCAACCAACACCGGATGACTGAGAGCGTAAACCACAGCGACCTGCTTTTTGCTATCGGTCCGGCCGGAACAGGCAAGACCTATACGGCTGTAGCCCTGGCTGTACGCGCCCTTAAAAACAAGGAGGTGCGCCGTATCATCCTCACGCGCCCAGCGGTGGAGGCCGGAGAGAATCTGGGTTTCCTTCCGGGAGACATGCGCGAGAAACTGGATCCATACCTTCAGCCACTCTACGACGCTTTGCGCGATATGATTCATCCGCAAAAGCTGCTCACTTACCTCGAAGATGGCACCATAGAGGTGGCTCCGCTGGCATTTATGCGTGGACGTACACTCGATAATGCCTTCGTGATCCTGGATGAAGCCCAGAATGCCACGCCCAGCCAGCTCAAAATGTTCCTTACCAGGATGGGAAAAGCGGCAAAGTTTATCGTTACCGGCGACATCACACAGATTGACCTGCCCAGAAACCAAAAATCCGGACTGGTGCACGCAATGAAAATCCTGAAGGATATTAAGGGCGTTGACTTTGTGTTCCTTAATGCCGACGACATTGTGCGTCACCGTCTTGTAAAACAAATTATTGAAGCATACTCAGAAGAACAGCCAAAATAGAAGCTATGAAAAACGCTATTAATTCCACCCATTTCGATTTTCCCGGACAAAAAGAGGTCTATCACGGCAAGGTGCGTGATGTGTATAATATTGACGATGATTTGCTGGTGGTGGTTACCACCGATCGCATATCGGCCTTTGATGTGGTGCTTCCACGGCCCATCCCTTTCAAGGGGCAGGTGCTGAACCAGATTGCGGCGACGTTCCTGAATGCCACCGAAGACCTGGTTCCCAACTGGAAAATTGCCTGCCCGGACCCGATGGTTACTGTAGGGCGCAAGTGTGAGCCTTATCCGGTGGAAATGATCGTGCGGGCATACCTGAGCGGCAGTGCCTGGCGGACCTACAAAAGCGGGGCGCGCGAGATCTGCGGGGTGCCCGTTCCGGATGGCATGAAAGAGCATCAGAAGCTTCCCGAACCCATCATCACGCCGACTACCAAAGCTGATGAAGGGCATGATATGGATATCTCGCGTGAGAAGATTATTAATCAGGGGATTGTATTGGAAGAGGAATATGAGAAGATGGAAGAATATGCCCTGAAGCTTTTTAACAAGGGAGCAGAAATGGCCAGGGAAAAGGGATTGATTTTAGTGGATACGAAATATGAGTTCGGAAAAGCCAATGGTCAGATTTTCCTGATTGATGAGGTGCACACTCCGGATTCTTCACGCTATTTTTACTTGGATGAATATGCCGAACGCTTTGCGAAAGGAGAGAAGCAGAAACAGCTTTCGAAGGAGTTTGTAAGAGAATGGCTGATGGCCAACGGCTTCAAGGGCGACAAAGGACAGCAGGTACCCGAAATGACCGACGAATTTGTCAACAGCGTCTCAGAGCGCTACATCGAGCTCTACGAAAAAATCACCGGGCTCCCCTTCAAAAAAGCCGAAGCCAGCAACACCATGCTCCGCGTGGAACAGAATATCTCGGATTTTTTGAGGGCGTACAGGAGGTAGGTGTGTCTGATGTTTGCCATTGAACCGCAGTACCTCGAGAAGCTGGGGATCATTGTGAAGTCTTAACCTGCTATTATTAGCTAAGCCAGCCCTGTCAGGGTTTCAAACCCTGACAGGGCTTTCTTATGATGCTTGAAAAATTCCAAAAAACAAAACCCAAATAATGTATAAATAACAAAACCCAAAACCCAAAACCCAAAACCCAAAATCCAAGTAATGTACAATTAACAAATGCCAAAATTCAAAACAAATAAAATCAACACATTACTATATTGTTTTGTGTTTCTGAAATTGGACTTTGGTTTAAACTAAATTGCCAACT
>JAASSU010000066.1 GCA_021767705.1 Bacteroidota bacterium | reverse complement strand
TGGCCATTAATTCTCTTATCCCTTGGCCGGTTGTTAAATACTCCTGGACAACCTTCAGTTTTAATTCGTCCGGATAACGCTTTACTTTTCTTTTCATAGTCCTGATTTTTGTTTACTTCTTCTGTAAACTTATTTCAGGACAAGTCACAGCTGTATTTTGCCAATTCCAACCTAAACACTTAAACACCTGCGCACTTAAACACATTTCATAACCACATTTCAAAACCCACAAATAATTGCGCTTTTGAATTAATTTTGTATACCACACGGCAAAAACACTGCTGTCAGCTTCTTTTTTTTCAAATCCACGCACTAACTTTTTGAATGAATTATTATTTAATTACCATTACCGTATCCCTCACCCCATTCACCCCTGCAAAAATACCCATACCGTTGTTAATGTTGGTATACACCGGCTTTGGTTCAGAAATGGGCAGGTAGAAGTCATCCTGAAATGGGAATTCCTCGTCATCTACCTGCTCAAGAGCGGTCTTATGATAAAGATAAGCATCGCGGGTAATGGAATAGAAATCATACATGGCATAAACAGTGTCAAATTCCCTAGCATTCATCCGGAGCGAGAGATTGTATGTTTCATTTGTCATCAAGTCATCCGTAAAAATCAAAAAATCTTCACTAATAAGCCCTTCCCCATTATCTACTACCGGATCATAGGTTTCTAAGTAAACGTTAACGTTCCTTTTAACAGTATCCCACCTGTAGGTATAGCCTTTATTTGAGTGAAATAAATAGTAATTATTCTGATTGGGATCATCCCATATAGTCATAGAAAAATGATTACTTTCGGAGGCTGGATACACGTCGAAAGCTTGCCTTTCCGGAATATTTGTTTGAGCGGTGACTAACTCTTTACCCGGTACTTTAACTTCCAGCTTATACGTTTTACCTATTGAAGGTTGATAGTTGCGATTCAGGTACATGGCTTTATCGCCAATATTATCCACCGAATCGGCATAGGGAAGCCGGCATAAAAATTCCCCCTCTTCGTACAGTTTCACTTCCGCATCTTTAATGGGTTCAAATTGGGTGGATTCCTCCTCAGTATACGAATTACTGTAATTCAACCAGATTTTGACCGGGTCACCCGGCGACAGATACCCGTTTACGATAACCATTTTTTCGTATTGGGGATAATCTAAATCAATCGTCTTCTCGCATGAACTAAATGACAGCCATACTATAACAACTAACAAAGTGATGCTTCCAATGATTCTCATAGACTAAAATTTAAAACTATATGTGACATAGGGCAGAATGGGAAAAACCCCCACTTTTCGCATATTCCCGTCAATCGTTCGGGAAAGGTAAAACGGGTTGATGCGTGAATAGGCATTATACAACCCTACTTTCCATATTCGTTCCCCCCATTTCTTATCTTTTTTCATACTCAGGCCAATATCCAGCCTGTGGTAGGCCGGGAAACGGATATTATTCTTTTCTTCATAGTTAGAAACGCTGTTTCTCCAGTAATAGCCTAAATATTCGACATGATATCGCTGGGTAGTCATCGTACCCGTGCGGCCTGTTTGATAGACCCATGTTGCCTGCAAACGGATCTTTTTATTAAACGCATAACCGGCCGTGATATTCAGCACATGTCGCCTATCGTATTTATACGGGAATGTCTCGCCAAAATTGATTTCATCAAATTGCCGCTGGTGTTTCGATAGCGCATAGCTAATCCAACCGGTAACAGGGCCCTGCTTTTTCTGTATCATCAACTCTAGGCCGTAGGAGGTTCCCTGGCCGGTGGTTACGCTTTCCTGCCAGCTTTCGGTGTCGGTGTAAAAGTTGGTTCCCTCGCGGTAGGCGATAAGCCCGCTCATTTCTTTGTAATAGGTCTCCAGGGTGACTTGGTAGCCTCCGCGGGCATAATGGCCCGACAGGGCAACCTGCCGGGATTCTACCGGGGGAGTTTGTTCGGTGACCGGCACCCATAGGTCAGTCGGCACGCCCACCGAGCTGTTGGTCAGCAGGTGTAGGTACTGGTGGATGATATTCCACGAGGCCTTGATAGAGGTTGTGGGGTTGAGCAGGTAGCTTAGTGACATTCGTGGTTCAAGATACCGGTATTGTTTATCGCCGGTTTGGTAGCCATTCAGATTTATACCCAGGTTCGCCGTTAGCTTTTCGCCAATATTCCAGGTGTCTTCGGCGTAAAGTGCCATTTCGAGGCCTGTAATACGGTCGGCGCCGTAGGTCGTATCTATTTCTACCTGCGAGTAGTTGGTGTTGGCCCCAACCTGGATGCCCGGAAAAAATTGGTGGTGAACGGCTTTGATGCCCCAGCGGATATTGTGGGCCGGCGAAGGCATGTAATTCATATCCACATCCAGGGCCAGGTCTTCCACGCCCGACATATACTTATATTCAATATGCTGAGTAGAATCACCGATAGTTTCATCGGAATCCATCCCCGTGGAAAAATCGAACCGGCTGTAGTAAAGGGTGGTATTGGCAAAGAGCTTATTGTTAAACACGTGGTTCCACCGCAGCGAAGCCGTTTGGTTGCCCCATCCCAAATCGCGGACGGTGGACCTGGTGTGGTTTTGCTCTCCCTCTTGATTCATGCGCTCGTAGAAGCGGTCTTTTCCAAAATACCCGGCCAGGTAGAGGCGGCTCTTTTCGGAAAAGCTGTAGTTCACCTTACCGTTGAGATCATAGAAATAGTAGCCTGCGGTGCCGTCGCCTATGGCTCTGTTGATAAACGGTTTCATCAGTATATCGATGTAGGTGCGGCGGGCAGAGAGGATGAAGGAGGAAGTGTCGTTTTTTATCGGTCCTTCCACGCTGATTTTGGAGGCCACCAGCCCCAAGCTGCCCTCGCCTTTGATTTCCTGCATATTGCCCTCTTTGCTGCGGATGTCGAGAACCGAAGAGATGCGCCCGTGGTAGCGGGCCGGGAAAGAGCCTTTGTAAAGCTTCACATCCTTGATGACCGAGGGATTGAACACTGAAAACATCCCGAAGAAGTGGTTGAGGTTATACACTGGGACGCCGTCGAGGAGGATGAGGTTTTGATCGTTGTTGCCGCCTCTTACGTGCATTCCGCTGAACCCCTCGTGGCCTCCCTGCACACCGGGAAGGAGCTGGATCGTTTTTATCAAATCGCTCTCGCCCAGGATAACCGGCAAACGCTCGATGGTTTCGGGCTGTAGTGTCATCATACCGGTTATAGGACTGCGAAGAAATCCACTGTGGCGATTTTCGGTAATAACAACCTCATCCATAGAAATGCCCGGACGCAGGGCAATATTTAGGGTAGTGTCTCCGGTAAGATTAAATTCAAACATTTGTTTTTTAAAGCCCACGTAGGAAACGTGTAGCTTAACGGCACCCTCAGGCAGCGTAAGGCTGTAAAACCCGTATTCGTTGGTGGTGGTGCCTTTCAAATTGGTGCTATCGATAAGGGTAGCCCCAATCAATGCCTCCCCGCTTTCGTGGTTAGTGATGTGGCCTGAAAGGGTGAATTTATTTTGTGCACTTAACTCAAAAGATAAAAAGAAAAACAATATATAGATTATGACTTTGTGTTTCATCGAAGCATCATAATTTTTTTACTCATAAATACAAATGTAAGAATTTAAAAGGGGTTGAATAAAACCCAACCCCTTTTATTTAAGTATTCCCACCTAATCAGAAAGCGTGAATTTCATAATGCCTCCTGGATAGTACTCTGTATTGTACGTTTCATTGAAATTAACTGGCACACTACCTATTTCGTCATCGGCAGCACTTATCTCTATTTCTAAACTTATAGTAGTAGAGCCTATCTCTTGCTCTATTCCGAAAGTTATTGTCGTAGCACTTGGATCTTCTTCATGCCATTGGAAAACTAATCCTTCTCCTAGAGTATTTGTGTACCATCCAAACATAAAATCGTTATATGATTTCCAAGTATTATCTACGCTACTTCTGATTGGATCATCAAACCAGGAATAAAACTCAATTTCTGACATGTTAACCACTCTTAGTCGCGTTTCTGGCTTACCTGAAAACCAACTTTCAACTTGACTTATATCTGTGAATTTAATCTTTTTAAGATACTGAGCATCACCATCTTCTCGCTCCGAGGAGCCAGATCCCCCACCAGTTCCGCCTCCTCCTGTAGGTGGTGCAGAAATACTCTTAAAATTATGATTTGCTCCGTATACGATTTCTCCCTCAGCATTAAAACGTTCGCTCTGACTAACCACTACAACTGGTTTGTCAGGAGCCTGAACTGTTGAGAACCATTTTATTTCACCCTCTTTTATACCTTTAAGTAATAATGGCTCAGGATCGTTGTAATTCATAGGCTTAAAAGCAACATAAGGTATATAACCATCATCATCCCAACGGTCACAGTGAACTGGAACAGAAAGCTGTAAACGAGGAACACTTTTAACCAAATTTACAATATTAATCTGTTCATTTACTTCATCATTATATATTCTGGCAGCATTTATTAAACCCTCTTCAACACCTCGCGTTTTGTTTTGATTAAAATCAATAAATACGTCATAGTCTCCATCAACCATTTTCATTGCATTTGCCTTTAAACTTGACCTGAACATTTGATTCTGCAGAGCAATATCAACAATTTTTGTTATCTTTTCCAAAGTTTGATCCTCAGTAGAATATTCAAATTTTTGGAGATCAGTTTGTGTTGCTTTTTTGTCATTGCTGAAAGATTGTTCAGGGTAATCATTGGATACTTTTTCACAGCCTGCAAATACTAGAATAAGCACTATTGCAGGAAAGAAGTAAATAATTTTTTTAGGTAACATAATTTGTAATTTTAATTAGATAAAGTCTCAAATGGCCATTTTCTTGAACAGAAGTTTCTCTTCTGCACCTGCAATACTAAATCAAAAAAAAAAAATTACAAGTTATATTTAAATTATTTTACTATTTATAATTTGTCTAATTTAAATGTTATTATTATATTAGACATAAATACCCTGTTCCGCTCAAAGGCGGTTTAAAAGAATTTGTTCCCTGCTGCTCCATTTCTGTTTTTCAGAGTTATCGATAAAGTTTCCATGTATCTTCTGCACTTCCGGTTTGTTGTTGTTCAACCGGGGGCATTCTGATAGTTATCGATGGCTCCAAGATACAAAAACATTTAGAACTACGATTTCTAAAGAGAAAATTAAGCGATGGGAAATAGAAATTCCAAATCACAAATTCCAAATTCCAAAAGCGCGGATTACGCGGATTTTGGCACCCGCCCGAACGACTGACGCCATTCAGTCGGGCGGGAATTACACGAAATCCGGAGTCCGAAACACGAAACCCGGAACGCGGAACCCGAAATTTCTTTATTGCCTGTATTTTGCCAATTCCAACCTAAACACTTAAACACCTGCGCACTTAAACACATTTCATAACCACATTTCAAAATCCACGAATGAATACGCCTTTGAATTAATTTTGCATACCAAATGACAGAGGCACTGTTGCCAACTTACAAACTTAGTAACTTAAAAACGTACTAAACTTACAAACCGACAAACACAAAAATGTACGCAATAATAGATGTAGAAACCACCGGACTGAAAGCGGAGAATGAACGGATTACGGAGATTTCGATTATCCAGCACGACGGCAGGCAGGAAACGGGGCGCTTCTCGACCTTGCTGAATCCTGAGCGGCGTATCCCTTACCGGATTACGCAGATTACGGGCATCAACGATAAAATGGTGGAACATGCGCCGAAGTTTTTTGAGGTGGCTAAAAAGATTATCGAGATGACGGAAGGCCGCACGCTGGTGGGGCACAACATTGCCTTCGACTACCGCTTTATCCGGGCAGAGTTCCTGGCGTTTGGCTATGAATTCAAGCGAAAGCGGCTTTGCACCGTTAAGCTCAGCCGCAAGCTGATTCCCGGACAGCGCTCCTACAGCCTGCCCAAGCTCACCGACAGCCTGAAGCTGGAACATGAGCGGCAACACCGTGCCGAAGGGGATGCATCGGCCACAGCCAAACTCTTTGAGCTGCTGCTGACCATCAACCCTGAGCTGGATGCTCCGGCGCTGCAAGGCCTCAGCACCAACCTCAGCAAGGAAAAACTCGACGCGCTGCCGGAGGCTACGGGCGTGTATTACTTCTACAACAAGGAAGGCGACCTGATTTACATCGGCAAAAGCAAGAATATTTCCGACCGCGTGTATTCGCACCTGACCAGCAATTCAACCAAGAAAGCACTGGAAATGCGCAATGAAATCTGGGATGTGTCATACGAAAAAACAGGCAGTGAGCTCATCGCCCTGCTCAAGGAATCGGCTGAAATCAAGGAGCACAAGCCCCGCTTTAACCGGGCACAACGACGCACGTCTTACCTGTGGGGGCTTTACCATGAGCTGGACGAGCAGGGCTATATCCGCCTGAAAATTGAACGCACCCGCAAAAAAGATGACCCGCCCGTAACTTCTTTCAGCTCCAAGTCATCGGCACAGCAGTTTATGCATGCCCTTACCGAGCAGCATCAGCTTTGCCAGAAGCTTACCGGACTCTACCAAACCAATGGCGCCTGCTTCCAGTACCAAATCCATCAGTGCCTGGGGGCTTGTGTGGGCGAAGAAGAACCGGAGAGCTACAACGAAAGAGTTGCCGCTGCACTGGAACGCTTTGAGTTCGACAACGAAAGTTTTATCGCCATCGACAAAGGGCGGCAGCCTGGCGAGCACAGTGCTATCGTGGTGGATGGCGGCGTCTATCTCGGTTACGGTTTCTTTGAAGACGAAGCGCTCAACTATGGGGCAGAATTTATCCGGGAAAATATCATGTCGCAGAACCATAACCGCGATGTGCAGCAGATCATCCAGTCGTATCTCCGGCATCAGCATGTGGAGAAGGTTGTGAGGTTAGAGAGTTAGTATGTTTTTAAGTTTGTAGGTTTAAGAAGCTGTGTTTAGGTAAAGCAGGCAATAACTTCATTAATCAGGATTACAACTAAAAATGCTGAAGCCTATTTATTCATAAATATTCTTCGTGATCATTGTGCGGACTTTTTGTTCTTTGTGGTTTAATCCCGACCATGAATTTTTTACCACAAGGGGCACTATGATTTCACAAGGAACACAAGGAAGATATATAAGGTCTTGATAGTAAAACAACTCCATCCTTGCACTGGCAAAAGACTAACCTCTAAATCAATAATCACCGGGCTTTCATCACATACAGACTGTATTCCCCGTTGTTCCACAATGGTGTCTTTTGCAACAGCTTATCCAGTTTCCATAGCGGTTTTTCGAGGAAGGGGAGCTTTTTAAGATAGCCGGCCGCATACCACGGCGGATAAAAAATGGAGTAGCCACGTTTTTCAATGATTTCAAATTCAGGGGTAAAATCGCTCTTGATCTTTTTAAAGCTGTAAACGTTGCTCGGAAGGTCGCGCCCGGGGGAGTAACCTTTCCAGCGGTTTTGGAACCTTGCGAAAGCCTCAGAGAACTTTAGCTTCAGCAGCTTAAAAACCACATCCAGGATATAATAGCGGTTCACGTTCGTCAGCACAAAAGTGGCATCATCTGTCACCACACCCCGCAGCGTTTTTACCGCAGTCTTCAGATCCACCACCGTGTTCAGTCCGCCGAAATAGACATACACCAGGTCAAACTTTTTCCCCGGAAACATTTCCGGAATATCCTCCACACTCCCCTGCTTCACCACGCCATTGCTCAGATCTTCCTTTTCGAGATTGTTTTGTGCAATGCTGACCATCTTTTCAGAAACATCAAAGGCATGAAATGCTTTATCAGGATATTTCGAACAGAAGTAAACCATATCGATTCCCGGACCACAGCCGATCTCCAGTGCAGAAGAAAAGTCATGCTTCTCAGTGTATCTCCTGAAATCATTACGGATTTTCTTCAGCACCGGGTTCTCATCATAGCGCTGCTCAAAAAGTTTGGCGTCCTCATCAAAATGCGAGGCGACCTCGTTGTAGTAGGATTTTTCCATTATTAGTTTTGTGTTTTTGCCTTATAAAGAATTCAGTCATCAAATTAGTATTCGTCTATAGAGTCGCGCTATTGTTAATTTACTCCCCGCTACCCCTTAGCCCGAAAGCTTTTACTTTATATACAAACTCTAATCAACTCTGAAAACTGAACCTCTTCTCAAACTCTTCCTTTTTTGTTTTAAACTCTTTATCCACAATCACCTGGAAATTGACCGGGTGGTGCTTTGAACGGTTTTTCTGCGTGTAAAAGGCCTTTTCAAACTCTTCAGGTTTCATGTAATTGAACTTGCTTTTACGGTGCTGCAAGGTCTTCTTCATAAAATAATCGTCCAGCTTATCGCCGATCCAATTGCGCAGCGGCCACTCAAAGATTTTTTGCAACCAACCGGTTGATTTAACCACCTGTCGGTCGTCGCGCGGCGTAGTCAGCGGAAAGTACTCTTTTACCCACTGGTTGGCCTTAAAAAACTCCCGGAAAAGCGGGTAGTTATAAACCGGGATCAGTGTGGCCACCTCCGTTGCAACAAAACGGTTTTTCGTGGTGATTTCCAGCGACTCGCTATCGATAAAATAGTTCAGGCAGAAGTACCTGTAAGAGTTGAACAGGAATATCTTTTTGAAAAGGATAAGCAGCGTGCGTGCCACCCACAATCGTCCGGGAGCCGTAACGATAAAATAGTCGATATCGCTGTTATCTCCGGCCCGCAGCTTGGAAAGTGATCCGGAGATGAACACCCCCCGCACAAACGGAAAAACAGCAATCAGGGAGGTAATCAGGCGGGCAATCCGGAAATAGTTTTTCACCTGCCTACCCTCCTGCTGTCGCTTCTTTACCGTCCAGTCTTTTCCCCGCAAAAACAGGTACCCGTCCTGTTGCGAGATAATATTTCTCTTTTGCAAGGAATCCACCGCATTGCGGAAGTCATTGCCATTTCGGCATGCAAAACTTTTAAGCTCTTCACGCTTTAGCGGATGATCGAAGATATCGAAATAGAGAAGCGTATCGACTAAATTTCGTTCCGATTCATGCAGTTTGATATGCGAAATAGGTTTTGACATCTTCTTTATTCGACGGTTTCAGATAAGACATTATTTTTCCGGAAATTGTTCACTGAAAGCCTGTAATCCAAGACCGTGATCATAGCCGTCATACCCCAGAAAAGTGCCGCCACCTTATCGGTATGAAGGAAATAGTTAAACAGTCCGTGCACATAATAAGTGGTTAAGCCCAGAATGATTGCTGCTGCCAGGAAGCGATCGTCAGGGTTAGCGGAATTCCTGAAAACATTGAACCCACTGTTGAGAACAGCCAATACCAGTGCCAGGAACGAAAGCAAGCCCGGCAATCCTGATTCGGACAATGGCTTGAGGTACTCGGAGTGCGCCCCGCCCACATCGCCAAACCATGTGCTGATTCTGGTGGTCAGCGCCTCATCCTGGTAGGGAGCATACTGAAACTGGTAGGTGCCCGGGCCAAAGCCCACCACCGGACGCTCTGCAAACATATCCAGGGCACTCTCCCAACGGTTGATGCGCTCGAGGTTCGACACGCTGCTGTTGATGTTGGCCGAAGACTCGAGGTGCTCGCGCAGGTTGCTGCCGCGCTCCCCCTGCACGCTGTTAAGCCTGTCAAGGATGGGGTTGCGCAATCCGAGCAAGACCAAAACCAGCAGCCCGGCGCCTGCAATCACTATCTTAAATCTTATCCTGAAAAGGAGGATAAGTGCCATCAGCAACATCACTCCGGCACTTAGCCACACCGCTCTTGAATAAGACAGCAGCATACCGGCTATAAGCAAGGGGAAGAAGATGAATGAAAGCAGGTATGGCAGCGGAAACTTTTTCCTGCCAAAGAAAAGCGTCATCGCGACAAGCGGAAAAACCAGGGCCAGCGTGGCACCATATACGGTATGATCCTTAAAAAAGGGCTTGGGTGCCCAGCCATTCACTTCCTGGATAAACCCAAACTGCGAATGTTTTAACATAGCCCATACCACGGTGGTTCCAAGCGATAAAACGAATATCCAGAGCAACGTAACCCCTTGCCGGGAATCTTGAAAGAAATGCAGCACCGCGAAATAAAAGACCAAAACAAAAACCATCCTGATAAAGAAGTACTTTAACGAAACCAAAGGCATGGAGCTGGAAAGGGTGGTGACCAACATCCAGCTCAGGTTGAGCAGGAGCAGCACCGTAATGGGATGTTTCCAAATCGAACGTGGTAAAAAATGTCCTTTTAATAGATTGGCCAGAACAAAAATGGCAAAAGGCAAAACCAGCACTTCACCGGGAATACTCAACCCGATACCCAGACCAATATCTTCGAGGTTGACCGAAACCGGCAGCAGAAAGAACAGTCCATAAAAATAGCCCTTTGGATAAAAAACGGCGAGGTATCCAAAAAACAAAGCAAAAGGAACAGCCAATGCAAGCATTTGCAAGGTGCGATCATCCTGCACCATTGCAAACACCAGCAGCGCGATGTAAAGCACTGCCGAAAGGATGATCATATTTCTTAGCTTACGACTGATCATATTTGTTCAATCCGTGAATCACCAGCAACACGCTCACACTCAACACCAGCATCAAAACCATAGCACCGGCGGTAAACAAAAGCTTATCGGGATAGGCCACCTTGTAGGACGGCTGCGCCTCACTGAAAGAATAAGCTGCGGGCACGGGCTGATTATAACGGATTTGCGCATTATCATACTGTTTTTTTAATTCGAAAAGCCGCTGGTTTTGGTTCTCCAGTTCAAGCATTTTCATTTCCGTGGTCACCGAGGAGACCTCCGGCTCAAAATCGTTCACCATATCGGTCAGCCGGATTTTCAGGTTGTCGTGCAGCGAGCGGTTTAAAGCAATCTGATGCGTGAGATAGTTGTAACGCCCTTCATCCGATAGAAGCGAATCGATTCTTTTATTCAACAAATGAGACTTTGACTTCAAACCTTTCAGGCGCGCTTCAATCACCTGAACGGAGTCATGTAAGCCGCCTTTTTTCAATGACTCCAGTTGCGATTCCATAAATGCTTTTTGCCCGCTCACTTTTTCATATGCCGACCGCAGCTCATCTATATGATGGTTGAGGTTATGTACCATATGCCTGGCCCTGATGGCTTGCAGTTCCTTTCGCTGCTGCGCGATAGCTTTTTGCAGCGCTTCAATTTCATTCTCAATTCTCTTACAGGATTCCTCCCGTTCCTCCGACTGAAGGGCTACCACCTCTTGTGATAATCCGTAAACCACATCCAACTGGTCACGATAAGCCTGTTTTAGATGTCGCAGGCTTTCGCGGGTGTTTTCCCGAAAAATTTTCTGGTTGATGGCATTAGCTACTTCTACAATTCCGTTGGCCATAGATGCTGCAAATTCAGGATCTTCATCCTGAACCGAAATTTTTACCGACTTGTAGAGGGTTCGCTGGAAATTTGTGTTTTTTTGGAACATCTCTGCCAGCAAGGCCTTGTTTCCTGAAATCGTAGTATCAATTCCGTAATGAGAAGCGAGGTTCATTTTCCGGATAACAGCGTTTTGCAAATACGATGACTCAAGCAACTGCAAAAGCAACAGAGTGCTTCCCTGCTTGAGCTTCATGTCTGTCATCCCCTGCTCGCCGGCAGGATAAACGATGGCGTAGGCCTCGAACTTTGGAGTCATGAAAAGGGTGCTTACGTAGGTTATCATTCCGGCAGCCAGAACAATACCTGCAATAAGAAACTTATGCTTCCACAAAAGGCGGAGAACCCAAAGGTTGTTGTTAGGTTTTTGCGTCATTAAAAATTATTTATTGAACACATCTAATACAAAAAACATTGTAAATATGTTCATTATTAGTTAATTATAAATACTCAGCGATCTAAGCACCAAAGGAGAGACAAAAAAATGGATATTTTTATTGTTAAAATTGTGTTAATGAGTAAACTAAAATAGAAAATCCACGTTTATATTGCACATTCGACAGCTTTCTACAGTCGAATGTCCATAATTAGGGTTTTGTTGATTTAGTGGTCTGACACCAACACCGGGGCTTTTCTCTCCATGGTTTTTGCTCCGGTGTTGTCTTTTTATCCGGGTCAGATTTTATACAAAACTTCAAACCTAAGCCAGTTGTAATTATCCGAACCTTTATCATAGTAGTTTCAAGGAAATAATTTCACGTAAAGAAAGTGGCCTGACCATTTGCTATCCATCCTGTAATCAAGCGAGTAAGGCAAAAGGGCGTGCGGACACCGCTTTTATCCCGGCACTTTCCAAACAAACTCCCCTTTTTCTGTGAATTGGATGGTTTGTTCCACACTTTGTTTCGACTTCCGGTCGACTCCCTCGGTAGTGTTAAATGCATTGTGTGGTGTGAGAATCACCTGTGGATGCTTAGCCAGCTTCATCACCGCCGCTACCTTGGGGCTATCGCTCGGCATTCCTTCCCTGAGTGATACCGCCAGCTCTTTCTCCTCCTCATACACATCCATACCAATCCCGGCAAGGTGCCCCTCTTCAATCAGCGCAAGCAAATCTTCCGAAACCGACAGCTCTCCCCTGCTGACATTGATAAAAAATACTCCTTCAGGTGTTTGCTTCAAAGTCTGGTAATCAAAATACCCTTCATTTTCTTCGGTAAGGTTCATCGCGCAAACCACAAAGTGAGCCTGTGATAAAGCTTCTTCCGGCTCTGCATAGCTTAGCTCCGGGAATTTATGGTCGATATCCACCGGCAAAACCTTCATACCGAGTCCATGCCCTATCTCCACCAATTGCGACCCGATATTTCCCACTCCCACTACGGCCAGTGTTTTTCCCATCAGCTCTCCACCGGTGAGCCCATCGCGATGGAAATGGTCGAAGTTTTTCATCTGTGATGGTAGTTTTCGGGCAAGTGAGAGCATCATCAGGAGTGCCTGCTCGGCCACAGCCCGGTGACAATACAACGGAAGGTATCCCATCGGCAGGGTCGATCCTGATGCTTTCTGATAGCGTTTTAAATGATCATAACCCGTGCTGCGCGACAGAATCGCGCCCATCTGATCCTTCCAGGCATGCGGAATGGCTGATTGGGTCCTGATACTGATGAGCCGGGCCGGAGGCTGCTGCTGACCGTACTCCTGAATGGTTTTCCAGGTAAAGCCGGCATTGATGTTTGAAGGAAGATAACTTTTTATCCGTGCAGCTTCCTCTTCAAAAGCTTCGTAGAAAAATACGTCCATGGCATTTTTCGGTCAAAAGTAAAAAGAAGTTGTTAATTTTGCCGGATGCCCGTGCAAGAGAATCTGATAAAAGATAAGAACCTTCATATCATCTTCAGCATCACGCTGATTGCTGTAATGGGAGTCTCATCCGTTACACCTGCTTTTCCAGTCATCAAAGACACCATGAACCTGACAAACCACCAGGTTGGTCTGCTCATTACTTTTTTCAGTGGCCCGGGTATTATTCTGACCCCCGTCTTAGGTATTTTAGCGGATCGCTTTAGCAGGAAAATTATTCTCATCCCCTCGCTTTTTCTTTTCGCTATAGCGGGAATGGGCATCTTTTTTACGGAAAATTTTCATGTGATGCTGATCATGCGTTTCATCCAGGGCAGCGGGGCGGCCTCGCTGGGAGCACTCAATGCCACCCTGATAGGCGATATCTTTGAAGGGAAAAACCGGGCGAAAGCTATGGGTTACAACGCCAGTGTGCTGAGTGTAGGGACAGCCAGCTACCCGGCCATTGGCGGGCTCCTTACTTTGCTGGGGTGGAGCTATCCTTTTCTGTTATCCGCTTTGGCTATCCCGGTGGGACTGCTGGTGATTTTCAAGCTCGACAACCCTGAACCCAGCGAGCATGAAGATATCCGGTCTTATATCCGCTCAGCGATGAAAACAATACTGAACAGGGATGCCCTGATTATTTTCCTGGCTTCCTTTGTTGTTTTTATTATTCTTTTCGGAGGTTTTCTGACTTATTTTCCCCTTTTATTGGATGAGAAATTTTCTGCCTCATCTGTAGAAATTGGTTTTTTGATGACTGCGATGTCGTTAGTAACTGCCCTTACCTCCTCACAACTCGGAAAAATCACCACGAAATTCAAAAGTACTCACCTGATAAAATTTGGGTTTCTGATGTATGCCGTCAGCTTCTTCCTGCTTCCGCTGATGCCATTGCTTATACTGACCGTTTTGCCAATTATTATTTTCGGAACGGGCCACGGCGTCTTGTTTCCGAGCATCCAGACCCGCCTCACCAACCTTTCATCGCTGAAATACCGTGCCGCCCTGATGTCATTCAACGGAATGGTGCTCAGGGCAGGACAGGCATTTGGCCCGCTCATAGTGGGATGGTTTTATACTTTTGATGGAATGAACAGTGCCTTCTGGATCAGCGCCATCCTTTCTTTGTTGATGTTCCTTCTTACGATTCCTTTTCTGCGGCCGGTTCATGAGTAAGCTCGTAGCGCTTGCCGTCGATAGCCGG
>JAASSU010000312.1 GCA_021767705.1 Bacteroidota bacterium | reverse complement strand
TTTTGTAAGATCTGAAATAATTGAAATTCAAATGCAAATTTAATTTAATTACACTCAGAAAGAAAAATTGTTGCTGATAATGGATATTTGTTTTAGTTTTGATTTGTAAAGTTTTAGCTATGCAAAAGTTTGGTATTTGCCTCTTAAGTGTTGTTCCTGTCAGAAAAGATCCTTCTGACGCCTCTGAAATGACCACCCAGCTTTTGTTTGGCGATTTGGTTCAGATTATTTATTCTCACAAGCAATGGCTCAACATCCGTCAGGAATATGACAATTATGAAGGATGGGTGGACGCCAAGCAAATTCATTTTCTTTCTGAGCAAAGCTATCGCACCCTGGCCAATGTACCATCGAGTGTATGCCTCGATTTGGTGACCAGCCTCAGCGACAACATGCGCACGGTGCCGCAGTTGGTTGTTATTGGCAGTTCCCTTCCGGGGATGATCAAAAACACCTTTTACGTGGGTGATATCATTTTTAATTATGAAGGCGAGTTCTTTCATTCGGAAGAAGAACCGGACCGGAACGACATCATCGAAAATGCGTTTGCTTATAAGGGCTGTCCGTATTTGTGGGGCGGGAAAACCCCTTTCGGGATTGACTGCTCGGCATTCACCCAGATCGTATACAAATGTTCAGGCGTAAGGCTGTTGCGCGATTCCGGCGACCAGGCCACGCAGGGCGAAACACTGAACATGTTGCAGGAATCAAAACCGGGCGACCTTGCTTTCTTTGATAATGAAGATGGCAAAATCACTCACGTTGGAATATTACTTTCAGAAAACCAGATCATCCATGCCTCAGGGCATGTGAGAATCGATAATATTGATCACCAGGGGATTTTTAACAAGGAAACCAATAAATACAGCCACAAGCTCAGATTGATAAAGACTTTACTTTAAAAGTTAATGGAGTTTCCTTATTTATACGCTGACCATGGACAGCATAAAATTAAATATATTGAGCACTTTTGTTTACGATAAATTAACTTTAGTGAAACGTACAGTACACACTGCAGGAATATATTTGCCACAAGATATATTAACAAAATTCATTCATTATCAATATCTTAACCAAATTTCACACTATGAAAAAACAAAGTTTTACTTTTTTAATGGCTGCTTTACTACTGGTACTTTCTGCCGGTGTGAGCGCACAAACCATCAAAGGTGTCGTTAAAGACGCTCAAACATCTGAAGGCCTTCCGGGCGCAACAGTTTCTGTTAAAGGGACTACCGTCGGAGCTACTGCAGATAACAATGGTGCTTTCACCCTTGACGTGGAAGCCGGCGAAATGGACATTGTCTTTCGTTACCTGGGATACAATACCCTTGAAATGACAGTTAATGTTGCTGAAGGCGAAACCAAGCGCCTCGGAAGTATCTACCTTGAAGCAAGTACTTTTGGACTTGCTGGTGTTAATATTATTGCCGACATCGCGAAAGAGCGCGAAACTCCGGTTGCCTTCTCCAACATCGAGTCTGAAGAGATCGAGGAAAAGCTGGGTTCCCGCGACATTCCATTGGTAATGAACACTACCCCTTCTGTTTACGCCACTCCCCA
This sequence comes from Bacteroidota bacterium, assembly GCA_021767705.1. GTDB lineage: Bacteria > Bacteroidota > Bacteroidia > Bacteroidales > JAIPAH01 > JAIPAH01. The sequence goes on along the minus strand of JAASSU010000312.1, from coordinate 2,120 downwards.
GGGTGGTGGTGCCGGCGATGCCCGCCTGAACATCCGTGGTTTTGACCAGCGCAACGTTGCGATTATGATCAACGGTGTGCCAGTAAACGATATGGAAAACGGTTGGGTTTACTGGTCTAACTGGGACGGTGTTGGCGATGCTACCAAGTCTATCCAGATTCAGCGTGGTTTAAGTGCTGTTAACCTTGCTACCCCTTCCATTGGTGGTACAATGAATATTGTTACTAATCCTGCTGAGCAAAGAGAAGGCGTTGAACTGAAACAAGAGTTTGGATCAGGCAACTTCCTGAAAACAACTGCTTTTGCACACACGGGACTTATTGACGGGAAATACGCAATCAGCGCAGGTATGGTAAGAAAAACCGGCGATGGTGTGATTGACGGAACATGGACGGATGCCTGGGCTTATTACTTTGGCGCCGCTTATAACGTTGACGAAAACAACCGCCTTGAGTTTTATGCCCTTGGCGCTCCACAACGTCACGGACAAAACCTTTACAAGCAGAATATTGCTGCCTACGACCATGAATTTGCTTCGTCTCTCGACTCATATGATCCTGCAGCCCTCAATGAATACCAGGAATCGGAGAGCGGAAGACTCTACAATGAAAACTGGAGCTGGGTAGACTACACTTACGATGGCCGCCAAAACTGGAACGGCAAAACAAGGGATCGCTACAGCGAAACCTTCATGAATGAACGTGAGAACTTCTACCACAAGCCTCAGGTCAACATGAACTGGTACCACCAGTATAACGATGATATGAGCCAGTATACTACTGTATATTATTCTGGTGGAGAAGGTGGTGGAACCGGAACTTATGGTGATATGGTTTGGGATTACGCCTCGGAACCTTCACGCATAGTCGATTATAACGCTACTATTGCTCAAAACATGAATGCCGATACGGCCCTCGGTATCCTCAGAAACAGCCGTAACAACCAATGGACGATTGGTGCTATTTCCAAGCTTACTTACAATGTTAGCGATAACCTGAAAACACAGTTTGGTGTTGACTGGAGAACAGCAGAAATTGAGCACTACCGTGAAGTACGTGACCTCTTAGGCGGATCGTATTTTATCAAAACCGCAGACGCATTCAACCCTAATGAAAAAGTGGGTTTAGGCGATAAAATTGCCTATAACTTTACGAATACTGTCGACTGGGCCGGCCTCTTTGCACAGGCAGAATACAAAACCGAAGCTTTCAGTGCTTACGGTATGCTGGGCGCATCTTCAATCAAGTATACCCACAGTAACCACTTTATGATGGAAGAAGGTTCAACAGATGAGCTTTTCAGTGAGTCTGACTGGATTAGCGGTTACCAGGCCAAGGGTGGCGCCAACTACAACTTCACCGAAACCCTGAACGGTTTTGTTAACGTTGGTTTCGTTTCTAAGGTGCCTATCTTCGACGGTGTTATCCGCGACTCTGATGGTGTATTGATCGACAATCCGGAAAACGAAAAATTCACCTCTTTCGAAGCCGGAGTTCAATATCTTAACATCGATGAAACTTTCAATTTCAAATTGAATGGTTACTATACCATTTGGCAAGACCGTGCCATCACCGTGGGTGTGGAAAATGCAGAAGGTGAAGACGCCGTCATTTCCCTCCTGGGTATGGACCAGACACATGCCGGTATTGAAATGGAAGCGTACTGGCACCCTGTATCCTTCTTTAACCTGGGAGCTATGGCTTCTTTCGGCAACTGGAAACACACTTCTGATGCTAATGGTACTTATACCGATTACAGTAACGGCGGAGCACCAACAACGGTGGAGTATAACTACTACGTAAACGACCTTAAAGTAGGTGATGCTCCTCAGACTCAACTGGCCATTGCTGCTACTGTTAAGCCGGTTAAAGAACTGCGTATCGAAGGCGTGGTCCGTCATTATGCTGACCACTATGCCGCATGGGATCCTCTCGGACGTCAGAATCCTGATGACAGAGCTCAAAGCTGGGAAACACCTGCTTACACTGTAGTTGATATCCACGCTGATTATACTCTTCCGGTACAGATTGACAATGCTAAAGTGACTGCTTTTGCACACATCTTCAACCTGCTGGATGAGGTTTACGTTCAGGATGCTACTGATAACAGCCGTTATAACG
>JAASSU010000065.1 GCA_021767705.1 Bacteroidota bacterium | reverse complement strand
CTTAATAAGATGGCATAATATTTTATTGTTAAGTTGCGAAAAACTATTTTTGCTGTCTGTTGTAAACTCAAATTACAACCTATGAATATAAAAACACGCAAGCTTGCTTTCTTCTTGTTTATTTCTTTTACGCTGTTAGCTCTTCAGGGTTGCTATGCCCCTCAATTTACAAGTGCTGAGGTGTTGTATCCTGCCAAGGAAACCAATCTGGCCGAAAACCTGGAAACAACCACACTTGTTAACCGCAGTTACCTGCCGCATTCGCAGCGCGAAAAATCCGGTGTGTATTATAATGGCGAGCGCTATGCTAAAGCCGACACTTATGTGGATAGCGTTGTTTCTGATAATGCCCTTTATGCTTTTGCTTACAATCTGAATATCGCACCCAAAGGCCAGACAGTAAAGAATGACAGCATCTACAAAATACCGGCGCAGGAGAATGATTTTCTTCAACCTCTAAGCATGGATGAAGTGAACAGAATATGTGAAGAAATGAACGCTGATGTGATTGTTTCTCTTGAGGCTTTTCATTCTTTCGACAGTCTTTATCGCTACCTCACGGATGCCTATTACGTCAGTGAGCGTAAAACATCTCTCTTAACCGCCTGGCGGGTTTATAAGTACGGACATCACCGGCCTGTTTTCCAGAGTTACATCGAAGATTCCATCTATTTCAATGCTTATGGTTATTCGCGATTTTCAGCAGACAAAGACTTGATCAGTTATAAGAATGCGCTATACGAAATCTCCTACAGCAGTGGCGAAAAATTCTTCAGGAAAATTAGTCCGCACTGGAGAGAGATTGAGCGTATTTACTTTGATTATTACAGCAAAGATATGGCTAAAGCCAATGAGCTTGCAGATAAAAAGCTCTGGAAAAAAGCTGCCGCAGTATGGCGTCCGGTGGCAGAAAAGCAGAAAGGAAGTAAATCGGCTTATGCTGCCTACAACATGGCCATTGCCTCCGAGATGACCGGGAATCTTGAGCTTGCAAAGTTTTGGTTAAACAAAGCACTGGAAATGCGATCCGACAATTACTATTTCCTGCAATACAAAAAAACGCTGCGCCAGAGAATAGAAAGGCAAAAAATCATCGATCGTCAACTGGGGGCTGATTAAGCAAATTTTTAAATTCCATGCGCTTTCAAAAACCACTTGTTAAAGGAACACTTATAAAAAGATACAAACGCTTTTTGGCGGATGTAAAACTGGATACAGGGGAAACGGTAACCGCCCACTGCACCAACTCAGGCACGATGAAAACGGCTATCGAAGAAGGTGCCCAAGTTTACCTGACCCACCACAACAACCCAAACCGAAAAACGCAATACACCTGGGAGATGATTAAAATAAACGGCGACTGGGTGGGCATCAACACCAATCATCCAAACCAGATTGCTTTCGAGGCCCTTAGGGATGGAGAAATTGAAAAGCTACAGGGATACACCTCTGTTAAACGTGAAGTAAAAAAAGGTAAAAGCCGTATCGACATTTTTGCTTCAAATGATAAGGAAGAGTGCTTTATCGAAGTAAAGAATGTGACCATGAAATCCGAAAACAAAGCGGTTTTCCCGGATGCGGTCACTACCCGCGGACTCAAGCACCTGAATGAGCTCATCGAAGCCAAAGCGGAAGGATACCGGGCGGTGATGCTTTACGTTATCCAGCGCATGGACGTGGATTCTTTTGGCCCGGCCAGGGAAATCGATCCCGAATACGGTAAAAAGCTGGATGAAGCGTTATGGAAAGGTGTGGAAGTCATTGCAGTTCAGGTAAAAGTAAGCCCCAGCGAAATCAGGATTGTGAGGGAAATTCCATTAAGTGCAAAATAATTCCAAAATTATGCAACACATTCCAAAACACTTGGCTTATATTTGCATCAGTGATACAAAAGTCTTTAAATATAGCACTTGCCTGTTTGGTGTTGATAACAACATCGGGGTTTTCGCTGTCTAAGCACTATTGCGGCGATGAGGTAGCTTCGGTGAGTGTCATCGCTGAAGCCGAAAGCTGCTGCGATATGAGTTCCTGCTGTCACACAGAAACGGAATTCTATCAGCTTGATGAAGACTTTGTTTTATCAGCGGTTCAATCTCTTCCTGATAATCAGGTTACCCAGATGTTCCATTTAATGTCGCAGGAAATTCTTGCTGTATTGTTGACAGACATCAATCAGCTTACACACCGCGATTTTGAGTCACCGCCCCTCCCCACAGTCGATAAGAAAACATTTCTTTCTGTGATACAGGTTTTTATTCTTTGATTCATTTTCACTTTCTCAAAAAATATTCAGCTAAAATGCTGTTGCAGCTTTTATGCTGTTGCCATTTCATTAATAATTAATATGTAAGAGTGAAAAGAATTATAAAGACAAACCATGTTAAACAGAATAATTAAATTTTTTCTTGAAAACAAGCTGGTCACGTTCCTGGTACTTTTTGTGCTAATCGCCTGGGGTATAATAACAGCTCCATTTAGCTGGGATTTAGGTTCGCTTCCGCGCGATCGGGTTCCCGTAGACGCTATTCCTAATTTGGGCGAAAACCAGCAAATCGTTTACACCCAATGGCCCGGGCGTTCGCCCCAGGACATTGAAGACCAGATCACCTATCCGCTCACCACTGCGCTGCTGGGCTTGCCGGGAGTCAACTCTATCCGCAGCAGCTCGATGTTTGGCCTTTCCAGTATTTACATCATTTTTGATGATAACGTAGAGTTTTACTGGAGCCGTACGCGCATCCTCGAAAAGCTGAACTCACTTCCTTCCGGAACCCTTCCGCAAGGCGTTCAGCCTGCGTTGGGTCCTGATGCCACTGCGCTCGGACAGGTGTATTGGTACACACTGGAAGGCCGCGACAAGGAAGGGAATCCGGCTGGCGGTTGGGATCCGCAGGAACTTAGAACCATTCAGGATTTTTATGTCAAGTATGGCCTGTCTTCAGCCAAAGGTGTTTCTGAGGTGGCTTCCATCGGAGGTTTTGTTAAGGAATACCAGGTGGATATGGACCCGGCAGCCATGAAAGCGCACAACGTATCGGTGGCCGATATCATGAGTGCAGTCAAAAAAAGTAATCGCGACATTGGCGCCCGCACCCTTGAATATAACCGCACCGAATACCTCGTCCGTGCACTCGGTTACATCGAAAACCTCGATGATCTGAGAAAGAGTGTGGTCAAGGTCAACAACAATGTTCCCATCCGGCTGGGCGATGTGGCCAAGGTTAACTACGGACCGGCACCCCGCCGCGGAGGGCTCGACAAAGGGGGTGCCGAGGCTGTAGGCGGCGTAGTGGTGGCCCGCTATGGAGAAAACCCGATGAAGGTCATCGAAAACATAAAAGCGAAAATCGAGGAAATCGGGCCGGGACTGCCCACCAAAACACTTGATGATGGTACTCAATCCACAGTTACCATCGTGCCTTTCTACGATCGGTCCGGATTGATAAAAGAAACGCTGGGAACCCTGGAATCCGCGCTAAGCGAGGAAATGATAATCAGTATTATTGTTGTTATCATCCTGGTACTTAACCTAAGGGCTTCCTTTTTGATTTCCAGCCTGCTGCCTATCGGTGTGCTGATGACATTCATTGTGATGAAGCACTTTGGCGTAACAGCAAACATTGTGGCACTTTCCGGTATCGCTATCGCTATCGGCGTGATGGTCGATGTGGGAGTTGTTATTACCGAAAATATCGTCCGGCATATCGAGATGCGAAAGAACCGGGGAGCCCGGGGTAAAAACCTGCTGAAGGTAGTCTACGACGCCACCTCTGAAGTAGCTTCAGCCGTTGTGGCAGCATTGTTTACCACCATCATCAGCTTCCTGCCTGTGTTCACCATGGAAGCCGCCGAAGGAAAACTTTTTAAACCCCTGGCGTTTACAAAAACATTTGCCATGATAGCCGCACTAATAATCGGTCTGATAATCATTCCTACACTGGCACACTTGCTATTCTCTATTCGTTTCGACAAAAAACGAATAAAGCAAATTTTCAGTGGATTGCTAACCGCTGGAGGTGTGGTAATGATGTTTTACTTCAGCTCCTTCCTGCCTGTTATTCTCATCTTATTGGGGATTAACAACTTAATGGAATTTAAATGGCCGGAGGGGAAAAAACATTTTATTAACTACATAAATATTGGGCTGACACTCATCGTGGTGGTTTACTTCCTCACCAAAGAGTGGTTGCCCCTCGGTGCACAAAACAGCCTTACAGTAAACCTGCTCTTCGTGGTTGGCCTTATTACGCTGATTCTTGGTTTTCTGATGGTTGTGGTGCACTACTACAAAGCAATCCTCAGATGGAGCCTGAACAACAAAGTAAAGTTTCTTGCTTTTCCTGTGGCCATGGTGATTATAGGATTGTTTATCTGGCTGGGCACCGGAAAAATACTGGGGTTCTTGCCGGATTCGGTGAAGCAAACCACAGCCTATAAGTCTATCGAACAAACCTTTCCGGGATTGGGAGAAGAGTTTATGCCGGCACTGGATGAAGGTTCCTTCTTGCTTATGCCTACTACCATGCCGCACTCGGGAATTGAAGAAAACCTTGAAGTGATTGCCTTACTTGACAAAAAGGTGAATGCCATCCCGGAGGTGGACCAGGTTGTAGGGAAATGGGGACGTGTGAACTCTGCGCTCGACCCGGCTCCGGTATCGATGTATGAGAATGTCATCAACTACAAGCCGGAATATGTCCTGGATGAAGATGGGCACCGGATGCGCTTTAAAACGAACAGCGAGGGGGCTTTTGAGTTAAAAGACGGAAGCACTTATCATCCTGAAAAAGATGAGTTTCGGGTTATTGAAAAATCGAACCTTATTCCTGATAAAGACGGTGACTATTTCCGGCAGTGGCGCGATGAGATTCAAAGTGCCGATGACATCTGGAAAGCCATTGTGGATGCCGCGAAAATACCCGGGCTAACCTCTGCGCCCAAGCTGCAGCCTATTCAGACAAGGCTGGTCATGCTTCAAACCGGTATGCGTGCACCTATGGGCCTGAAGGTGTACGGCCCCGATCTGCAATCCATCGAAAAAACCGCTTTTGCCATTGAGGATCATCTGAAAGAGGTTGAGGGCGTAAAAGCCTCCTCGGTCTTTGCCGATCGCGTGGTAGGCAAGCCCTATCTCGAAATTGATATCGATCGCGATGCGATAGCGCGCTATGGCCTGAAGGTTGAAGATCTTCAAAAGTATATCAGCACAGCCGTGGGTGGCACTGAGCTAACCACAACCGTTGAAGGCCGTGAGCGCTTTGCTGTAAGGGCACGGTATGCACGTGAGTTCAGGGACAGCCCGGAGCAACTGATGGAAGTGCTCATACCTACTCCCATGAACGGGCAAATCCCGTTGGGTGAACTGGCAGAGCTGACCTATCGCCGCGGACCACAAGTCATTAAGAGTGAAGACACTTTCCTTGTGGGATATGTGATATTTGACAAGCTGGATGGATTTGCCGAAATTGATGTGGTGGAGAATGCACAGGCGCTGCTGCAACAAAAAATAGATAGCGGCGAACTCGATATCCCGAAAGGGGTGAATTATAAGTTTGCCGGCGACTACAAAAACCAAGTCAGGGCCACAAAACGCCTGATGATTGTAGTTCCTGTTTCATTGCTGGTCATCTTCCTGATTCTTTATTTCCAGTTCAGGTCGGTAACCACCACTTCGATGATATTTTCCGGAATCCTAATTTCGTTCGCCGGAGGATTTTTGGTGCTGTGGCTCTACGGCCAACAGTGGTTCTTAAACTTCGACGTGGCTGGCATCAACATGCGCGACATGTTCCAGATTGGTGATGTAAACCTCAGTGTGGCCGTCTGGGTCGGATTTATTGCCCTTTTCGGAATCGCCACCGACAATGGGGTGCTGATTGGCACCTACCTGCGGCAGATTTTTGCCAAGAACAAACCGGGCACCATACAGGAAGTGCGCGACGCGGTAGTGGAAGCCGGAGGTATCAGGATTCGTCCGGCCATGATGACCACCGCCACAACAATCATCGCACTCATTCCGGTGCTTAGTTCAACAGGAAAAGGGTCAGGAATTATGGTCCCCATGGCCATACCCACATTTGGCGGGATGATACTGCAGGTGCTAACGGTATTTGTTGTGCCGGTGCTCTACAGCATATGGCAGGAAAAAGTGCTATCAAAAAACAAAAGTGTAAAGGAGGCTAATGATGAGAGCTAAAAATAAATACATCAGACTAAAGTCAATTAGTAATTCAATAAATGGATTTAGATTTATTTTACTGACGATACTTTTCTTTTTATCAGTAATTAAGGTTGATGCGCAGGAACCACTTATGAAATACCAGGAGGTGGCTGCTGAAAACAATCCGGGCTTGAAAGCTGCCTTTAATGAATACATGGCAGCCATGGAGGAAGTACCGCAAGTGGGCGCCCTCCCCGACCCTAAGGTAGCTTTCGAGTATTTTGTGGCTCCGATAGAAACACGCATGGGGCCGCAACAATTCAAAGCAGGGCTCTCGCAGAAGTTTCCATGGTTCGGTACGCTGGAGGCAAAAGAAAACGCTGCCACACAGAGTGCCAAAGCCAAATATGAAATCTTCAAACAAAAGAAATCGCTGTTGATGAAAGAAGTGCGCGATGCCTATTTCGATCTGTACTTCAACCAAGAGGCTATAGATATCACTCGCGGAAACCTGGATATCCTGGACACTTTTGATGAACTGGTACTGATAAAGATAAAAGCCGGGAAAACGTCCACGCTTGATAATTACAGATTAGAAATGGAGCAAGGCGATCTGGAGAACAGGCTGGCTTTTTTACGTGACCAGCAAGTGACGCTTGCAGCGATATTTAATAATTTACTGAACAGGGAGATGACCACACCGGTAGATATCCCTGATACCCTATGGAATACTGAGTTAAGCCTGAACAGACAAGCCATCAGTGACAGCATCACTGAACAAAACCATCAGCTTTTAAGCCTGGATTTTCAATCGGAAGCATTGAATTATCAGGAAGAAATCGCTGAAAAAGCCGGCAAACCGAGCTTTTCGGTGGGACTTGGTTATGCTGTGATTGGGCAAGGAGACATGAACCTGCAAGGGAAGGATGCTTTCGTTTTCCCAAAAATCGGGATGACGATTCCGCTTTACAGAAATAAATACAAAGCGAAAGTTAAAGAAGTTATCCATCTCAAAACAGCCAGGTACTTGCAGAGAGAAGAAACTGATAATAGGTTGCAAAGCCAGTTTTCGATGGGATGGCGCGACTATGAAGACGCAAAGCGCAGGGTCACGCTGTTCAGGGAGCAAGAAAATCTTGCCAATCAGTCGCTCGAAATTTTGAAAACACAGTATGCCAACAATAAAGTGGCTTTTGAAGAAATTTTGCGTATGGAACGCAAGCTACTGAAATATAAGCTGGAGTTGGAAAAAGCCAGAACCGATCAGCAATCAGCAATTTCCTTTATTCATTACCTGATGGGGAAATAGATCTTCGAAGGTTTATTGCTATCTATCAATAAGTTATTAAACAGAATTATATCAAGGTCAAAAATATAATTGAAAATGAAAAAGATAATCGAAAATATAAAATCAAATTATAAATACTTTTTAGGTGTTTTGGTAATTGGCATCCTGGTTGGAATCTTAATCAGCACATCAACACATCAAAATATCAACACACCAAAAAGTCAAGCAGTCGGCACATCAGAGCATGATCACAGTCATGAAAAAGATAAAGACCAGACCTGGACCTGCTCCATGCACCCGCAAATCAAGCAAGATGAACCCGGGCAGTGCCCTATCTGTGGGATGGATTTAATCCCATTGTCGGAGACAGGCTCAGGAGGTGAGTCTATCGATCCGGACGATATTCAGATGACGGAGGCTGCTATGAAGCTGGCCGACATTCAAACGACCGGGGTTAAAAGGAGTACACCGTTGAAAACGCTATATCTGCAAGGAAAAGTCGATGCTGATGAGCGCCTGAAATCACGTCTGACGGCAAGGTTTGGCGGACGTATCGAAAAGCTGTATATCAGCTTTACCGGCCAGCAGGTCAACAAAGGCCAAAAGTTGGCAACGATCTATTCTCCGAACCTGGTAACGGCACAGCGCGAATTGCTGGAAGCATCACGCCAAAGCGGAAAAGATTCACCCTTGTTTAGGGCCGCAAAATCGAAGTTAAAGCTTTGGGATTTAAGCGATGACCAAATAGACAGGATTCTGAAACAGGATGAGCCTATAGTCTATTTCGATGTTCGCAGCCCGATTGCAGGTACGGTCATGCACCGCAATGTCAGTGTGGGCGATTACGTTAAGGAGGGACAACGCCTGTTCCAGGTCACTGATTTATCGAAGGTATGGGTGATGTTCGATGCTTACGAAAGCGACCTGCCATGGATCAGTCGTGGAGACAAAGTGAAATTTGAAATCAGGGCGCTGCCGGGCAGGGATTTTGAGGGCGAAGTAAACTATATCGACCCCTTCATCACCGAACAAAGCCGGGTAGTTAAAGTCCGTGTTGAAGTAAATAATGAAAAACGACAGATTAAGCCGGGGATGTTCGCTCAGGGTAAGCTATACTCAACTGCGGGCAATGAAAATGAGCAACTGTTAATCCCAAAAACGGCAGTGCTTTGGACCGGAAAACGCGCTGTGGTTTATGTGAAAGACCCCAATGCTGATCGTCCTGTTTTTGAGCATCGTCAAATTGAGTTGGGCCCGGAAACAAGCAATGCCTATGTAGTGCTTGAAGGCCTCTCAGAAGGAGAGGAAGTGGTTACCAACGGCGTATTTAAAATTGATGCCGCCGCCCAGCTCGCCGGAAAACCCAGCATGATGAATGCTGAAGGGGGAAAGCCGGCTACAGGCCATAATCATGGCGGTCAAAACACCGGGGGCGAAGAATCGCATGAGGAGCATCAGGCAAATGTTAAGAAATCGGATATAGATCCTCAATTTAAAAAGCAACTTACAGAAGTTTATAAGGCCTATCTACCGATGAAAGATGCTTTGGTCGCCTCAGATGCCACCGAAGCGAAGAACACTGCCAGTGAAACCTTAAACAGGTTGAAAGAGGTTGACATGAAGCTCCTTGAAGGAGATGCCCATATGCTTTGGATGGACCTGGGTGAATCGCTAAAAAAGGATTTAAAAGCTATTGCAGGCAGCGAAGACCTTGGGAAACAACGTAAAGCGTTTGTGACTTTTAACAACAGTTTCTACAAGGCAGTGAACTCCTTTGGTTTAGATGGCGTTAAAACTTATTACCAGTATTGCCCCATGGCAAACAACGACCAGGGCGCTTACTGGTTTAGTGATGAAGAGGCCATCAGAAATCCGTATTACGGCGAAATGATGCTTAAATGCGGGGAAGTGAGGGAGAAAATCGAATAAAGAAGTTGGCAAAAGGCGGTTGGCAGTTGGCAATTTTTTTGATCTCTTGCCAACTGCAAACTGCCTGTTGCCAACTAAACTAATAGGACATAGTAAACAAAAATTATTGTATCATCAAAAATTAATATTATGAATAAGAAAGCGTTTTTATCAGTAGTAGTATTCTTTTTCGCAGGACTCATGGCCTTTGCCGGAGGCGAAAAAGAGAAGTTTAAAGTGTATGGAAACTGTGGCATGTGCGAAAGCCGCATCGAAAAAGCAGCCGAAAATGTCGATGGCGTGGCGTCAGCCGACTGGAACAAAGATACCAAAATGATTCTGGTGGAGTACGATGCCTCCAAAGTGGAGGTCAAGGAAATCCACAAAGCCATTGCCAAAGCGGGTCACGACACCGAAATGGTGAAGGCCGAAGACGAAACCTATGAAGGTTTGCCCGGATGCTGCAAGTATGACCGGAAAGAATAGCCTGTAATTAACTACATTTCAAGAAAGAGCAGCAAGTTGCTGCTCTTTTTTTAGAACCTGATCTCTCATATCTGCCAATAAGCAACTAATCTTATAACAAACCCTATTCCCGTATTAAACTACATAATTACAAAATACCTAAATGTTGGTATTTTTCAGATGCTTCAGCTCCGTAGTTTTGCCATCAGAACAATAACAATTAAATCTATTAAAAATGAAGCGAATTATTTTACTTGCAAGCATGCTTTTTTTCTCAGGGCTTCTGCTCTTTGCGCAGAGCGACAGCACCCTGAACAATGTTTACTTTAACAGTGCTGAAAAACTCCTCATGACCAAGGGGAACCTTAAAATTGGTGGTTATGGCGGAGTGCATTACAACCAGCCGCTCTCTTCTGAGACACGCGAAAACGGAAAACTCGATGTTCACCGTTTTATCATGATGATGGGTTACCAGTTTAACGGTCGCACACAATTTATTACCGAGCTGGAGTTTGAACACGTGAAGGAAATCTACGTAGAGCAGGCTTTCCTGCAATACGAGCTCAACGATTTTATGAACCTTCGTGCCGGTCTGATTCTCACCCCAATGGGTATCGTAAACGAGTATCATGAGCCTACCGTTTTTCATGGCGTGGAGCGCCCGGTACTTGATCATGACATCGTACCTTCTACCTGGCGTGAGATTGGTGTCGGTTTCTACGGATTGGTTTTGCCTGCATCACTAAAATACCAGGTGTATATGATGAATGGCTTTAACAGTTTTGATGGAGAAGCGCAAATTGGTGGTGTCGACGGACTGCGCGGCGGACGCCAGAAAGCGGCCGAATCGTTTGTAAGTGCCCCGAACCTGGCGGCTAAAGTGGAATACTTCGGTATTCGCGGACTGAACCTGGGCCTTGCCGGATATTTTGGGAAAACACAAAGTACCCTCTACGATGGCATCGCAAAAGATGATGATATCGCAATGGCTACTGCCGATTCTTCAGTCGTAGGCATTTCAATGCTTGGCGCTGATGCCCGTTACTCCATGAAAGGATGGAAAGTAGCAGCACAGCTTTATTACACCAGCCTCTCAAATACTGAGGAATACAATGAGTTTACTGCCAATAAAGGTGGCGGCGACCTGGGAAGCGAAATGTTTGGATATTACATCGACTTGGGATACAACGTATTGAGAAGCACACAAAGCGAAAAGCAGCTCATTCCTTTCGTGAGGTATTCCAACTTCGACACTCACCGCTCAGTACCGGCCAACATTGCTGCCAACAATGCTTATCAGCGCGATATCATCACAACAGGTCTGTCGTTGTACCTTGACAAAGGAGCAGTTTTGAAAGCTGACATGCAGTTCATCAAAGACGGTGCTTCGGATGAATACAGCACTACTTTCAATGCCGGATTTGGTGTCATGTTTTAAAATCTAATGAATTATGTTTAGAAGATATTTCTTATTATTTCTTTTGGTGATAAGCATTCCGACCATCGGACAGGAGCAGATTGAATATGACAACAGGCAACTGAATCGCAGCCTGAGAAAGGCGGATGCCACTGAATTTAAAAACCTTCAGGAGATGGACATCCAGGTGTTTAACGGAGGGGAAGATAAAATATCAGGAAAGTTCTTTAAAGTCCCCGAAAAAAATAGTCAAATAAGATATATCTATGTCGGAAGAGTGAACAGTTGCCGTGCAGGCGGCTGTTCGGTCTCCGGCCCTGAACGCGGTGATCGCTTCGACTCAGAGTATTTCGACTATTTTATTCTGTTTAACAAAAATGGACAAGTCGAAGAGGTAAAAGTCTTCAATTACGAAGCCACACATGGTTATGAAATTACTTCGCGTGGATGGCTCAGGCAGTTTGAGGGCTACAAGGGTGAAAAAGAACTGCAAGTAAGCAAAAACATCGACGCCATCAGCGGTGCAACGATATCAGTGCACGCCATTACCGATGATATTATTCAAAAAACAGGGATGCTTCAAAAAGACATTTAGAAGGGCTTAGGTATCTTATTATTCTATGCCTAAAGAAACAAGTTGTTAGTAAAAACTATTCTTGATTTTTGAATGTAGTTCTGCCAAATCCTAATCCTCCAATAAAGGAAACAATAGCTATGACAATTTTTAATAACAATTCTTGATTTGTTTGTAAGAAAACAATTAAGAATCCAACAAATACTAAGCCTATTATAAGCAAAACAAGATTATAATTTCTTTCGCTTTTTCTTTCTTTTCTATCTCGCTGGTCTTGCTCGTCAGATTTGTCTATCAATCGACCAATATGATCCGAAGTTATCTTTTCTGCAATGGGGTTATTTTTTCTCATAACACCAGAGATCATTGTCTGCTTAATCACGCTGGCAACTTTACCTCTTTCTTCTTCTGGTATAGATTCAAGTATTTCATCTGGTATTACATCGCTTTTCTCAGAGTGCCTTTCCTCAGACGCCTCTTGTGATTCATTTTTCTCTGTAGAATCACTACCGCTTTTTCTTTTGTTTTCTTCGCTCATCAGAAGTTTAAAACTTTAAATAACGATCTATCGATTTCTTTTTCCACCTTTTGGTCAATGTAAAACTCTAAATATTTTGATAAAATCTCAATAAACGCCTTTCGTTCAGAATCAGACAACCTTTTCAATAAATTAGTAAGGTATTTTATCTCTTTTGAAAACTCTTTATCTAATTCTTTCGATGACATCTTATCATAATAATCAGAATAAAAATCATCAAAAAGGGAGTCCTCCCAATACCTGTATAAATTAGGTTTTGTGTTTTTTTTAGTTTTATTATTGTTTTCAAATATTAGTTCCATATCGTAACAAATTTAATTAACAAAACGGATTTTTACAATGATTGTTGAGGAAAAGTGCTGATACGCTTTCAAAAACGCATGCTTAAAAATAATCCGTTTCTAAATAATCATCACAAATGTAGTAAAAACTATTACTGCATACACAAATACACATATTGTGTTTCTTAAGACATTTCTTAACAAAACCCAATGATTGCAGATAAAGTAATTTTTCATACAGACAAAACTAATTCAATTTTTATTCAAAATTTTTTAACCAATATACCTGTTTCACTGCTATTTAAAATGGGGATAAGCTCGCTGTTTACATTGGTTTTAAATTCACATTTCATTAATACATTGGACGAATTATTATAAATTTGTCAACTGAAATCAGGAATCAAACAGGTGGCACCTAAAAAGGATCATCTGTTGCGTCCTGGTAAGCTGTTAACTAAAAAACAAACAAATAAACATATGGAACCTGTTGTAGATAAAATGACTCATACTACTCCTGACTTGCAGGATATGATTAATCATTATGAGTACACAGATGAGATTAAGTCTGTAATCGAGAAAGAAAATCTTTTGCCGCTCGGATTACTCAATCGTTTGCATAACGCATTTCCCAAAGTATCAGGGATTTTCAGAGCCTCCGATTTTATGTTCAAGGGCAAGGATAAATATGCCGGAAAAAAAGGTTTTAGAGAAATTGTTGAAGTCCTGAACAACAACGGGATTGACATCGGATACATTGCCGAGCGTGAGCTGTTTATCGATGTGTACCGCTTTATGGTCACCAAGCACGTGCTCAACGCTATCGACTGGAATAACTTTGCCAAGGACTCGCTCTTCCAGCTTACTTTTCCGCAACCCGGAATGATAAAGGAAGAGGTGGTACAAGCCTACATGAATGCTCCCGACGAGGAGGCAAAGAAAAAAGTGGTAAAAGATCACCTCGAGAGCACCAACCCCCACGATGGCAAACAGCTATTGAACAAACCATGGTATGAAGATGAAGATGGCAACCTGGAAATTATCGAAGGTGGACAGCACAAATATCCGCATGTAAACCTGATTTTTGATAAAACCACACAAAGCTGTTTCGCTTTTTGTACCTACTGTTTCCGTCATGCGCAAGTGCGTGGCGATGAGGACATGTTTATCCAGGATAAGTCAAAGCCCGTTCATGAATATATCAAGAAACACAAGGAAATTACGGATATCCTTATCACTGGTGGTGATGCAGGGTACATGCCTGCCGACCGCTTGGAAGAATACCTGCTGCCTGTCATCGATGATCCTGAATTAGCACATGTTAAAACGGTACGTCTGGGGACACGCGTACTGTCATATCAACCGGAACTGATTCTGTCGAAAGATTATGAAAGAATCCTGAATTTATTCAGAAAGCTCACGGATAACGGCATCCAGGTGGCCTTCATGTCGCACTTCTCCACACCTCGCGAAGTGCTCAACATCAGCACCATTGCAGCTATCAGAAGATTAAAGTCTTACGGACTGACTCTGAAAAGCCAGAGCCCGGTAATGAACCACATTAGCTTGTTTACGGATGATGATGGGAAAGTCAACGTTGACAAATCTGCTCAAAACTGGATTGACCTTGGCAACGCCATGTCCATGGTGGGTATGGGCTTCCACTCGATGTACTGTGCCCGCCCCACCGGCGAGCACCACTACTTTGCCGTGCCACTGGCCGATATGGACCGCGTCTTCCAGAAAGTGTACCGTTCACTGCCTTCCATTAGCCGCCCGTCGCGCTATATCACACAAACATCTTCAGCAGGAAAAACCTCCTTGTTAGGAGTGGCTGAAGTAAATGGAGAAAAGGCTTTCGTCCTGAAATTCAACGAAAGCCGAAATATGGAATGGATGGATAAAGTCTTCCTGGCAAAGTATGACGAAAACGAAAAAGTCATTGAAAACCTGAAACCTTTTGAAGG
>JAASSU010000311.1 GCA_021767705.1 Bacteroidota bacterium | reverse complement strand
GGACGAAATGATCAGCAACTACCTCATCGGAAGGCAAAACCTGATGAACACCTTTGTTTTGGTCGACAGCCGCATCAAACCACAGCAGCTCGATTTGGTTTTTATGGAAAACCTGGCGTTGAATCAAATTCCTTTTACCATTGTGTTCACCAAAATTGATAAGCTCAAACCCAGTGAATTTGAGCGCAACCTGGAGATTTACAAATCGGAGTTGCTGAAATCATGGGAGGAACTCCCTCCAATGCTCATTACCTCCTCAAAAAAATGCACCGGGAGGGAAAATATTATTGAGGTCATTGAAGCGTATAATCAGTTGTTTCATCAGAAATAGAAACAGCCAATGAACGAAAAAGCCACCGGAATAAATTGATATCAATTTCCCGGTGGCTTTTTTATTGGTTTTCTTTGGGTTTACTCCGGCCCGTACTCTATAAGCAATTGATTCTTAAAAATGGGATCACCAATTTTTACGTGAACCTTTTTTACAATGCCCTCGCCGGTGGCTAAAACCACGTTATTCATTTTCATCGCTTCAAACACCATGATATCATCGGTCAGCTCAACCTTATCGCCTTCTTTTACCCTCACTTCCTTGATGACGCCCGGCAAAACAGCGTACTGCTTGTTTTTATCGGTGGGTACATAATGTTTACGTTGCTTAAACTTGTTGCTATGGAGGGTTTTGTATTTAAAACTCTCCACCACAAAGTCATGAAACTCTTCTTTTGGAATATCTTCAATGCTCATGATTATCATTTTTCTGGTTAAATCAAAATCCGGGGCGTTTCATTTCCGTCCCGGATAATGTATTTTCTAGAATGGTGGAATACCATGCTTTTTCTCAGGACGCACCTCTGATTTTTCGCTTGAAATATCGAGGGCATGTGTGATGAAGTGGCGTGTTTCCACAGGCTCAATCACTGCATCAATATATCCGTAAGCTGCCGCCACATATGGGTTGGCAAACTTTTTCTTGTACTCTTTCACTTTGGCCTTGCGCATCTCATCCGGATTTTCAGCATTCTTTATCTCCTTACGGAAGATAATGTTTGCTGCTCCTTCAGGACCCATCACCGCAATTTCGGCTGTAGGCCATGCAAAAACGAAGTCAGCACGCAGGTGGTGCGAACACATCGCTATGTACCCTCCGCCGTATGCCTTTCGCAGGATAACCGTAATTTTAGGAACGGTAGCTTCTGAATATGCATAAAGAATTTTCGCTCCGTGACGGATTACTCCGGCATGCTCCTGGTCGATGCCCGGCAGGTATCCCGGAAGGTCTACCAGTGTGACCAGCGGAATGTTAAAGGCGTTGCAGTAGCGGATAAAGCGTGCCGCCTTATCCGACGAGTCCACGTCGAGCACTCCGGCCAGCACCATCGGCTGGTTAGCCACGAAACCAACGGTTTGGCCATTCATCCTGGCAAAGCCAATGACAATGTTTGGCGCAAACAGCTCCTGGATTTCGAGGAACTCAGAATCATCCACCAGACCGCGGATAATGTCCCGCACATCGTAAGGAAGTTTAGGATCGGTAGGGATGATATTGTCGACGTTGTATTTTCTTTTTGGTGTTTTCTTCGGGAAAGGCTTCGCCCTGTTTTTGTTGTTCCAGGGGATGAAGCTCATCAGTTGTTTAATCTGGTCGAAAGCCTCATGCTCGCTTTGTGCGTAGAAATGGGCGTTTCCGGTTGTTTCGGCATGCACGCGCGCACCACCGAGGTTTTCCATCGAGATTTCCTCACCCAACACGGTTTTGATAACCTCCGGTCCGGTGATAAACATCTTGGAGATTTTATCCACCACAAAAACGAAGTCGGTAAGTGCTGGCGAGTAAACGGCGCCGCCGGCACAGGGCCCCAGAATCACGGAGATTTGCGGAATAACCCCGGATGCCTGGGTGTTACGGTAAAATATCTCACCGTATCCGGCCAACGAGTTTACCCCTTCCTGGATACGCGCACCACCAGAGTCGTTGATGCCGATGATTGGCACCTTCAGGCGCATGGCGTGATCCATAATCTTGGTGATCTTCTTGGCATGCATAAAACCCAAAGAACCACCGGCTACGGTAAAGTCCTGGGCATAGATGCAAACAGGATGACCACTGATGCTTCCGGTACCGGTGATGACCCCATCGCCCGGAAGATGTTTCTTGTCCATGTCGAAGTCTTTGGCTGCGTGTTCCACAAACAAGTCATACTCATGGAACGAGCTCGAGTCGAGCAATGCCAGGATACGCTCGCGCGCTGTCATTTTTCCTGACCCTTTCTGCTTCTCAATTGCTTTGTTGCCACCCCCTTGCAATGCGCTTTGCATGCGTCTTTTCAGGTCGCTGGTTTTTTCCTTTAAAGACATAAAAACCTATTTTTAATGATAGTTTTATTTTATCCGAAGTTAAAACAAATTTAATTAATAGTCAGTAATTTGTTTTCAACTTTACAGCTTGCAATTATAAGGACAATCTGTTTACTAACAGCTTTTGGGGTTTAAGAAAATGCTTAAATAATGCTTAAAAAGCACATATACAGGCATATAAAGGCAATAAAAAGAAGTTTTTTCAGTGAAAATACCGGGGGTTGACGGGTTAGTTTTTATTATTTTTACCGACTTAAAAAGCAATTTTTTATGAACATCGAAGAACTCAGAGAATACGCCTTATCGTTTAAATCCACATCCGAAGGATTTCCGTTTGATGAAACCACGCTGGTTTTTAAAGTTGCCGGAAAGATGTTTTTACTCACCGACCTCGAAGAGTCGGACCGGGTGAATGTAAAATGCAGGCCTGAATTGGCAGAGGAACTGCGCGAGCGCTATTCGCAGACGGTTTTCCCGGGATATCATATGAGTAAAACACATTGGAATACGGTGATTATGGATCGCGAAGTGAACGACGACTTGCTGAAAGAATGGATCGAGGAGAGCTATCACCTGGTGGTGGCTACATTGCCCAAAAAAGTGCAGAAAGAGTTGAAAGGAAACTGACTTTTGTTTGCCGGATGTGCGGTTAGAAAAGAGAAAACACAAAGAACACGAAGGAGGCACGAGCGCACAATATTATCTGGAATAACTATTCAACCCCGCCCCCTGTCCAAATACAGCTGTTCGGGCAGGCCTTATCAGGGTTGTTTTCTTTAAATATTTTTCGCTTTACCCGGATTGCATCCGGGGCTATTCATATTGAACCCCGATGTCTAGGGGTTGGAGCTTTCGATTAATATACTGAGGTGGATGTAAAAAATCCCCGGAGGGGATTGAATACGAATAGCCCTGTATGCAATGCAGGGATGTTCATTGAAGAAGGAAAAAGAACTCTGAAGGCCCGCCCGAACGACTGGCCTTGTTCAGTCGGGCGGGAGTTCAATCACATCACTTCAGCCTCACCACCGTAACCCCATGGCCGCCGCTGTCGGCGTGCTGATCGCGGTATTCTTTTACTTCGGGGTTGGAAGATACCACATCACGGACCACCGATCGCAGGATGCCTTCGCCCTTGCCATGGACAATCTCCACCTCGTTGATGCCCAACAGCAGGGCTTCGTCGAGGTATTGCTGGGTGGTGGTGTACACCTCCTCGGCTTTTTGTCCGCGCACATCCAGTGTCCGGCTGAAGCTGGCGGCTTTGGCGTTGATGTTGTCCATGATGGTACGATAACCTTTCGAAGCACTGCCCTTGCCTTTGGATTTGGGCGCCTCGGCTGGTTCCAGCTCATCTTTGGTGGTGGTGAAATTAAACGATTCAAAAGCCACCGTCACCTTG
>JAASSU010000310.1 GCA_021767705.1 Bacteroidota bacterium | reverse complement strand
TTTGGTATCCCCGGAGTTTATAACAATCTTTGGTTCAAAACGGGAGGCGAGGCATCGGGTGTTTCAACCCAGGGAACATCCTATCATTATACTATCCAGGATACAATTATTGATTCGGTAAGCTGCCAGTGGGCTTCCAGAGGAGTAATAGGGTTGAGGTTCAGTTCAGGTGACAGCACCTACATCAATTTGATTGATAATGACAGCTGTTCAAACCAATACACCATAAACATAGCCAACAAATACCTTTCCCAAAAAGGATTGTAATTACGTTTTTCTCTTTTTCTTTTTTGCTGCCGGAAAAAGCACATTGTTTAAGATGAGCCTGTACCCTGCGGAGTTTGGATGCAGGTTGAGGTCGGTAGGAGGATCTCCGATAAAATGCCGGTAATCTTCCGGATCATGACCTCCGAGATAAGTCCAGGTGCCATTGCCATAATCGCCATGGATGTAGCGCACTTCCCTGAGCTTTTTGTTTTCGCCCATAATTACCACTTCCGGTTTAAGGTATTGTTTCGCAAATGACGTGGTTTGGCCCATGAATCCCTTAATCAGATTTTCATGGTTCTGACAAAGCATGGTGGGCACAGGATCCCATTTAGCCGAAAAATCAAACAGCTTAAAATAATCGGTTTCCGGCCTCACCTGGCGATCATCCGTGGCATCAATACTCGAGATTTCATATTCATTAGGATTTGTGCTGATAGTGAAATCCGTAAATGCAAAACAATTGTCATAGTTCAGTTTCTCTTGCGCATTGGGCTCTATCGGATCCCCGTCAAACATCACATCGCAGATATCCACTCCGTCGGCAGCCAGGGCCACATCAAAGCTATCGGGGGCCGAGCACATCGAAAACATATAGCCACCTCCCGATACGAAATCGCGGATTTTCTTGGCTACAGCCAGCTTCAGCTGCGATACTTTCGAATAGCCGAGTTGCCTGGCCAGCTCCTCGTTATGGCGTACATTTTCCTGGTACCAGCTAACATTTTTGTAGGCACTCCAGAATTTTCCGTATTGCCCGGTGAAATCTTCATGGTGCAAGTGAAGCCAATCGTAGGTGGGCAAAACACCCTCTAAAACTTCCGGATCATATACCACATCGTAAGGGATTTCGGCATAGGTAAGCACTAAAGTAACAGCATCGTCCCACGGCTGCTTGTTTTTAGGCGAATAAACCGCGATGCGCGGTGCTTCCTGGAGCTTTATGGCATCTTTGTTTACTGAAGGAGAACTAATTTGCTGAAGCAGAGTGGTCGATTGTACATCGGCAATAACTTCGTAGCTAACCCCTCTGATGACGCACTCTTCCTTTATTTCATCATGATACTTCATCATAAAGCTTCCGCCCCTGTGGTTGAGCAACCAGGTGATTTCTACCTCCCGCTCCAGCGTCCAATAAGCAATGCCATATGCTTTAAGATGGTTTTTCTGCGATTCATCCATAGGGATAAGAATCCGTGCCGAAAAAGCATTCAGACTAATAAATAAAGCAAATGAGATTATAATTGTTCTGAGCATAATTGTCTATTTTAAAATGGCATGGAATCATCAGAATCCTTTGATATATCACCGACATCAAAATCGGTATTGTCATCCAGCTCGTCCATCCTTGAGCGCACGGTAACCGTTTGCTGGTCAAAATCCTGATTAGGCTGAATGGGAGCTGCGCCAAAGTCGGTGTTTTCTTCGGATCGCAGGTTTTCAAAGCGTGCAAAGTTTGCCCTGAACCTGAGATCAATCTCACCCAGAGCACCGTTTCTGTGCTTAGCAATAATCAGTTTGGCAACACCTGCGGTGGGCTTGTCATCCTCATCCTGGTCAATGCCGTAATACTCGGGACGATAGATAAAAAGCACCATATCGGCGTCCTGCTCAATCGCACCCGATTCACGAAGGTCGGAAAGCTGAGGTTTCTTGGAGCCGCCGCGGGTTTCTACCGAACGGTTCAGCTGCGACAACACGATGACCGGAACATTGAGCTCTTTGGCCAGGCTCTTCAGCGAACGCGAAATGGTTGAGATTTCCTGCTCGCGGTTTCCGTTTTTCGAGTCAATCCCAGCCGTCATTAACTGGATGTAGTCAATAACGATCATTTGTATGTCGTGCTGTTCTTTCAGTCTGCGGCACTTGGCCCTGAGCTCAAAAACAGAGAGGGCCGGAGTATCATCGATGTACATCGGGGAGTCAAGAAGGGGGCCCACTTTTTTAGTTAGCTGTTCCCACTCATAATCCTCCAGGTTTCCTTTCCTAAGCTTTTCGCCTGATATTTCCGATTCGCTGGAGATAAGTCGGGTAACCAGCTGCACGGAAGACATCTCAAGTGAGAAAATCGCAATAGGTTTTTCAAAATCAACAGAAGAGTTTCGGGCCATTGACAAAACAAAAGCGGTTTTACCCATCCCCGGGCGGGCGGCCAATACCACAAGGTCAGATTTTTGCCAGCCGGCAGTTACCTTATCAAGATCATCAAATCCGGAAGGAACACCCCGCAGGTGCCCGTCAGAATCTTTTGCTGCCTGAATTTCATCGATAGCCTCTCTCACTAAAGACTGCATATCGGCATGTGCGCGACGGAAGTTGTTTTCACTCACATTGAAAAGCTCCTGTTCTGCAACATCCATTAATTCAAAAACATCCGTGGTGTCTTCGTAAGCATCACGTATCACATTTCCTGAAATTCTTATCAGCTCACGCTGAATGAATTTCTGAAGCAGGATGCGGGCATGATATTCGATATTGGCTGAGGAAGCCACGCGATTGGTCAGCTGGGTGATGTAATAAGGCCCTCCAACTTCATCAAGAACCCCTTGTGATTTGAGTTCGTTGGTTACGGTGAGGATATCTACCGGTTCAGTACGGGCAAAGAGGCGGGTGATGGCTTCATAAATCTTCTGATGCGCTTCTTTATAAAAAACACCAGGTTTCAAAATGTCAACAACCGCAGTCAGGGCATTACGCTCAAGCATAAGTGCTCCCAATACAGCCTGCTCAATTTCAATTGACTGCGGAGGAATTTTTCCGCTTTCCAGCGATGGCAGCTGCTCTCTTTCTTCGCGCTTATACCCTTTTTTTAAACTTTTGTTGAATTGCGGATTATTAACAATGTCCATATCGCTAATGCATGATTTTTTTGCTGTCAGTAAAATTGTTTCTCCGAAGTTAAAGACTTGTATTTGTGATAGTTAATATAAGTACCAAAAAATCGGAGAACAAAGATAAAAAGAAATCATCAGGGAAAGATGAATTCTGTTTCTCCCGTTTTTGTTAGGATACAGAGGGGTGTAAATTGTTATCATTTCATAATCAGTTTTTTAATTGTTTTATAGAATTTATCAACAAATTTTGGCATATCATTTGATAATTGAAAATCAAAGGGCCCTTGTTTTAATTGTTGAATGCTTTAAAACAAGAATTATGAAACGCTTAAAGAATAAATTCAGAAAAACCACATCCATTGCTGCTCTTATGTTTGCAATTGGTGGTCTGCTTCTCACTTCTTGCGAAACAGTAGGATACGACGGCCTCGATGGCCGTTCATACCTGGCACTTACCTATACAGGTGATGAACCAGATTATATTGATGCCGGCACAGGTTCAATTCCAGAATATTTTTATTGGGATGAATATTACAGGGCACGGCCTGGTTTCTACACCATGTATTACGATGGAGTTTTTTATAAAGGATTCTCTTTAAGAGAGTATGCATGGGAGCTCGATTATGAAATTTATTTCCTGGAAGGTGAGCCCGGCGGTTA
>JAASSU010000309.1 GCA_021767705.1 Bacteroidota bacterium | reverse complement strand
GTCCGGTTCTCTGCAAATATCACTGGAATTCGTCGCCTTTTCTTACGCGCAGGCTCGCAATCGATTCTTAGCCCTCTCGGACAACGTGTAGACGTGAACGCAAAAGCACGCTCCGGTCGCAAAGCGAATATTCGGGTGTGCATCTTTCGACCAATCTGGACCGGGGTAAGTCCAAGAGCGTGAACTTCGTGACCTAGGAATTGACCCAGGCAAAGACGTAGTAAACAGTTAACAAAGCTTTCAATCGTACTCGGCGCATTACATTGCTCTGCCTAAAGTATTTGAAAATTTTATCTGAGTGCAAAAGTCTTAGTTTTAGGTTACCCGAATATTTAAATAAATGCATTTTCACCAATCAAAAATAAAAATAAAATAAAATAAAAAATGGAATCAAAAATGAGGAGATTCTACAAGTTTAAAATAAATGTACTTAAAAACTTAAAGGATGAGTTTTTATTTCAAATTGACAACCCTCTCGCATTTGCTTATTGGTAGTACGATCTCCATGGAAGGGAAGCTTTACTCTTTTTATGGTAATCCTGACGGGATACACAGATTTATCAAATTCCATTTCCTCAGTACTTATAGACGAGTTTCTTGCTGTTCGAAGCACTTGGTCATGACTGGCAGATCGCCGGGAAGAACTGCACGTGAATTCATGAAAAAGCCTGTCATTCATAAAGAATTTGAACTCCGCAGTCCAATCATATGCATAACGAAAGTCCGCTGAAACGAAACCGCCACTATCCCAAAAATAAGACTGCATTTTTTGCGTTCTCTCGACTCTTAACCTATGTCGCCGACCATCTTCACCCAGCAACTCCAGTTCTATATATTTTGGCGAGCTAGTTGTGACCCATTCATCGTAGTCATTAGGATTTCTATCTTTCCTTCTGAATCCTTGGTTCCAGTATGCTCCCCAGCCACCAGTTTCTTCTTTACTATTTTGGTCCTCCATCTGTTGCCGTATTTGATTCAGTTTAATAGTGCTTAGCTTCGACTCGGCATATTCTTTGGCGCTATCTAAGCGATCACGATTTGTCTGACCTTCAGATCCTGGAGGCGTCTGATCAACTTCAACCATCGCTACCTTTCCAGCAAAAACCTCAACAGGCCAGGAGCTTGGCTCAAAACCAGGGACCACTACTCGGACAATACGAATGCCTTCCTCTACGTTCTCAATAATGATCCCTTCTGTGCCCTCCGTTACAGATCCAACTTTTTCACCATCTATATAAACGGCCGCACTACCGGGCGCATTTACTTGGACAAACCCATTTCCATCCTTTAAGTCTATACTGGTAAATTGAGCGTGTGCCGGCGTGAACGTCAACAACAAAATCGAAATGAGAAAAACAATCCTCATACTGCTACCCACCTTTAACGCTCATATTCACAAAACAAATCATCAAAAAAAGTGATAGATATTTCTCCATCTATTTCAGCATCGATGCGTGTAGCAAAATTTCTAGCTTCTTGGCGACACTCGCTTGCTGTGAGCGCGCAAGTATTGCCGCCAAATTGATTACCGTTTTTCGTGTTAAAATTATATTGGCAAATTTCGGTGGTGATACTATTTTTATTTCCTGAATCTTCGTTTACGGAGCCTGATGAGCTTCCCGAACTTCCCTCAGAGGAACCACCGCATCCGTAAATAGAAACAAACATTCCAGAGAGAATAAGTGCTTTGGAGATTTTATAAAAAAGCATTCCTCGACCTCGTTTTTTATTTATCTAACTTTAAATCTATCGTACCCGATATTCTCCAAACTGTAAGCATCATACACTTCAACCACATACTCACCTTTCTTCCATCCTTTATCAGGCTGAAACCAAACATTTTGTTTGGTTCTGCCATCCGCATCAAATTTTTTAAACAGCAATGGCTGCTGTTCGCCTTTTTTCCTCCACTTGACCAAAATCGGTTTTTTTTGCGGGTTTTCAAACCACGTGAATATCTTGTTTGTTGTTCCAGAAAAATATTCATGAGTAGGATTTTTGGGGGTAAAGCTGTCAGCCAATATTCCTGATGAAAAAGTTAGTCCTTCGTTTTGCGCTCCATCAAGATTTTTATGGTATATATCTATAAGCCCTTCAGCATGTGATTTGATGTTGGGAATACTCTGAAAGTCATCCGCTCTATAATTGACGAGGTTTTGCAAAACAAATACCAAATCTTCTTTCGAAGCATTTTCTAAATATAATTTTGAGATAACGAAACTTGCTTTTTTATTTTCTATTGGCGATGCAGTTGAATCCACTAGCTTAGGCCTTTTGGCCTCGGAAAGGTCTTCACGTGTAGCCTGATTTATTATTTCTGTATTTGATAGATCATTCGAGCTCTCACAAATGGTCGCACTCTTATCATCAACCCGCACGCTCGTACGATCTTGATCATTACTTTTATAACCCCATAAGTAACCCGAAGCCACACCCATAGCCATGATTAATGTAAATAGGAATCCATTGAAAAATTTCATCATCAATCTCAGATAATGGGGTTAAAACACGGATTTATAGACACGTCATTGCCCAGATCAAAGCAGTGGATTAATCGACATATCATCAAAAGCTGAGGCAAACCAAAGAATCACTTTACAATATAAGGATTAGTGAATTCGCTAGAGCGTGAGAAAGCTCTAGCAGTCAACCCAGCCAGTGTCATCTAGGCGCTCCTCCATTAGGCCAGTTTTATCGTTGAAGTTTGACCACGTCGACGCTCGGACTTGCTCGACCGAAGAAGAACCGCCAAAGGTTACTTTATGGGATCCAATTCCCAGTGTCCCGAGTTCCTTTACTTTTCTTGGCGGGAAATCCAATATTTTCCCTGAATCAGTCATAGCCGATACACCAAGCCACTTACCGTTTGCTCTCTGCAAAACTATAGTGGCTCCCCGAGTGCCGCAAGCGGTTACATCGAGAGTATTTGAACTAGCTGGAAGACATGGAGATGCAAAAGAGGTGGCTAACAGTAACGCGAAAAATTTATTATTCATGCAAAATCCTTTTAGTAATCACCATCAACGGCTTAATTCTTGCCGTATCGATCCGAGCGTTACGGAGGTAGATTAAGCTTAGGCAATCTTTTTATGAATGTCAAAGCTATGCATCTAACAGCGTTCAGGCACACTGGCGCTGATTTGACCCCGCCTCACAAAAATCTCATATCAGTCCTCCAACGAAGACTTTTGGCAGGCCTTAAAGCAGACCCTTGCCCATCCCCGGTTATTAAGAACGGAAGTTTCAACACTATTGGGGCAAAGCTGAAAAGGCGCGTAAAGAAGCTCTGTTGTGTTCAACCAATTCGAGACCCTATCTTAAGGTTTTTTTCAGCCGCGATGGGGGAAATACCACCGTTGAACGCATGAGGTCGTTGCCCGTTGTAGCAATACATCAGATAACCACCAACTTTTTTTGGCCCCAGGGAGATTCCGGTATCCCAAGGCCGGTATTCATTCAGTTCTCAAGCTCCAGAAGAGCCTCTTCATCGGCGCGTTGACTCTCCTATTCAACGCCTGCAATTTGCTCCGGCAATTGCTCTGGATGAAATCGCTGTGATTAGCTGGGAGGCAATGTCAGAAAGACCTAGCCCGAATGTTCGCATTTGTTTAGCGCGGGTCGGTCGCAAAGCGGACATTCGAATAATGCGATAACGCTCCGAAGCATTATCCCGGTCGACAGTGAATTTGCGGCTTTTTGCAACAATTGAGCACTATCAAAGCGCGAACCAAACCATCTGAAGCCCGAGGGCCATGGGCCCGATCACC
>JAASSU010000308.1 GCA_021767705.1 Bacteroidota bacterium | reverse complement strand
TATCGGCTCAGGCACTATCGAAGCCCGCACCAAAATGTCGGAGATGGCCGCCAGGAACATTATCTCGTATTTCGACAATGGTGAGATTCCTTTTGCCGTCAATCCGGAGGTGCTGAAATAAATAATCCTTTTGGATTTACAGGAGAAGAAGTGCCTCAAATACCATATTGGTTTTGGGGCATTTACAATCCTGATAACAATTTCGATCTCAAACTTAACATACACATTCAATCTTTTATATATTTTTTTGATAAACATGCCGTACCTTTGGCACTCGTATTAATGAAAAAATCAGGATTATCCTGTAACAACGAGGAGAACACGGAGAGATAAAAGGCTCGGTGAACTGTTTCAAAAAAACGAACCGATGAAAGAATTTTCAATCGGAGGGCTAAAAATCTCCGTTCCAATTATACAAGGCGGCATGGGTGTGGGCATCTCCCTCTCAGGCCTGGCCTCAGCAGTAGCCAACGAAGGCGGTGTGGGTGTAATCTCAAGTGCCGGGCTGGGGCTGCTTTATCGCGACCTGTCGAGAAACTATGTTGAAGCCAGCATTGAAGGGCTGAAAGAAGAACTCCGCAAGGCCAAGGAAAAAACCCAGGGCATTATCGGGGTCAATATCATGTCGGCCATGACCAATTTTGAGGATATGGTGCGCACCTCCATCCAGGAAAAGGCTGATATTATTTTTGCCGGCGCCGGGCTCCCGCTCGATTTACCTAAGTTTTTGAATACCGACAGCATCACTCGGCTGGTGCCGATTGTGTCGTCGGGTAAAGCAGCCCGACTGATAGCTGCCAAGTGGAAAGCGCGCTATGATTATCTTCCGGATGCTTTTGTGGTGGAAGGCCCTAAGGCCGGAGGGCACCTCGGATTTAAAAACGAACAAATTACAGATGAAGGCCATGCGCTCGAAACAATCGTTCCGCAGGTGGTTAAAGAAGCGGGTGACCTTGAGCAAAAATATCAGAAAGCGATCCCTGTTATTGCCGCCGGAGGAATTTACAGTGGTGATGATGCTTATCAGATTATGAAGCTGGGCGCCAGTGGCGTGCAGCTGGGCAGCCGTTTTGTAACTACTGAAGAATGTGATGCTTCGGCCGGATTTAAAGATGCTTATGTGCAGGCTACTGAAGAGAACATCAAAATAATTCAAAGTCCGGTAGGAATGCCTGGAAGAGCTATATACAACAGCTTTATCGACAAGGTGAAGCAAGGATTGAAATCGCCGAAAAGCTGTCCGTTCCAGTGCATCAAATCCTGTAAAGTGGAAAAAAGTCCGTACTGCATTATCAATGCCCTTTACCAGGCTTACAAGGGAAACATGAAAAACGGCTATGCCTTCGCGGGAAGCAACGCCTTCAAGGCCGACAAAATCAACAAAGTGAAGGATGTCTTTGCTGATTTGCGCTCGGGATTCGAGAAAGCGCTGCATTCAGATAAATCGCTTTTTAGGTAAAACAGCTGTGGTTATAATCCCAAGTTGTTTTATCCTATCCAATCTTTAAAGCCAATTTTTGCGTGCTTTGCGTTTCTTTAGTTTTGCGCATTTTGCGTGGAAACTTTTTTGAACGGTTTTATCTTCCACACAGAGGGTGCAAAATGATCCACGCTGAAGACGCAAAGTTTTTGGTAATGTGTTCATTTTCTATTTTTGTGGGTGTTGTAATTTATTCATGCGTTATTTCACCTCACCCCCTACCTCTCCCGTTTCACGGGACAGGCTCTCTCCTCAATGGAGATAAGGAATTCTCTGCATGCTTTGCGTTTCTTTCGTTTTGCGTACTTTGCGTGGAAATTTCTTAGTATGATTTTATTCTCCACGCTGAGGGCGCGAAGGGGTTGAGGCTAAAGACGCAAAGTTTTTGGTGATATCGTTTTTCCTTGCCGGTGCGAACCATTCCTTCCTCCATTTTCCCTTTTTCCTTTCCCCCTTCTGTTCACGATTTACGCGAAAAATCAATCCAACACCCAATGTTAATTTGCACGCATTGGTGTAACCACCTCCTATTTTTCTCATCTAACAGGTCATAACGAAATATATACTTACGTATGAATGATAATATCAACCAGCCTGTGAGGGTCACGTTTACCTTTTTCGGGATTACCTACCTTTTTTCATGGACGATGTTTGCCCTCGGATATTTTTCGGGTTTCATGCCGGTCATCCTTCTTGGGATTTACGGCCCCAGCCTGGCCTCTGTGTACCTCAACTATCGGTATTCAGGAAAAAGAGGTGTGGCAACCCTCTTTGGCCGATTTAAGAGATGGAAGTTTGGCTGGCTCACATGGCTACTTTTGCTTACCCTTCCGGGGATAGTTCATTATGTGGGCAGAAGTCTGTGGCAGGTAGCTTTCGCTGAGTATAACCCGTTTTTCTGGTTTTCTGTTTCCACGACCCTGTCTTCCTTTCTGATTGCCGGGTTTGGCGAAGAGCTGGGCTGGCGGGGCTTTGCGCTGCCTCGACTACAGAAAAAATTCTCACCACTCAAAGCCAGCCTTATCCTGGCAACAGCACATTTCTTTTGGCACCTGCCCACCTACTGGCTCGGACAAGGCATACATAACGTACCGATGATTTATGCTCTGGCGTTTATCATTCCTTGGACCATCATTTTCACATGGATTTATAACCGCTCAGGAGGAAGCATGATAGTAGCCGTGGCATTCCACGCCATATCCAACAGCTATCTGGCTTTTGTCAGGTTTATGCCTCTCGATTCTCAGTTACCTATCAGTCCTGGGCTTATCACTATGTTCCAGATTGACTCAAAACTTGGAGGGCCTTATCTTGCTGTTGTTACTACTTATTGGCTGTTTGCAATCTTTTTAGTTTTAAGTGGTGGCATGAAAAAGCGAAATACAGATATTCCTTAAGGACAAACAACACTCAAACTCCTCTTCACGAAACCCTATTTAACATTGGCATACAGATCTTTAACAAATTAATAACATATATTTAGCAATCTTCAATGACCCTTTCACCTAGTTTTGAGGTTTATCTGATACGAGGAGCAGTTATTATCATTTATTAATCAGATGACCGGATGAAAGCCTTTTCATCAACGGTTGTCCATATTTCAAAGTTATGAGAGGGATATTTACTTACTTTCTGATTTCATTACTTTTCATATTTACGTCTTGTGAGAAAAGATTGGATGTGACTGACAACACCACTGACAATCCGGTAAAAAAAGGAATTGAGGATCTGGAAATTGCATCAGATTTTAGCTGGGACATGACCAATGAAGTCACATTTGTACTTTCCAGTGCCGCACCACGCATTGTAAAGGTCACTTCCATCGATGGAAGTGTAATTTACCACCAGGCAAATCTTAAACCTGGCGAAACTCATAACGTGGATTTATCAATACCTACCTATGTGAAAGAGTTGCTGGTAAACGAAAAACGCGTTTCCATCAACGGTGCAACCGCTGAAGTATCCTGGAATCAAAAAGGCGCTAAAGCTGCCTCGGCAGTGGCCACCACGAACTATGTGCTGCATTTCGACGGTTCGAGCGATTATGTTTCTATCGACGATGCCAGCCTGAACGGAGCCATCCCTTCGGCCAGCAGCGGCGCACCGGACGATTTCACCATCTCCACCTGGATTTACCTGCAATCCACTTCCGGACGACAGCCCATAGCTTCAAAGCAGGGCACCACAGAAGCAGGAAATGTGCGGGGGTTTTTGTTCAGCGCCACCGACGGCGGACTGGAGTTTGAATTGTTTAAAAACGATGCTGACGATACCGACCTGACCTCGGCTACAG
>JAASSU010000307.1 GCA_021767705.1 Bacteroidota bacterium | reverse complement strand
TCTATCATAAATGTGGCAGAAACAGCAGCAACATTTTTACCTTTCTTTCCTCCATACCTCATCCCATACCCGGCATCGTTAATGGCGGCGAGCACATCATCCATCATGAAGTAGGAGGAATTGTCCACTTTGCTGAGGTCTTTGCGCACGCCTATCACCACCAGGACATACATCCTGAGAGAAACTGTAGCTGAAGTTTGTGGCCGGGCTTTTGGCATGGCTTTTTGTTTCAGGTTTTGTGGGTTAAAGGTAGCAAAACTTGCCTTGAAAACAACGCTTCTCATTTATCTTTTCCGCATTGGTCAGTGCC
This sequence comes from Bacteroidota bacterium, assembly GCA_021767705.1. Classification (GTDB taxonomy): domain Bacteria; phylum Bacteroidota; class Bacteroidia; order Bacteroidales; family JAIPAH01; genus JAIPAH01. The sequence goes on along the minus strand of JAASSU010000307.1, from coordinate 3,470 downwards.
GAACGTGAGTGGGCTGATAATTTCGATTTGTTGAAAAAGATGCTTGGGCTCATGAGTTTTTAGTTTTGTGATTAATAATTAAAATCATACTAAAATTCTTTATAATCTTTAATGAGGGTTTCTGTTAAGATATATATCCAGGGTTGAGGAAAAAAATCTTTATACAGGCTTATACTTTCCGAATCTGGAGAAAACAGGCTGCAGAGTTGATTATCATTTTTTATCACAATAGGAAAGGATTGATTCAGATGTGCATCTTTAATTCTTAAGATGTTCCCCTCTTTTATCCATTTGCCCTCGGAAACTAAAAGGCCACTAAACCAGTATTTATAGTTATAATCCTTGGTGAGATGCAGTTTAAATCCATATGTGCCACTGTATGTTCCGTTTAAAGACATCTCTTTAATTGTGGTTGATGAAATATTTTCTAACCTCTCTCTCAATGGTCTAAGTTTAATTTGTTGCGACAATGGTTTACCAATACTCTCATAACGACCTGGTTTTTTAAAAGATCTGTTTTTAAGAAATATAAATGATTTAATTGGTATTAATTTATCCTCATGCTTTTTAAACTGTATGTCGTAATCATTATAATTGTCATGTAAAAATAGCTTATCACCTACCTGATGATAATTTCCCGAAGAAATAATAATCTCATGCATAATATCAACTACCAAGCTATTGGATAAAATAGTGATTTCATAATTATCTACGCCAAAGAAGTATACATAACATGTTTTTGAGCCCCCCAAATATGTCTTATATACTTCTTTAGCTTCAACCGAAGTTAGCATGGCGATGGTTAAAATAGTCAATAGTGTTGTTTTCATTTCAATAGATAAAAATCATTTCAACAGCAATAACAAAACTAGTCAAATACGATAGAATCACTACTAAACGCTCTGTTATACAAATGATAACCCATTACAGAATCTTTCATTTTTAGCGGAATTTTTAATGAGTCCTTCAATTGGGTGATATGAACTTTATAGTATTTACTTTTACGTATAACCGGTTCATAATCAATATGAATATACGACCTTTCATTGCTCTTTGCCAGCGCATTAACAGTCCTACAATTCGAATATTGCTCTCCGGGCTTTAAAAACAGCGGATCGGGATACTTAAATAATAACACATACTTTATAATAGCTTTATCTTCAGGCGTTAAGATGTCTTCATCAATATCTTTAACCTCAAGCAATTGCTGGTATTCTATGTCCACCAATCTTTTTAATAATTTATTGTTCTTTCCTAAAGGTTTTTCTGCAAAATCAGAATATTCCAATATATAGGAATTGGAGTGACAAGAATCCAATAAATCTATTGGTTTATCATAATTTGAGGTAAGGTAGAAATTCTCTTTAGAATAGAACTTTTCCTTTATATCCTTGCCTTCTTCATCGGTAATCTTCATGGATAGGCTTTCTGCAGCAGACGAGCCTAAGCTTGGTATATAAACCGGTTTAGAAGAAGTATTCGTAAATATGGAATATAATACGTGAACACTATCTTTATGTTTATGCTCTAATTCAAGTTCTATTACTTTTTCCTCAAACGTGTTTTGCTTGCAAGAAATCAATGAAATAGAAGTGAAAAAGACAAGTAAGATTTTATTTTTCATATATATTTTTTTATGCCACCGCAGTATGGCCGGGCTTTCGAAATTGTTTATGGTTTCAGGTTTTGTGAGTTAAAGATAACAAAATTCTCTATTATTACCTATGTTTCTATATGGTTCAAAAAAAATAAAAACCAAATCTTTCACAAAGCAATTCTATGACACAAAAAAACCGCCCCGGAGTCCGGGACGGTTTTTGTTCAGAGAAATTGTGTCTGATTATTTCACAATGATTTTTTCTACGCGGCGTGCGTTGTCGCTTTCAATCACCAGGTAATAAACGCCGTTGGCAGCGTTTTCAATATCGATAGTGGTTTCGTAACGGTCATTGAACTGAATGTTGTTCTGGTCGTAAACCACTTTTCCGAGCGGGCTCATCACGCGGATGCTTATTTTCTGCGCTTCGTCGGTGCTGAGCTGCAGCTTGAACGAGCCGTCGTTCGGGTTCGGGAATACCGAAGCACTGTAAAGCGCTCCTTCGCCGATACCCACGGTGCTCTTCAGCATCAGGTCATGCGCTATCACTACCTCACCACAGTCGTTAGTCAGGTGGAATTTCACGGTGGCATCACCGGTGTAGCTGTCGCTCCAAACCATCTCGGCAGTTTCGCCGTTGTCGATAATTTCTGTCACTGCCTCAGCAGGCTCTACCGTCCAGCTCACAGCAGTGTAGTCAGCAGCATCTGCGGAAGCAAATGCCGTAGTATCTGTATAGGCATGATCCACTTCTGTTACATCGGAGGTGAATGTAGCTGTTGGCATGGCGTTAACGGCAACTTCAAGCATAGCGGCCTCTGCGCCATCGCCACAAGTGTTTGAAGCATTGACGGTAAGTTGTGCATCGCCACTGAAACCTTCAGCCCATGTAAAGGTGGCTGTTTCGCTGTCGCCTTCGATAGCAGCTGCTTCCGCAGGAACTACCGACCATGTGTAGGTATCAGCGTTGGCTACTGCTTCAACGGTGTATTCAACTCCGGCTCCGGCACAAACTTCTTCATTACCGGCTGGCATTGCAGGAGCAGCAGGAACATCGTTAATCGTCACATCGATTTCGGCCATGGCATCGCCACAACCTTCCATACCATGTGCCACCAGTGTAAGTGTTACTGATCCGGCAGCGATATCGTCTTCTGAAGGTGTGTAGGTCGTATTCAGGGTGCTTCCGTCAGCAAAAGTACCATTGCCGGCCGTAGCCCACTGAATAGCGGCATAGTTTTCTGCGGTGGCTTCATCAAGCATTAATTCTTCAGAAGCACAAACAGCAGCTGCTTCGCCGGCAAAGGCTGTTGGCATTTCGTTGTAGCTAAGCATCATATCGTCGGTCATCACATCGTCGTTGCCCGAAACATGGATGGTCAGCATTACCTCACCATTTTCCATATCTTCAGTACCCATGTAATAAACCGGCTGAAGTGCTGTAGGGTCATCGAAATAACCATCACCTTCGGTGGTCCACTCAACAGATTCATACAAATTGGCATCGCCATACACTGCACACTCGTCTTCACCACATACGGCCATATCCGGGCCTGCCGAGGCTGTCATGCCCATTTCAGGAGGAAGCACAATAAAATCTACCCATGCGCAGTCAGATCCGTCCGACTGAGAACCATCTTTATCATAGATCCATTTAAAAGTATGTGCTCCGGCAGAAACAGGATACGCTTTACGTTGCCAATCCATTTCTCCTGACCATTCATCCATCAGGTCACCATCAATGTAGAATTGCAGGTAGTCATAGTTTTGTTCTGATGAAACTTTTCCATAGAATGAAATCGAATCATCCTGCATGACTTCATATTCGAGATACATTTCAGCACTCTGGTTGTCATCTATATCATCGGACTGT
>JAASSU010000306.1 GCA_021767705.1 Bacteroidota bacterium | reverse complement strand
TGTAAGCTCGAAAAGGAAAAGTGCCGCACTGTTTTGCCAGGGGTGTAGTTTAAATTCTCGTAAAAACCCCCAGAAAAGTGTCCTGTTTTTTTCATCGGGTGCTATTTGCTTCTCCCCGATACGGTAAGACAGCTCTAAGCTCCCTGTTTCCTCGTGGGTTTTCTGTGTGATGGAAACATTTATTTTTTGAGAAGAAACTTCTACAGGAGAACAATCTTTTAATTTCAGGTTATAAAACCCAAGTTCGCTAAACGCTACTAAGACCCTTCTTTCCGTAAGCAAGTCAAAGAGGACACTTAATACCGAATAGATGCGGGAGATAATACTATAACCTAATTTATCTTCAATCGGTATATAATTAATTTCCTTGAAAAGAGACGTTAACTTCGTGTTTCTTCTTAAAATCTCATAATCCACATGCCCCGCTTTACTTTGAAATACGTCATCCTGAACAGGATCGAAAATGGCCTTGAAATTACTTTTAATTCTTGTCCTGTCCTTGGTTAGCTTCCCTTTATAAGGGACACACTCGATTTTCGGCACCCCATTATTGAAATAGCTAACTTCCAAGACATAAACAATTCCATACTCTTCATAAGAAGTCATATCTGATGTTAAATCAGCATCTAAGCCCTTCTTATCATCGGGTATTAACGAAAGGAGGCCATTCGACATCAGCCGATTCGTTTTATGCCCAAAGCTAATATTGCGGTTATCGAATGAAAAATGAAGTACTTTGCTTTTTTCAACCTGTTCTATTGTCAAGCCATGACTTGAAGCTAATTGTTCCTTTTCCTTCTGCCAGTTCAGGCAAGTATCAAAAATATTGGATTTATAGTTTTTATTCAGATATCTGAGACCTGCAATTTTGTGCTTGCATAAAATGTTAAGCTCATCGTTGCAGGTGCATTTTGTAACGACCTTGTTTATCCCTTTCGATGCTATAAACTCAACAGGAATCTTCACATCATTAACACTTATGCCGAGTTTAATATGGCCGTTTTCCATAGTATCGACCCGGATGTTGGCATTTTTTTCAAGGATGGTAACCTCTTCATTAAGGGCATTTGGAGTATTCTTCCTGATCCAGCTTTTATCAAGCTTAACTATCTCTACTGTTGTATCGGCCTGGTCGATGGTCAGAAAATTCTTTGCGTTCCTATGCAGGCCACTCATCAGGTAATACACCGAGGCCGATAAATGCTTACAGAAACCCCAATCATAAGGGCAATTGCACTGGCTGTTGAAAAAGTTATCTAAATGTATCTCGACTTCATAAATAACGGAAGAGTTCCCCGACTTTACCCAGCTCATTATCATCTCCTGATCAGGGAGGTATTGAATCGATTGAACGTGTTTTGATCTCCAAAGCTGTTCACCCCTGTACCTTACATCTATTGAAATAAATGTAGAAAATTCCTTTAACCGCCTGAGAAGTATTTTCTTATCTTTTTGATCCATAAGCAGTTGTCAGCCTTTTCTCTCCCATTTTAAAACTCATCCTCATCAATGCCATTGTCTTGTACTTCTTCCTGCTGCTCCATTTTTTCGCAGTCTATTTCTACAGGAAGGTAGTCTGGCCTGTCGAAGCTGTTTTTGGGCATGTAGAGGGTGGAATCGTTATACAGCTTTTGCATGTAAAGGGCCCAGATGGGCAGCGCCATGTTGGCACCCTGACCCAGTGTGATGGTGCGGAAGTGTGCAGCGCGGTCTTCATTTCCCACCCAGATTCCGGTGGTGAGCTCGGGCACCATGCCGATAAACCATCCATCCGACTGGTTTTGGGTGGTCCCGGTCTTGCCTGCTATCGGCTGGTCAAAACCGTATTTGTAACGCAGGCGTATCCCGGTTCCTTCATCCACCACCCCTTTCAGCATCTCAATCATCAGGTAGGCCGTTTGCTCACTCATGGCTTCCTGCTGGCGAGGAATAAATCGTTCGATAATATTTCCGTTCTTGTCTTCGATACGCGTAATAAATACCGGTTCTATATAAATCCCTTTGTTTGAATAGGTATTCAGGGCCCCCACCATTTCGTAAAGCGAAACATCGGGTGTGCCCAGCGCAATGGCCGGCACTTCGGGGATAGGACTGGTCACGCCCATCTTCCGTGCAATCTTCTTTACGCTCTGCGGCGAGTAACGCTTAATCAGGTAGGCGCTGATCCAGTTGTTCGAATGCGCCAGTGCCCACTTCAGGGTCACCATCTGCCCGATGCGGTCGTCAGAGGAATTTTCAGGAGCCCAAAACGAACCGTCGGGTAATTCGATGCGCGTTTGCACATTGGGCACTTTAGTGCAGGGCGATATGCCTCCTTCCTGCATGGCGAGCGTGTAGAGGAAAGGCTTGAACGTGGAGCCCACCTGGCGCTTTCCGTAGGTGACGTGGTCGTACTTAAAATGATCAAAATCAGCCCCCCCTACATAGGCTCTCACATATCCCGTGTGAGGCTCCATAGACATCAGACCGGCCTGAAGGATGCTTTTGTAATAACGTATCGAATCCCATGGCGTCATGGTAGTGTCGCGCTCCCCTTTCCACGAGAACACTTTCATGGATGTTTTCTTGTGGAAGGAGGCAATAATTTCCTCCTCAGGGATATCCCTGTTTTTCATCTTGCGGTAACGAGCCGATCGCTTCATGCCAAGCGTAAGAATCTTCTTTACCTCCACATCCGCACTGTCTTTGTTAAAGACAAAGGGGGCGTTGGTGTAGCCTTCCCAGTGGCGATTGAATGCAGGCTGCAGATCTTCGGCAAGATGCTGCTGCACAGCCTCTTCGGCATATTTTTGCATTCTGGAGTTTATGGTGGTATAAATTTTTAACCCATCCTTATAAAGATTGTAGGGCTCGCCGTTAGGCTTGGTATGGTTTTGAGCCCACTCGCGGAGCTTCAGCCGGATGTATTCCCTGAAGTACCGCGCAATCCCGGTCTGGTGGCTCATCACATTATATTTCGACATGTCGATAGGTATGTTCACCAACGAATCTTTTACGGCCTCGCTGATATATCCATAGCGGGCCATCTGCCCGAGCACGAGGTTTCTCCTGTCTAACGAGGCTTCGGGGTTGAGAATAGGGCTGTAGCGCGTGGGGGCGTTGACCACGCCTACCAGCATGGCCGCTTCTTCCACCTTCAGCTCCATCGGCGTCTTATTGAAGTAGGTGCGCGCGGCCGACTTAATCCCAAACGACTGGCTTCCAAAAGGCACGGTGTTGAAATACATTGAGATAATCTCATTTTTCGAATAGTTACGTTCGAGCTTCACTGCCGTGATCCATTCTTTAAACTTCCGCATGACGAGCTCAGCGGTGCTGAGATTATAGTCGCGCGGGAAAAGGTTTTTGGCCAACTGCTGGGTGATGGTGGAGCCGCCTCCTTTATGGTCGCCGATAATCACACCGTAGGCCACCCTGAAAAGCGATTTCAGGTCGATGCCGGAGTGGCTCCGGAAACGGATATCTTCGGTGGCCACAAGGGCGTTGACCAGGTGAGGAGAAAGATTCGAATAGTGGGTGTTGGAACGGTTCTCCACATAGTACTTCCCGATAAGGACCTGGTCGGCAGAGTAAATTTCAGAGGCCAGGTTGCTCTTCGGATTCTCTAGCTCTTCGAAGGTGGGCATGTCTCCGAAATATCCCCACGAGATTGCTGCAAAAAACAAAACCACGCCTCCAATCAGCAATACAAAAACCGACCAGAGTGCAATAAGATATTTGACGTATTTTTTCTTAGCCATTTTGCTATTGATATTTTTCTATCCTGATACCTATGTCTTCTA
>JAASSU010000305.1 GCA_021767705.1 Bacteroidota bacterium | reverse complement strand
CGAGTTTCACCAGGCGGTAATACTCTGGGAGCCGCACCAGACCGTGTGTCTTAATCCCCCGCAAATCGGCACGAAGCAGGATTTCCGAAATCGTGCGGGCATCACTGCCCGGGCAACCCATCTTCTCAAAAAGGTTCTCCGTAGCTTCTCTGACCTTTGTGTAGTTGTATGCTTTCAAATCCGTTTTGTTTGGGTCAAATATCGGAAATTCGTGAAGAACAGTTCAGCTTTGTTTAAACAATACTTATCAAATCCTTCTTAAACTAAAAGGTTTGGTCTCTTCTAACTTAAATGCTTTGTCGTTTCTATTATACCCGATAAGGTATGTATTTTCTGTTTTACTTGATTTTATACCCGATAAGGTGTAATTTTGTTAAAAATAAAAAACTTTATACCCGATAAGGTATACCATGAAGAATCTAAAAACATTTATTAAGGACAGAAGAAAACTTTTGGGGATCACGCAGGAAGAATTGGCTGAAAAAGCAGGAGTAGGCCTGAGATTTATCAGGGAACTTGAACAAGGAAAAGAAAGCATGCGCATGGACAAGGTCAACCAAGTTCTTAGTTTGTTTGGTCATGCCCTTATTCCAGTTAATGAAAAAGAAATTGAGCAGGATGAATAGAAAAGGGCAAATATATTTCAAGGAGGTTTTAGCTGGTATAATCGAAGAAACCGATGAAGGATATCAGTTTACTTATTCCGGGCCCTACCTCCGCAATCCTGATTCAGTTCCGGTAAGTAAAACGCTTCCTTTGCGGGAAACCCCTTATGAATCGAAAACGATGTTTCCGTTTTTCGATGGACTGATACCGGAGGGGTGGCTCTTGAATATCGCCACTGCCCATTGGAAAATTGATCAAAGAGACAGAATGGGCTTGTTACTGGCAACATGTAGAGACACAATAGGCGCTGTCAGCGTTGTTCCGGTTTTAAACGATAAGTCATAAATGTTGGTGGCTTTACGCATCAAAAAGTGTTAATTTCTAAAAAATACAGAATGAATAGGTGCTTATATTGCTACGCGGAAATTGAAGGGAAAGATGACTTTCATAAAAAGTGTAGTCGCAAGTTTTTTGGAACCACCACGCCTCCTGCTTTGGAGTATAGCCTGGATGAAATGAATGAGCTAGCCAAAAAGATTGTAAGGAAAAGCACCACAATCCCGGGAGTCCAGTCAAAAATTTCATTAAGCCTAAACAAAGAGAACAGACGAAAAAGCCGGCTTACTTTAGTAGGCTTATGGGGAGAATATATACTTAAGCCGCCATCTGAAAACTATCCGGAGTTGCCAGCAAACGAAGATCTAAGCATGCATCTCGCCGAAATATTCAAAATTAAGGTGGTTCCACATACCCTAATAAAACTTAAAAGCGGAGAGCTGGCATACCTCACGAAAAGAATCGACCGGGCAAGTCAGGAAAAAATTCATATGGAAGACATGTGCCAGCTTACCGAAAGGCTGACAGAAGACAAATACAAAGGATCATTCGAGCAGGTGGCTAAAGCCATTGACAAATATTCTTCAAATCCGGGCTTGGATAAACTGACATTCTTCGAGGTGGTTTTGTTTTCCTTTCTAACAGGAAATGCGGATATGCACTTGAAAAACTTTTCACTTATTGATTACCCTGAAAACATGACAAGCCTGACACCTGCCTACGATTTGCTATCAACAAGACTCGTCATCCCGGAGGATCAAGACCCTGAAGAAATGGCGCTCACATTAAATGGTCGCAAACGAAAACTAAATATTGACGACTTTGATACATTTGGTAATAAAATAGGCTTGAATAGAACACAGCTCAGAAACAGCTATAGCAAGTTTAGTAAAAATGCACCGAAAGCGATTTCCTTGGTCAGTCACTCTGAGTTTCTTTCACAGAAAATACGCGTCAACTACGTTGATTTGATTAGTGAAAGGATGGCCAGGCTGGGATTAAAATGAGTAACTTTGAAGCAATATGAAAAAGCTGGCAAATGTACATCCAGGAGAAGTCTTAAAAGAGGAATTCCTTCTTCCTTTAGGCGTTTCTGCTTACAGGTTATCAAAAGAAACAGGCATCCCTCAAACACGCATCTCACAAATCATTAAGGGTAACCGAAGAATTACAGCCGATACGGCTTTAAGACTAAGCTCATATTTTGGTACTGTAGATGTTTTGAGACTTGAAAATTGAATATTCTTGATTGTTTGTAATTTGGGTTTTGAAATTTGTAATTTTAGGGTTTATACCTTTTCGTTGCTCATTCCTTCTGAAAAGCCTATTTTTGTGCATCACTTCAAAAAAAGAATCTTATGCGAGAAGAAATAGCAAAGCTAAACCCGTCACGTGTGTGGCATTATTTTCTTGAGATCACGAAAGTTCCCCGTCAATCGAAAAACGAGGAAAAAATCCTGCAATACCTTATCGATTTTGCCAAAAGCCATCACCTGGAATATGAACAGGACAAGACCGGCAACCTGGTGATACGGAAAGCGGCGTCGGCCGACAGTCAGAGCCAGCGCATGGTGGTGCTGCAAAGCCATGTGGATATGGTATGCGAGAAAAACGAAGATGTGGAGTTTAACTTCGACACCGACCCGATTGAGCCTTACCTTGAAGATGGCTGGATTAAAGCCAAAGGCACCACGCTTGGCGCAGATGACGGTATTGGCATGGCCACGCAACTGGCGCTGCTTGAGTCGACAGATATCACGCACCCGGCCCTCGAATGCCTTTTTACGGTGGATGAAGAAACCGGACTTACCGGGGCTTTTGGTCTGGACACGAACTTCCTGAAGGGAGATATTCTGCTCAACCTCGACTCGGAAGACGACGGGCAAATCTTTATCGGATGTGCCGGTGGTGTGGATACCCGAGTGGAACTGCCCTACAAAAAAGAGAGCGTTCCGGCCAACCACGAAACCTACCGTCTCAAGGTGTATGGACTCCGTGGAGGACATTCAGGAGATGACATCCATAAGGGATTTGGCAACGCCAACAAAATCCTGACCCGACTGATGTGGGAAAGTACCGATAAGTTCAAACTGCGCTTCAGCAGCTTCGACGCCGGCTCGGCACACAACGCCATTGCCCGCGAAGGCGCAGGAGTGGTGTTAATTCCTCAGGACAAAACCGCGGCTTTTGAAGAATACATCGCCAAGATGGAAAAAACCATCCAAAAGGAATTGCATGTCACAGAACCAAACGTGAAGCTGAGTCTGGAAAAAACAAGTGCCCCGGAGTTTGTTGTGGACGAAGATGCTCATTTCAAGCTGCTGAACTCCCTGTATGCCTGCGCACATGGCGTCATTGCCTGGTCGCAGGACATTGAAGATTTTGTGGAGACCTCCACCAACCTGGCGGTAGTGAAAACAAAGGAAGATCACTTCTTTATCCTCAACAGCCACCGCAGCTCGGTAGAGACCGCGAAAGAGAACGCCAAAAACACTGTTGCCGCCGCTTTCCGACTGGCCGGCGCGAAGGTGGAGCACGGCGATGGGTATCCGGGTTGGGCACCTAATCCCGATTCTGAGATTGTGAAGCTCACAGCTAAATCGTATGAAGACCTTTTCCAGGAAAAACCGGAAGTGCTGGCTATCCACGCCGGACTGGAGTGCGGACTGATAGGCGAGAAATATCCGGGCATGGACATGATTTCCATCGGACCCGAAATCACAGGTGCGCACTCCCCCGACGAAGCCATCGAAGTGCGTTCGGTTGAAAAATTCTGGGACCTGACGCTCGACGTACTGAAACGCATCAAATAAATAACCGCATTTTTAAGAATAAAACCCCGGAGCTTTAGGCTTTGGGG
>JAASSU010000304.1 GCA_021767705.1 Bacteroidota bacterium | reverse complement strand
GCAAAATCGCTGAGGTAGTTTCCGGCGGTATCCGGCTTGCCGGCATATACGTAGTTTTGGATAGCAAAAAGCGCATTAAAGATAAAATGAGGGTTCATCTGAAGACGCATCAGCCTGAGGTTCAGGTTGGCATTGGAGAGGCTGAGGCGCAGGCTGCGTACCCTCAGATACCATAGCGTGGAAATGAGTGCCAGAGTAAAAACCAATACCGAGGTTTTGAACCACCACGTATCCCAGTAGGGAGGAAGAATGCTTATAGTCATCGCCGAAAGGCCGGCGCTTTGCCACCCTTTGTTGTCTTCCATCTTCAGCTCAAAAAGGTATTCTCCGGGAGGAACATTCGTAAAACTCGCTTTCAGTGTGTTGAGGTCAAGCGTATTCCATTCGGGTTGGAAGCCTTTCAGGCGATAGAAATAGTCAAACTGTTTATTGCCGCTGTTTACATCGAGCCCCATTTTTACGGAGAAGAAGTTTTCCTTGTGATTAAGCGTGATTTTTTGATGATTCGACAAAAACGGCACCTTCACCGTATCGAAGACCTGCAGTGAAGAGAGGAAAAGGTGCGGCGGGTTGGAAGAAACATTCAACAGTTCAGGGTCGAACATTGCAAGGCCGTTGCGGCCCCCGACCATCACCTTGCCATTGCCCAACTCCAGAGCGGCGGCATTGATATCACTGAACTTCAGTGCCACAATATCTGAATAATCGGTAAAGCTGTTTTGCCAGACATTGTATTTTATCAACCCTTTGTCGGTGAGCAACCACAGGTTGTTTTTGCTGTCGGCGAGCAGGTGGTAGACTTCCGGGTTTTTGCTCATTCCCGCAAAGGGCACTTCCATGGGCTTATTCTCTCCATTCCTGATAAAGTAGAGCCCTTTGGCGCCCACCCAAACATTTCCGTAAATATCCTCGGTGATGTCGTAAATCTGCTTTTGCGGAATACCCAAATCCGGATTGTGCTTGTCGTAGTAGCACACGGAGGTGTCGCTGCCTTCGAGGTAACAGTGCAGGCCGTTGTCGGTGGTCCCCATCCAGAGCTTGTTTGGGCTTTGGCGATGGAGCGCAGTGATCAGCCTCGACTTAAATGGATCCTGGAATTTTTTGGTGTAAAAGCGTTCGATTTTTTTCTCCTTGCGGTTGAAAAGTGCCAGTCCGTTTCCACCCCAAAAGCCCAGGTAAAGGTTGCCGTCATCGCGGAAAGCGAGATCGTTGTACCAGTCTGATTGCGTTGAGAGCGGGTCAAGCGAAAACATTCCGAAAGTTTTGGATTCAGGATTAAGCCATCCAAAGCCACTGCCGTTCCACAGGGCGCAGTAAATCATACCCTCCTTGCTGGTCAGTATACTCCGGACTCTTCCCCCGTTCATTCCCGGGGTGTTGTCGGGGGAGTAATGAGCCACTTCCTGGGTGTTGTAATCAAAAAGATCGAGGCCTTTAGAGTCGTAGCCTATCCATACTTCTCCGTCATCTGCAAGATCGAGGGCACTGACCGATGATGACGCCAGCGAAGCTTCAATTCCCGGAAGGTGAAAAAAGTAGTCGATATCATAATGGTCGTCGTTTAGCGTGGCCAGACCGTTCGAGGTGGAGACCCACAACTGATCGTATGAGTCGATAAACAGGGCATAGATGTAATGTGCCGGCAGCGAGAGGGGGTCTTCCTCGTTGGCCATGTATCGCGTCATCCTTTTGCTGTAGGGGTCATAAGATACCAGCCCATCGCCCAAGTGCATCCATAGCGAGCCGTCTGAGGAAGCCTCCATTTCCCAGGATGAGCCCCTGAAAAACTTTGTCAGCTCATGCTTGTCGCGATCATAATGAAAAACGCCATCGTGGGCACCAAACCACAGCGTGCTGTCTTGCGATTCGAAAAACCATGAGGCTCCGGTGTGATGCTTGGGATACTCCACCGAAAGGTTCGATTCTATTTTTACATGGCTGATTTCGTCCTTTTCCGGATCGAGCCACATGGGGCCCACGCCGCGGCCTCCAACCCATAGCCAACCACGCTTATCGCGATAGATATCATGCGAAAAATAGTAGGGTTGGGTAACATGATAGTGCTTGTACTTTTTCAGGATTTCCAGCGTGTTTAAATCCATCTTGATGAGATAGCCGCGCTGCGTGTCTATCCACAACAGCGAGTCGCCATCAGCAAGGACAGCCCTGACAGAAAGTGAATCAGCAGGCTGTTGAGCTTCTTCTACCGTAAGAATTTTCAGGATGGAGTTGGTTGCATAATCGAAGCGGCAGAGCCCCCGGTGGGTTCCGATAAAAAGGCGCCCGTGGATGTCTTTCTCCAGGCTCAGCACTCTTTCGTGCGGCAATCCTCCAAAAGGCTTGCTATCGCGATAAGCATACACCTTTGAGCCATCATACCTGAAAAGGCCTTTGGTGCCGGCAAACCACATATACCCGTAATCATCCTGAATAATCTCTGAAATCCGGCCGCTGTTTTCGGGAAGCTTGTCGAAAGGAACAAAACGGGCATAAATATCTGTCTGGCTCTCTAAGTCAGTGGTATTCGCAATGGCGCCCTGCGCAAGCATCACGGCAAGTAATATCTTGATTAAGCATCTCATGACTCCCGACTCCCGGGTAAATATACGAATTTAATAATTATCAAAAACCCACTGTACAAGCTTTTGAGCGTTGTGCTGGTTGGAGTAGTGTTTTTGCAGCAGGATATTTCTTTTGTGGAGAGATGTACTGTCGAACGGCGTTTTCATCAGCTGCTGTACTTTCTGCTGCAGCTCCTTCTCGGAATGGCCAATTTCGCAGAGCGGCTCGGCCAGGGTGCCTGCCACCATCTGCGGATTCACCAGGATATGCCTTCCCCTGAAAAGGGTGTTCAGCAGCTTCAGTTTCAGTCCGGTGGCCTGGAAGGTGATGAGGATATGCACTTGTGCCTCGCTGATCAGGCGGTTCATGGTGGTGTCATCCGGGGTGTCTTCGATGGTGATGTGCGGATATTTGCTGGCCAGCGCTTTCAGGTGCTCCGGAGGGTTTTTCCCGGCAATCACCAGCGGAGTCGATAAATCAGCAAACACCTTTTTGATGAGGTATTGTGCTGCCAGGTAATTCTCGGCCACCGACATGTTTCCGTGATACAGCGCATAATTTCCGGTGCCTTCCGAAACCAGCAATTCTTCATTTTCATGGAAAGCGGGCAGGTGGATAACCTTGTTGTGCGGGAATTTCCCGTGAAGGTAGTTGGTGTCTTTCTGGCTGATGCCCAGAATGGAATGAGCATAACGGACCTTGCGCTGAAAAAGCTTTAGGCGGAAGCTTTCGGTAAGATAATACACCTTATCGAAAATTGATTTTGAGGCCTTGGCCAGGTTGTAATAATAATGATGCTCGATATTACACTCCCTGAAGACTTTGACGCGGTTTTTGAGTTTTGGATGACCAATAAACCCACAGGAGTGCAGCCCTTCGAAGAGGATGGGGTAATCATCCTTCAGTAGGTTCTGTAATAGGCGCTTGTTCTCGCGGCTTTTTACGATGTAAGGTCTAAGGCTGAGAGCGGCCTTTAGTCCGGTTTTGCGGCGGTAGTAAGTCACCGTCTCACAATAAGATTCCAGCGCTTTGGCAGGAGGATGGTTGTTGTAAGTGAAAGCATGCAGGTGTATCAGAACGCCTTCGCGCGAAAGTGCCCGCAGTTTATAAAACACCTCGATGACGCCGCCGTAATTGGCGGGGTAAGGCGTGGCGAAAGCCACGATGTGCAGTTGGCGGTTACCGGTATTTTTCATACACCCTCCTTAATGTCTTTTCTTCGTTTTCCCAGGTGAGCTCCTGTTTTG
>JAASSU010000064.1 GCA_021767705.1 Bacteroidota bacterium | reverse complement strand
AGCCGAAACGCTCTCCCATATTGGCAAAGAACGCGACATACAAACCCTTAGGATGTCCTTTAAACATAATTTGTCGTTTTTAGTTAATAAATGTATTTATTGATATTTCTCTCATTTTCTGTATTCTGAGCTAGTGCAACCCCACCGAAATGGGTTTCTTAAACGCATGATTTTCATCTGTTATTATCAGAATCAGACAAAAATAGATAAAAATCCAACCCTCGCAAATACTGTTGAACACCCATTTTGTTATTTCATTAACAATATATGCTTAACAATTTGATAAACAAATAATAATACTTTTAAAATGCACTAATTTATATTTCTTCTAACCAGTAAAGTTTCACCCGGCACTTTTTAAAGGGATATCTTCTACCTTTATGTAATATTTTAATTACTGATTCGTCGTCATTATACCTATGGAGTTAAACGATTTTAAGGCATCAGTGCTCCCTTTGCGAGATAAGCTTTTTCGCTTTGCACGGCGGCTGACCAACAACGATGGTGAAGCCGAAGACATCGCACAGGATGTGGTCGTAAAACTCTGGAACAGGCGTTACGATCTCACAAAATACAGAAGCACGGAAGCCCTGGCGATGGTGATGACCAAAAATATGAGCCTCGATTATTTAAAATCGAAGCGCAGCAAGTCATCGCCACTAGAAAAAGCTTACTCGCTGGCAAACAGCGAAAATCCGGAAAGCATTGCCGAACGCTCGGATGCCGTGGATAAACTGAAGCAGGTACTGAACACCCTGCCCGAGCAGCAGCGCATGGTTTTGCACCTCCGCGACATCGAACAAATGGAGTTCGATGAAATTGAAGAAATCACTAAGATGAATGTGAACGCCATCCGGGTCAATCTGTCAAGAGCCCGGAAGGCCTTAAGAGAGAAATTGCTAAAAATTGAGCGAGATGAATTTGCAAAAAGTTGAAATATTATTGAATCATTTTTTCGAAGGAAAAACCACTTCCGGGGAAGAGGCCTATCTGAGAGAAGTTTTTCAGCGCGAAGACCTCCCGGAGCACCTCGAAAAATACCGTCCGGTGTTTGTGCTTTATAAGTCGGAGCGGGAAACCAGGGCGGCAAAACAATTCCCGGAAATGACTCAAAGCAGCGGATGGCACAAAAGCACCTGGATGCGCAGGCTGGCAATGGCTGCCACGGTAGCCATACTCATCAGCACCGGGCTGTTTATCGATTCGAGACTGCGCAGTGTGGATAAGCAGGAGGTTCATGCCGCATACAAACAAACACACTCAGCCATTATGATGGCCTCCTCATACTTAACCAAAGGGATGGGTGAAGCCGAAGAAATGAAACACCTCGGCGAAGCCATAGACCAGACCGAAAGAATGTCTGATATCGCCGAAGCAATGGATGATGTACAAAAGCTGGAACAAATCGAAACCGGATATAACAAAACGGTATTGTTTACTAAATATACGAATTATCAACCTTTTAAAATAAAATAGTTATGAAAAAGAAATGGAGTTTATTACTGATGATGATTTTGCCTGTAATGATTATGGCGCAAAATCCGATGGACAAGCTTTATGAGAAATATGCAGGTCAGGAAGGGTTTACTTCTGTCAATATTTCTCCGGAAATGTTTGCCATGTTTGCTGAAATGAATATCGACACCACAAAAATTGAGGGCGACGAGGCGAAGGAAGCAATGGATATGATCTCACAAATGAACGGAATGAAAATCCTTACCTACAAAAAGGAATCGGCAAAGGATAATGCATTCTACAAGGAAATCAAGGATTCCTTTGACTTTAACGCCTACAAGGAATTGATGAGCGTGAAGGAAGAAGGCACAGACGTGAAGTTCTATGTAAAGCGCAAAGGCGAGATGATTTCTGAAATGCTGATGATTGCAGAACAGGCCGAAGAAACCGTACTGATGAATTTCAGCGGACTGTTTAACATGCGCACCGTGGCCAAGCTCGGACAAAGCATGAATATGCATGGCATGGAGCACCTCGAAGAGCTGGACAAGAAATAAGAAAATACGCTAAGTTCCATTTATAAACCCCATAACCCTGCTACGATGGCAGGGTTGTGGGGTTTTTTCTGTTAACCATAAACCCAATCAAACCATTAATTGAGAATGATGCCATTGTAACGTTTTCTGGTTACATTTGTATAAATACAATTTATTATACAATGATTGAAAAGGATGAAATAATTAAATTTTGGCTCGAAAGCTCTGAGAAAGATTTTAAAACAATGGAGGATCTGTTTCAAACAAATAATAATCATTGGTCATTATTTATGGGGCATCTTGTTATTGAAAAACTTGCAAAAGCAGTTTATGTTAAAAGAACTGGCAATCATCCGCCGCTAATTCATGATATACGAAGAATACTTGAAAAAGCCGGCATAGATATTGAACAAAACAGAAAGACCGCTCTTGACTCAGTTACCAGGTTCAATATTAAAGCCAGATATGACGATTATAAGCAAAATTTTTATAAACTTTGTACAGATAGTTTTACGAAAGAATGGATTGAAAATATTAAAGATACTCGTTTATGGATAAAGTCAATGCTATAGAGCTATCTACTAAATATATTAAGAAACTACAGGACAACAACATCAAGGTTTCTGATGCCTGGTTGTTTGGTTCTTATGCCAAGGGACAGCAAAATGAAAACAGTGACATTGACTTGGCAATTGTTCTCGATCAAAAAGAAAAAACATTTGATACTGAGGTGAAGTTGATGGTAATAAGACAAGGTGACGAAACACTTATTGAACCACATGCATTCACTATAGAAGAATTCAATAGAAACACACCCATTGTTGGCCAAATTCTGGATTATGGCAAAAGAATAAGGGTATAGAATTCAAAAAATCAAACTTGATTTTATTGCAAAGACATAAACTGAACACATTCAGTGGATTTTTCCTCACAGCCGTTTTAAAACGTTAGTATTGTGAGGTTTTTTATTGTATAGTAAATACTATCTGTACATATTTCTTAATTTAGCTAAAAAAAGAAACGTGAGCGATAAATATCATGAAATAGAAAAAAAAATAGTTCAGACTCTGAAAAGGGAAAAGAGTGTCATTGCCGCATACTTATTTGGCTCTTTCCAGAATAGAACCAACACGCCCTTAAGTGATGTTGACATTGCTGTTTTATTTTCTGAGGGATTTTTTAGCTCAACACACAGAATAGACTTCGAATCCCATATTGAAAATCTGCTTAAGGAAAGACTTCCTGATTACAATTTTGATGTGAAAACAATGAATACAGCGCCACTAGTAATAAAAGGAAAGATTATTGCTAACGGGAAACTATTATTTGCTACAAGCCTGAAAAAAATTGCTGACTTTGAGGAACATACTTTAAGGTATTATCTTGATTTCAAGCCAGAATATGATAAACTGATTGATTATCAAATAAACGCACAAATAAATGGTTGAAAAAGAAAAAATTTCCTTCCTTTTTTTGGAGCTGGATAAATTTTTATCTGACCTTGAAAACCTCAAACAGCTTTCCTATGAAGAGTTTGTGAGTGATGTTAAGAACGTTTACAGTTTAAAATATCTATTCCAGGTTTCAATTGAAACATGTATAAATATTTCTAACCACCTTATTTCGCGATTAAGGCTGGGTGTTCCAAAGGAATACGCAGAAATTTTCAAGATTCTGGGTCACCACAATATTATCAGTAAAGAAACAATGCAGAAACTCATTGTAATGACAAAATTCCGAAACAGGCTAGTACATGTTTATTGGGATATCGATGATGAAGCAATATTCACTTACCTAAACGACCACTTATCAGATTTTTATATTTTCCAAAAAGAAATTAAATCCTTTATATCGGATAAAATAAATTAGTCAAAACTTCACCCGTACCTGGAATTTCAGCTCTGACACCCGGCTTCCAACAATTTCATTCAGACCACTTAAGACAGTCTCCCTGTCGCGATAGCTTGTGGAGGCATAACGCAACCAAAACGACATCCGTTTCCACTTGTAGCTGAGCATCAGAAAATACCTGTTGCCTTTGTAATAGTATGCCGGAAAGCTAAAAGCATACAACACATCGTTTTCATAGGCGTAAATCCGGCTGGAATAATCGTCGGTTTCAAAAAAGGCATAGCGGCCATACAACTTTAGGTCAGGGTTTTCGAACGAGTAAATAATGTCCTGGTAAAATAAAAAGCCATTGCTGGTTTCCTGCTCAAGCTTCACCATGCTGCTCTCTATCCGGCTGCGAAGGTCGAGCCGGTTGATGGTTTTGCTGAAGTGAAACCTGAGCTTGCTCCTTTTTCTCAGCACTGTTTGTTGAATGATATCGAATTCCGAACTGCTGTTCACCTCCTTTTCCTCATAATAAAATCTCAGGTAAGCAGAGTTTTCACGATCAGGAATAAAAGAGACGCGGGCTTCCATTTCCTTTCCCGTTGAAGGGGATTCTGATCCGTAATGAAGCCATTCTGAAGAAAAGAAATCGATATACCCGTTAAAAACCCAGTTTTGATGCACATCGAACTTCATTCCGTAAAGCCATCCCTGCTCGTTATTGCTGTGCGAATACTCTCCGGTGGCGGCAGCATAAAGGTTGTTGTAAGCTTTATCATAATCGCGGTGAAGAATAAACAGCATCAGTCGGGGATGGAGGTAAAAGTTGGCTCCTGCCAGCCATGCCAAATCGTTTTCAGAATCCAGGCTCATTTCTCCGAAAAACTCCGCATGCTTCATTGTCCAGGAAAAGTCCGCTCCCTTTACAAAGTGTTCATCCCCCGCAAACCTGAATTTATTATAAAGCTGAGCTTGCGGAATCATCTCATGATCAAATTCAGAGCGAAAGGCAGTAAAACCGAAATGCATCCCGCTGTGATCATACGAAGCATTCATCCCGAAAAGGGTTTCTTTGAGGCTGTTTTCATCTTCCAGCTCATTGGATGTGCGATGGTAGCCGCCGATATCGATGGATGTGACGTGGTAGTCCGAACTGTCGGCATTGTAAACCTTGTTCCCGTCCAGCTTTTGACTGGAATAAAAGGTACTGAGAGAGAACCTTCCTTTCTGCAGTGTTGTGGCCGCCCCTCTGAAAAAACCGCCCTCGGTTGCAGAACGATAAGGCCTGATACCGTAAGGAAGCTTTTTAGCACCACTTACCGGGTTTGATTTTCCCATCGTAAAACCTGTCCAGAGGTTCAGGCCCTGGCCAAAGGAAAGCGAATAATCCCCCACGGAAAGTTTCTTTAAGAAGCCCAGCTTTTCAAGGTAAAGATGTGCGGAATAAAAATCAAATCCCGAGGTATTGGGCTCTTCAAAGAAGGCCTCTCCGGCATCTTTGTCTGCTGTAAATCCAGCCTCACCAAAGTCTGTTTTCATGATGTAGCGCATGTAACTCTTCATCGGCCCACCCAGATAGCCCTCCGACAAGGAATCTGAAAGATATCCTTTCTGTTGCTGTAACACCCGTGATGTTCTAATCATCAGATCATGATTCACGAACATCCTCTTTTGATCAGATAACATCTTCTCCTCGTCCGCCAGCGTGATAAACGGCCGGATCAGTTGAATGGTCTTCCGGTCGAGGCCTTCCACACTTTGCAATTCAAAAATGGTGGCAAAATCGCCAAACCGTTTTCTGTAGTCGAGAAGTTGGTTGATTTGATACCCGCTGAGCAGCGGGATTTCGGACAACCTTGCAGCATCAGCCTGGTTTAGTGGCACCGGACTGGAAGCTAAATCATACAGCCGGTCGGTAATTTCAGACAAATCCACCTCCTCATCATACTGCCCTGCAATGTTATCCAGAATTTCTTCAATGACCGGACGCAAATCCTCTTGTGAGGAGGCTCTTCGAATACCAATCATGCATACAAGCAGCAATATAAAAGCAAAAACTTTTTTCATGATTGCGGAGATTAGAATTCATACAATACAGAAACCATGGGTGAAAAACCAAGCACCTCATGCATGGAAGAAGCAAGCTGCAGGGTAAATTGATTCCAGGAGGTTTCAAAACCGAAAGAGAACAGCCCGGGGTTTGTGGCTACCCCGGCACGCAAAAATGTCTTATCCACCACCTCATACTCCACCCCTGCCCTCACCGATTCGCCAAAGCCCTGTGTCTTTTCCACCTCTGTAGTCAGCAGCAGCCTTTCATCCACCCTAAAAGCTGCCCCCAGGCTGTAATTAGCAGGAATTATCTCTGTAGCGGCACGGCTGTTCATCGAAACTTCCAGCGGGTTGTAAGCATGAACGCCAATCGTTATGTCAGAGGTAAGTTCATACAAAAGCCCTGCTTCAAAAGTCACGGCATTGTTTTTCACGAGCTCCTCCGAATCCGTAAAGGACGAAAAATAGTCAAGCTGAACGCCCGCTGAAAACCCTTCGGCAATCTTCATTCCATAAGCCAGTCCAAAGGCACTTTCGTGATAAAGTGCATCACCAAAATAGTTGGCGGTCACTCCCAGCGCGCTGTTCTGAAAAGGGTACACAAACCCGGCACTTTGATAACCCAGCTCTTTCATACCAAAGCGGTTTTCATAGAATAGTCCTCCGGCAGGATTCTTCAGGCTGGCCAGTCCGGCCTGGTTATTTCTCAGCGACCAGAACCCGCTTAACGCGACATCTGCTCCCGCCAAAGCTGCTGAACGCGCCCCGTGATCAGCCTTATCATGTCCGCCACGGCTAACAGTTGCTGACAGAAAGAAGACGAGGAATACGGTTATGTATTTTCTTTTCATCGTTTAGGTTGTTAATTCAGAACGACAAGATACGAATATTTTAGATGAAACACACCATTCCTTTGTAACTTTTCTATGGATTCCCTGTCAAACAACTATCAAACTGAAACAATGCTGTTATCAGCACGTTTATCAAAAAAACCACACTATGAAAACTAAAATCACGCTTCTATTCTTACTCATCGCTTTTGCTGCCACCTCGCAAAACTTCAATACCCAAAGGATGGACAGCCTTTTTACCCTGATTGAAAATCATGACAAGGGAATGGGCAGCGTGTCCATTTTCCATGAAGGAGAAGAAGTTTATCAACGCACTATTGGTTATGCCAGTGTGGAAGAAAACATTCCGGCCACAGCCGAAACAAAATACAGGGCTGGCTCCGTTTCTAAAATTTACACGGCCACCGTTATCATGGGCCTTATCGAAGAAAAGCAGCTTTCGCTGGATGATAAGCTGGCCGATTTTTATCCCGACATCAAGAATGCTGAGAAAATCACTATCGAACACCTGCTGCAACACCGCAGTGGCATCTTTAACTTTACCAGTGCTAAAAACTACCAGGAATGGCTCGATCAGGAAGTTACTCATGAGCAGTTGCTCGATACCATCCGCTCGAAGGGCACTGTTTTTGAACCCGGTGAAAAGATGGAGTACTCAAACTCAAACTATGTTTTGCTGACTTACATCGCCGAAAGGGTGACGGGCAAAAACTTCAGCCAATTACTTGCAGATCATATTTTCGAACCGTGTAAACTTACCAACACAGAATTCGGGAATAAAATAGAACCAGAGAAAAACGAAGCCTATTCTTATGCGCGGCTGAGCAAATGGTCGAAAGATACGGAAACACACATGACAGTGCCTTCCGGCGCTGGAGCTATCGTAGCCACCCCCACAGAGATCAATCGCTTCTTAACCTGTCTCTTCAGCGGTAAGCTGGTAAGAGAAGAAACTGTGGAGCAAATGATGACCATGAAAGATAACTACGGGTACGGCATGTTCCGGGTCCCCTTTCACGAGAAACGTGCCTTTGGGCACACCGGAGGCATCGACGGCTTCAGGGCCAGCGCATTTTATTTCCCACAGGAGAAGGTGGCTGTAACTTATCTTGGCAATGGAGTGGATATGCCCGTGAACGATATCCTGATTGGTGTGCTGAGCATTTATTTTGGTAGCGAAGGTTATCAACTTCCTGAGTTTAGCGAGCCAATGGAAGTGAGCGAAGAAATACTCAAGCAATACACCGGGACCTATTCGAGCGATGCCCTTCCACTGAAGCTTACCATTTCAGTAAAAGAAAACACCCTCATCGGACAGGGCACAGGGCAGCCCTCCTTTCCGCTGGAGCCTTTTGAAGAGCACAAATTTAAATACGACGCTGCCGGACTTAAAATCGAATTCCTTCCTGAAAAAGATAAAATGATTTTGAAGCAAATGGGACAAACCTATGAACTCACTAAAGAGCAAGAACAATAAGATACGGTTGTGGTAAAGCAGTTAAATAGTTGATTTGTGGAGGAATAATCCATAACAATTGCCTATCCAACTAATTAACAAATTTACCAATTAACTAATCAACTCTAAACCTGAAGGATGTGGGAATTGAAAAGGGTGTAATGAAAATGTGCCGGAACGTTGTCGAAAACGTAGCTGTATTTGAAAACCTGGGTGCGGATTTCAAAATTCACATCGCGGACATAGTTATATATGAGTTCGTAATGTTTTGAAAACTTCTTGATATTACCGCTCAACTGCAGCTCCACTTCTTCGGGGTTATAGCCTAACTGCTCCATCACGAAAAGGAGATAATAAATCACATCTTCAGGAGCAGGCGCATAAAACGAATTGAAAAATTTCAGGCCGTCTTTATGACAAGCCACAATATCAATCTGCTTATCACGGACATTCAGGAATAAGGTATTGTGGAGATGACGGTTCTTGTTGTTGATGATGATGCTTTCGATAAGCGGAACGGAATGGTGCAGAATGGTTTTCTTGCGGAAATACTTATCGAGACGGTATTTGAAGCAATCGGGCAAGGCAAAAACCTGGTAGGCATCTACATTGGGAAGGAAATTCGAAATCACCTGCTCATAAGATGAAACCGCATGATTGAACTTCAGGAACAACGACTTCTCCGTTTCGTCGTAAAGCGGCTCGGGGATGAGCGTGGACTTGCGGCTTTCATAAATCACCAGCACATCCTTAAACGGCCCTGAAAGCCATGGGTTATCCCCGAAGAAAGTATCGAGCAGCTTGCAAAACTTAATGTCGCTCTCCACATTCTTCAGCGTGTATGTTTCGAGCCCGGTAAACTTTTTCCTTTCTGCATCCAGAAATAAAAAAGAAAATCCATCCAGCGCAAACTGGATGGATAATACATACTTTTCCTGAGCATTTTTATTCAAGGTCTCATCATGATACTGAATTCCGGGAACGATATGCTCAGCCATAGCTATAAGTTTATTCCCAGTTACCGTCGGTAGATGGCTCCTTGAGCGATCCGAATTTCAGCCCGGGATACTTATCGATATCCTCCTTCGTCTTGATTTGGTTGATGATAAGCTGCTCTTCCAAACCTTTCAGGAAGGCCTTGTAGTGCGCTTTCACCTCTACAACATCTACTTCCACCCCGCCCTTCTTGATGGTGTCGGCCTGCAGTTCAAACTCTTCACCACGGCTAAACGGGATGTAGCGCAGACTGTCGGCAGAAAAATGGCGCCTGTTTCCAAAGAGCGAATCCTCCACGTTAATAAAATCGATAGTGTCGGCAATGGTTTTGGTAAACGTGGTATCGTCAGGGTCCTGGATAATGTAAACCACGGGAATTTCACCGTTTTCCACAAAGTTTATCAATGTATCGAAAGAACCGGTGTAAGAATCGTAAATACCTTTATAAGCGATTTGTGCATTACGTATATCTTTTAAACGTTGCACTACTTTTTCACTGCGGTCTTCCAGGTTTTTCTTGAACCTTACGGGCTCCATGATGCTCTCATAAACAAGGTAACCCAAAATCAGAATGCCGATTGTAAGAACGGTCTGAAGGACAATTTTTAACGTTTTGTTCATTTCTTTGATATTTGTATTATTTAATTGATCTCTTTTTTCTGAATGGATAGGGCAAATTTAAAATTTTTTTTGGTACCACCTTGAACAACAATCCTTATTTCATATTTAAAATAAATTTAAACTGTTTCGCCCCTCAGCATTTCCTCATAACGGGGCAATCCTTTCAATGCTCTACTTTTGTTATTTTCATAATCAATAAAAAATCCCATGTGCTGTATTCCGTTGGTAACGAGCAGGTAATTTACATGCAAGGCCATATTGTATCTTAGTGCCTGGTCGATGGCAGCCTGGCTCAGTTTTACCGATGGTGCCTTGCATTCGGTTAAAAAGACCGGATTGCCCTGGCGGTCGTAAACCGCGATATCCACCCGCTTCTCCATTCTTTCCACCCTCATCGACTGCTCTACCACCACCAGTGTTTCAGGCACCTCCAGGTGATTCAAAAAATAATGCACCACGTGCTGCCTCACCCACTCTTCCGGACTTAGCGTAACATATTTTCTGCGGATAATATCCAGTACTTCCAAACGCTCATCACCCTGCTGCCTGATGCGAAGCTCACAGTCCGGCAAATTCAAATCAGGAAATGGATTTTTATCGTTCATTTTACAACCCTCTCAAATGTCGACTCCCCATTCAGAAAGCCCCGATCTTCTTAAAGCAAAAGTACGAAGGTAAGCTCTATTTATCATCCCTTTTGCAGGAAAAATAAAAGCGGCTCAAGGAAATAGTCCCTCTTGCCGCTTCAGTGGTTGTTTATGGTTATCTTTATCAGAATGTAATGACCTGGTATCCTTTATCGAGGTAAGCCTTAAGGCTGGGGTGCCCGTCATAATCTTGTAAGAAAGGAATCCCGGACTTTTCTACTTCATTTTTCACCCCAAAAGCCCCTGAGCAGAAAAAACATGCTCCGTCCACCTTATCGCGAACAGCATCAAACAGCGGATTCATCTGGTGGTCTTTATCGGCCAGCGGGCCTACCCAACGGGTTCCAGCACCATCGAATATGATGCTTACCTCATCGCCGCCCTCTTTCAGTTCTTTGGCCACTTCCAGCGCATTTGCAATCCTTCCCATATCAGAATGCGTCTCTTTGTCGGCTAATACAACTATTGCTACTTTATTCATAATATCATATTTTTTTAATTGATTACGACGCAAAACTAACCCTGCCACCCACCATAAACTGTCAGGCAGACGACAGAAACGCGTTTTCTGTTTAGTTTCCTTTAATCAGAAACCCCGGGGATAAAGACACATTCCGGCACTTTGAGAATAAATACAACCTCATAACTCTGCCGCTGCAGTTCGGAGTTCAGTCGAAGAAGGAAATTGGATTCGGGGGGAACTATAACACATAGATGACTTTAAGCTAGCAATGTTTTTCTTTGTGGAATTTGGGATTTCAGATTTGGAAATTATATGAATCTATTCCACTTTACCCGGATCGAGCCTCAGAAACAGGATGTTTCCCACCTCAGAGTTGGTTTCGCCCCCTACGATGAGCACCTGTCCGTCGTCTTCTTCGAGGATGTCGAAGCCTACGCGGGTGTATTGGTAGTTGACGTCGCCAAAGGTGCTGGTCCACTCTTCTTCGAGCAGGTCGTTGGTTTTCAGGATCCAGATGGCACTTCTTTGCCTTCCGGCCACATAGTAGCCCCCATCCGAGGCCTGGGTGATGGCATAGGCCTCTTCATAATCCCATTGCCCGATAGAGCCAAAGTGATTGGATGCCAAGGTGTCGCCGTTTTTATTCATTTTCAGGAGGTAAAGGTCGTTGTTACGGTTTTCATGAAAAGAGCCTGAATATCCGCACCCAATCAGGTTGCCGTCATCAGTCTCAATGATTTCTTCCAGCTCCTCCACGCCGCTGCCGCCGTAAGTCTTTTGCCATAACGCATTTCCGCCGAAATCGGTTTTGACCAGGAAAATATCCTCATCGCCATCGGCTACAGCCTTTTTCCCGTAAACGAGGTATCCATCGTTTAAGACCACCACCCCATTGGCGATGTCGGTAGTGTCGCCACCATAGGTCTGCGTCCAAAGTTCATCACCCGAAACATTTACTTTCAGCAACGCCATGTCTTTGTCCTGGTTCGAGAGGTTGGATTTGTAGCCTCCAATCAGGTAGTTGCCATCTTCAGCCTCAGAAATAAAAAACCCTTTGTCGTAAAACATTTCGCCATAGGTCTTAAAAAACTGCTGCTTGCCCTGCCCATTGGTTTTTATCAGCATCATATCCATGCCTCCGGCGCCAAAACTCAGAGTAGAACCAATGATGAAATACCCACCATCAGCGGTGGCTATCATTTCGTAGGCATCATCATAATTACCCCCGCCATAGTTGTCTTCCCAGATTTTATCCCCTTTCGGACTAACCTTTAGCAGATAGGCATCCGTCAGCCCGAGGCCATAGCTGTTTGTGCGCCCCAGCACCAGGTAATTGCCATCGGTAGTTTCTGACACCTGCACAGCAAAGTCGAGGCTATCGCCGCCAAACTGCTTCTGCATCGTAAATGCATCCGGCCTGCTGTTATTAATCTCCGAACATCCCGAAAGGATGATCATTAGTAAACCCAAGAAGAAAACAATTCTATTCATCACATTATTCTTTATGAAAATCCACCACAGCGGTCTGCTCCACTATCTTTTTAATAAAACCAAGCACCTCCTGATGGTCGGGGTGCTGCGCATACGCTTTTAGTCCGGATTCATCTTTGACGTGCACTTTCAGCAATAAATCATACGCATCAGAGCGCTCTGCAAAATTGACCCCTGTTTCTATTTTGAGCACCGCATCTATCTTTTCCTCCAGCGCATCAAGCTTGTCTTTCAAGTCATTGACCAAATTTTTGTTTTCAGGGTGCATCCTGAATAAAACGATATGTTCAATCATAATCTATTTCAATTGCTTTTCAATTAATTACTTCCTCCACCTTTGTCAGGATTTCCTTTTCGAGGGCCATGGATTTGTCTACAATCTCCTGACCTTCTTTTAGTACTTTCTCTACAAAGCCCTTGTCATCGAGCCCGTCCACATTTATCTGGACGTTCAGGTAGGCACCTCTGACTCCGGCCACTGCTGCCAAAGCACCCACACCGGCATCTGACACGCTATTCGGGTTGCCGGTTTCGGCCATGCCTTTCATCACTTCCATCGACTCAAAGCAAAGCTTCATCACCTCAAAAGGCACTTCGATGGCGTTTTTTGTAGCTGCCTGTATGGCCTGCTTGCGGGCTGCCTTGTCCTCATCCGTGTTTTTCGGCATCTTAAAGGCATCCATAATTTTATTAAACGCCTCCGTATCGCGGTCTACCATATCGAGCAGTCTGTCGTGGTAATATTTTCCTTTCTCGGCCCACTGGCTGAACTCTTCCCAGCGGTCGTCCCATCCGCGTTTGTGCGACGACAGGTTGGCCACCATCGTTCCGAGGGCAGCACCCATCGAGCCCATGTAAGCCGAAATCGATCCTCCTCCCGGGGCTGGCGATTCGGAGGCTGTTTCATGCACAAACGAAGTCAGGTCCATATCCACCAGCTTCTTTTCCTTTTGCTGACCCTTTGCCAGGATGTATTCAATAATCTTTTTCTCAGGGTCGAAAGGATAAAGCTCATCGAGTCCGAGCGATTTCACGGCAATCTTAATCAGTTCCTTATCGGAAACACCGAGCGAGCGCTTTTGCTTTTTCAGGAAGTGCTTTCCGGCGTCGAGCATGGCTTTGAGTGGCACCACGCCCACAATCTCCGAGCCTGTAACGCGCAGACCTCTGTCGAGGGCGCTTTTGCTTACCGCCTCAAAAGCCTCATGGATGCTGGTTACCGAAACATCGGTCAGGTTCATCGAAATCTGGGCAATACCGAATTCCTCGATGTACCATCCGATAGCTTTTACTTTTTTGAGCATTCCGGGTTCTCTCACCGGGTTGCCTTTCTCGTCCTTCACCACCTTGCCGGTGATCGGGTCTCCTTCCCGCTTCAAGCGGCCTTTTTCCCGCACATCAAAAGCCACAGAGTTGGCTCGACGCACTGATGTGGTGTTCAGGTTGACATTGTAGGCCACCAGGAAATTGCGGGCTCCCAAGGCCGTTACTCCTGTTTCGGGCACAAACTTTGCCGGGCCAAAATCCGGTTTCCATTCCGGCTTAGCCAGTTTTTCCTTTAACCCTTCATATTCTCCGGCTCTGACGGTGGCAAGATTTTCCCTTTCGGGCCTGGTCGCTGCTTTTTCGTAGAGATAAACAGGGTAATCAAGCTCTTCGCCAATGCGCTTCGCCAGCTTGCGGGCATACTCAGCCGTTTCTTCCATAGTGATGTTGGATACCGGAACCAGCGGACAGACATCCGTAGCACCGAAGCGCGGGTGGGCACCGCTGTGCTTGCTCATATCGATAAGCTCCTTGGCTTTCCTTACAGCCTTGAAAGCGGCATCGAGCACCTCGTCGGGAGTACCCACAAAGGTAACCACCGTGCGGTTGGTCGCCTCACCAGGATCCACATCGATGAGCTCCACGCCTTCACTCGATTTGATTTCATCTGTAATTTTATTGATAATAGTCATGTCCTTGCCTTCGCTGAAGTTGGGGACACATTCTATAAGCTGCTGTTTCATCGTTATTTCAGGTTTTATATCAGTTTTCCGTTTAAGATTATTTTCTCCACTTTGTTGGCTCCGTAATAATACGGCATGTATTCAAGGTTCGGGACATCCTTTGTGATAAAAAGGTTGGCTGTTTTCCCTTTGGCTATCGATCCCAGTTCTTTTTCCACGCCCATGGCATAAGCGGTGTTTATTGTTGTGGCGTTAAGCCCTTCCTGCGGGGTGAGGCGGTAAAGGATGCTGGCCATAGACAGAATCAGTTGCATATTGCCTGAGGGCGATGAGCCCGGATTAAAATCGCTGGCCATAGCTACGGGCAATCCGTAGTCAATCATCTCGCGTGCCGGAGCATATTTCATGTTGAGGAAAAAAGCAGCGCCCGGCAACACGGT
>JAASSU010000303.1 GCA_021767705.1 Bacteroidota bacterium | reverse complement strand
GGCACTTCGTTGCCTAATTCTTTCGCATGTAACACGTAATTTCTTCCAATGCAAATAATCTTCATAGCAGTCTGGTATTGTTTGTCATTAATAAAACGTGGGATGTGATTTTGTTTGATCCTCGGGCAAATTTACGCTTTCTGGGGCAAAGCTCCCAAAGCATGACGAGGAATTGTATTTTTGCAAAAAGGTTTGAAGATGAATGTGGACTCTCAGAAAGAAGAAATTGCCAGCGCAATAACCCACGGCATAGGTGTGGGGCTGAGTATTTGGGCTTTGGTGCTTCTGGTGATGAAAGCCGTTGACCAGGGGAACGCTTATCATGTGGTAAGCTTTACTATATTTGGAAGTGCGCTGATAACGGTTTACCTGACTTCTACGCTTTTCCATGCTATACGCGCCCGCAGGGTGAAGAAGTTTTTTAACCTGATGGACCATGCCGCTATATATTTTCTGATAGCAGGAACGTACACGCCCATCACGTTGGGCCCTCTGCGCGGCCCCTGGGGATGGAGCATTTTTGGAGTCATCTGGGGGTTGGCCGTTGCCGGGATTATTTTTAAGGTGTTTTTCATCGGGAAATACCGCACGCTGTCGGCGATACTTTATGTTGCCATGGGGTGGGCCATCATTGTGGCTGTTAAGCCTTTGCTCGACGCAATGCCGGAAAATGGCCTTTGGCTGTTGCTGGCCGGCGGCTTAAGCTATTCGGGAGGCGTGGTGTTTTATATCCTGAAAAACATCCCTTATGCCCATAGCATATGGCATCTTTTTGTTTTAGGAGGGTCGGTCTGCCACTTTTTGAGTATTTATCTTTATGTGATTTAATGCCCAACCCTAATCCTAATCATTACAGTATTTCCTGATAACCTCATACGCTGCATCAATACCCAATTCTCCGGCTTTGCTCATATCCGTGCAGCCTCGGCGGCTGTCCTGAAGGTAGATGAGGGTCAGGCCGCGGTTGTAATAAGCCTCACCAAAATCTTTATCAAGGGTAATAGCCATCGAATAGCTTTGCACAGCACCGGCGTGTTTCTTCAGCGTAAGCAAAGTATTACCCTGATTAAACCAGGTTTCCGGAACAGCACTTTTTAACGACAGTGCGTTATTTAAATCCTTCAAAACGGGCTCATAGCTTACCTTTGATTGCTCTCTCGAAGAAACCTGGTTTCTCCCGAGTGAGATATTCTGTAGTTTATTGGTGTGATTCCGGATGTTTTCTTTCATTTCATAGATAGCATCAGCGTTGTTCAAGTAGGCCGGATAGAAGTAGGGGTCTGTGACCATGGCCATATTGTAGTTGCTTATGGCTGTGGTAAGGTTTTGCATTTGTTGGTTGATGATTCCTTTTAAAAAGTAAAGCTCGGCACTGGGGGCGCTGAAGGTGATCAGGCTGTCTATACTGTCCATTAACGATTGCAGTTTCGGAGAGGGGATTGTGCTTTCCGAATTGTCTAAAATTAACTTAATGCCGTACTGTTTTTTTTGATTAAACCTTGAGACATAATCGCTTGAACGGCCTTGAGTGTTGTTGCTGGTAAGCAATCTGAAAGTGAAGTTCTTTTCAGGATGGATGCGTGTTTTTTCAGCGATGTCGGTGCCAGCCATAGCTTCGCCGGTTCTGAAGTCGGCTTCAAACTCAATGATTTTACTAAAGTAGGTAGAGTCGACCCAATGCCCCGCTTTGCCTTCTTGGGCATAACGATCATGTTCTTGGAGAAGCAGGTTTCCCATCCTGCGATCTTTGTTTGCTGCCTCATAATCTCCAGCTTTCTGCCTGGCTGCAGCCCGCATAAAATATCCTCTTGCTGATTTTGGGAAGAGTTTAATAACTCTTGTGTAGTCCTCGATCGCCCGCTCATATTCATTCAGTTTATAATATATATGACCACGATTGAAATAAGACAGCATGTTATTCGGATTTAGGGTGGCCACACGGTTTAAGTCCTGAATAGCGGCCTTATATTCTTTTACCTGCGAATAGATGATGGCGCGGTTGTAATAGGTTAAAGCATTGGTGGGGTCAAGCTCAAGCACCTTACTGTAGTTGTCGAGCGTGCCCTCAATATCTCCGAGTTTATAAAGGGTGAGGGCTTTGAAATAGTAGTAACGTGAGTTATTCTCATCCAGTTTTAGCGCCTGGTTAAAGTCTTTCAATGCCTCATCGAACTGCCCCATCTCATAGCGGATTAGACCACGTTCAGCAAAAGCTTTTTTAAAGAAATTATTCTCGCGAATTGCACGGTTGCAATCGTTCAGGGCTTCCACATAGTTTTCGAGTTCTTTATGAGTGATGGCCCTGTTGAGGTAGGCCTGCGGAATGCTGCCATCAATAAGTATGGCTTCATCAAAATCATCCAACGCTTTTTTTAACCGGCCCATTTGCAGATACACCGTGCCCCGGCTGATAAGGATTTCAGCATTGTAAGGATCAAGCGACAAGGCTTCGTCAAGGTCTCTGATGGCTTTTCCTTTCTCCATCATCGAAGAGTAAGTTACGCCCCTGTAGTGATAAGCGCGATAGTAGAACGGATGGATGTCAACAGTTTGTGTGAAATCAAAGGCGGCTCCCCGGTAGTCGCCGAGGTTGTATTTAGCAATGCCCCGGTAAAAATATTCCTCGAAAGGATCTTTTTTCCGTTCAATCACTACATTGAAATGCTTGATTGCTTCAGAATATTCGTTTTTGTAGAGCGCAATTTTTCCCTGGCGGATAAAATGCTCAAGGTTGACCTGGCCAAATGCAGGAATTACGGAGATGATAAGCACGCTCAAAACTATCTTTCGTAACGAAGTTTTCTGAATCATCTGTCAAAAATAGAAAATATGTTTTTTGCAGGGCTTCCTCTATCTTTGTGCCCTCAGGTCAGACATTCGAAAAATAATTATGGAAAATCAGTTAATAATAACGGAAGTTGTTGATAAAGAAGATTATAAAAACCTTGCCGGGATGTTTAAGCGTTATGAGGAGGATCTTGGCTTTGAACTGCAATTCCAAAATTTTTCTGAAGAATTAACATCTCTCGAAAAGATGTATGGTCCGCCAAAGGGAGTGGCTTTTCTTCTGAAGCATCATCAAACGCCTGTGGGATGTATTGCTGTCCGCGAGCTTGAGGAAGAAATTGCCGAAATAAAGCGGATGTTTATCGAAATCCCTTGGCGGGGGAAAGGTTACGGCAACCGACTGTTGAAGGCCGCTCTTGAATCTGCTAAAGCCTTGGGCTACATAAAGGCGCGTCTCGACACCCTCGATTACATGAAGCCAGCTATCAATTCATACCAAAGAGCCGGATTTTACGAGATTGCGGCTTACCGTCACAATCCTTTTGATAATGCAGTATTTATGGAAAAGGTCTTGTAGATTAAATTGTTGATTTGTATTTGATTAAGTATTTATTCAAAAAATGCCTCTTTTTTTTAAATCAAAAGTCTTGGTATTTTAAAGAGACTAACTATCTTTGCACCCGCGTTCATAAGAAGGGGATGAGCTGACAACATCAAGAGATGTTTTAATACCTCGAAAAGTTGTTCACATTCGATTCTCACATATGGAGAGGTGGGTGAGTGGCTGAAACCACCGGTTTGCTAAACCGGCATACCATATAAAGTGGTATCGGGGGTTCGAATCCCCCTCTCTCCGCCAAAAAATACTGAGGAGGCAGCACTCCCGATAGCTATCGGGAGGTTAGTGAGACCTGACAAATAAAGATGAAAAGGTCGTAAGTTCGACCAAACTGATAAATTGATATTCAAAATCATTCGGGGTGTAGCACTCCCGATAGCTATCGGGAGGTTAGTGAGACCTGACTATTAAAGATGAAAAGGTCGTAAGTTCGACCAAATTGATAAATTAATGT
>JAASSU010000063.1 GCA_021767705.1 Bacteroidota bacterium | reverse complement strand
TCAGTAATTACGTTACCTGAAATCTCAAGAACACTTTCCTGATTATCATCAATATCACCTGAAGCGGCTGCAAAACCACCTTCGTAAGCACTTTCAGTGATGAACCATTCTGCGCTGCCTGAATGCTCCCACTCAAATCCGGAGAAGTCTCCTGATTCAAAGTCCTCGATAATCAGACCTACAGGCAGTGTATAAGTGTCATCAGCGTCATAGTTTCCTGAAGAAACGCTGTAGCTCAGTTCTACTGAAGAGCCAATTTCAGCCGATTCATCAATCTCGATTGTAAATACAGCCTGATCTTCGCTTTGTGCCGCAAACGTCCCGAAGTTATGAACGGTAGACGTAATGGTAGCAATATCGCTTGTTGTGCTCAGGTTTGCGGTGGTTGAAGGAGCATCGGCGTGACCGTTGTTATATGTTGTGATGTACAGGTCAGCTGTTTCACCCGGATCGAGGTTGCCATTGTTATTTCCGTAAGCAGCATCATCAACGATGATATTTCCGGTGGCAAACAGCGGAGCGTATGCCGTAAGCTGCAGGCTTGATGTCCATACTTCTGTTCCGTCGGTCATTTCCAGCTCAAACTGAGCAGTGTGCTCGTCTGGAACATCATCGGTAACGTCAAAAGTATAAGCGTTATCTACAGTAGAAGTTGCATCGGCAGCAATCGGGCCGAAATCAGCAGTGTTTGGATCCTGAACAGTGATATAAGAATCTGTTCCTGTAACAGTAGCTGTAATGGCGTCAGAATCATCTGCACCTACGTTTTTCAGTGTAACGTCAAGGTCGAATACCTCGCCGAAGTCAATTTGTCCGTTGTCATTGGCGCTGGCGTCATCCACAACCGCTTCGTCCATTACGATGTATGGTCCTTCGAGTGCGGCAGCAGGAACTTCCTCGATGTAAGGAATTTTCTGACGGCCGGTAACCACGATGTCAACAGGGCCTCCGCTGGTGATAGGCTCGATAGGAACGTTTACCACGCCACTTTCGTCAACCAGTGCAGCACCGTGCAGTGTGCCATCTTTTGAGATAGCCACGTAAGAACCCGGATCAGCAAACACTTCGTAAGTCTCCATCCCGATAGGAACGATATCCATGTGGCTTACCTCATTTTCTTCGCCCTGCGTGTTGTAAAGCATCAGCGAGGGGTCTCCGCCACACATGTATGCCTGCCAGTAGTAAAGTGGGCTTGAGTGCTGGGGATACCCCTGGATGTCCACCTCAGTAACGGCGAGGTTACCTACAAATATTTTAGCATCAACGGTTTCATAATCGCCCATAAACATGGCATCGTAAACACCAAGTGTGGTCTCTTCTGTAGTAGGCACGTATCCATCATTGTCACCTTGAATTGGGAAAGCTCCAACAGCCCAGTAAAAATCCTCGAACCAGTAAGTGCTTGGGGCTGAACCGATATAAGCAACGGCTCCCCCATTCGCTTTACGCATCCATGCTTCACCGATACATTCTGAGGAATAGCCAATGTCATGCGCCAGGCAGCAGTTACCCACGGCCAAAGGATACATGTTTTCATTTTCAAAATTATAAACATCTGTAATCGTAAGCTCTGGATCGCCCCATACCCCCTGGCTACAGTGAGCCGTGTAGTTGATAAAACCGACACCTTCGTCAACGGTAGCATAACAACCATCGTAGTTGGTAAGGTAGTCGTTTACGGTAGTGTACCCATTAGCTTCATTAAAGTAGTTTTGGGTTCCGTATTGAACGGTAGGCTGGCCTACGTTGGGGTTCCATGTACCATCGGCACCGGCAATCAATGTTACGCGGTCGAGGTACGAAGGATCAGCGAATTCATATTTTTCATAGTAGAGCGTCTTGTCAACCATCGCTTGCAGTTGGTCTACAGTTTGTGCAGAAAAACGCCCGTAATACATTTCAGGGAAGTAGTCACCATCCACACTTCCATAATACAGGTCGGTATATTTTCCTGAAGAAGAACCCATTTCCATGGGGATTTGGTCGATATCACCTACTAAAAGCAGGAAGCTGGGGGTGATGTCGCTATCGTTATACTGGTCGTGAACCCAAGTCTGAACATCATTATAGCTTGTTCCAATCTCATCAGTGTAAGCTACTTCCATAGTGAAGCCCTGCATGGTTTTCCATTCGATAAACGGAGCCAGCGTTTCTTCAAACATCCGGTCGGCCACTACTAAATATTTTATCGGATAATTGGTCAGGTCAGGATGCTCCGGGTAATCGTCAGGGTCTGAACGATGGTTTACCAGCTTATCATAAACCACCTCGAAATATGGAGAAGCAGTTGTTGCTTCCAGGGCCTGGGTTTTATCCACATCACTGTTGGTGAAAGTTACATTAACTTTGATGTTGTTGTAAACAGTAATGATGTCTTTTGCAGGATTATAGCGTACGGGAGCTACTACCAGGCGGGCAATACGCGCAGCACGCATGGTTCCCAGCACTTCAACAGTAGCCAGCTCATGGTCGCTGAAAGCATTTTTCGAGTAAGCCTGCTCATCGTATTCAAACTTTACAAGAGCCGGATCTTCACTTTTAGAAACGGAAGGCTGGTTAGGTATAATTTTATGCTTGATGTCAAAGTCTTTCAGGTTGTAAGTTTCTTTGTCAAAGCTCACTACTTCAACACTCACCTCAGCACCGAAAGGAACTTTGATTAATTCTTTAGTGGCAGGGAGTTTTGGTGTACCTAAGTCACCGATTGAATAAGTGTTAGGGATGGATATTTCGGAGAATTCACCCTTTTGCGTTTTCACATCAAAGCTGTTTATGCCATCGTATGAAAATTGCATTTCCAACTTCTCATAATTGTTTGTTACAACTTCATTGGCGTTCTTGTCGGCAGCTAAATCAATGCTGAAATTCTGGCTGAAGCCAAAACTTACAAACATGAGGAAAGCTGCTAAAATCGTAAATTTTCTCATCGTTAATCGTATCAGTTATTTAGTTAAAATTCCAGTTAATATTTCTTTAACAATCTCAAGACAACCGCATTGTTTTAAAGGTTGTATCTAAGATGGAGATATAATCTAATTAACCTCCAAAGTAATCACTAATTCTTAAGAAATTCAAGTTTAATTTTTGTTAATGAAGTAATTATCAGAAAAATAATTGCGGATAATCTGGTTAACGGGGTAAATAGTGGCCAGGAAGCCGGTGACGATAACCGTGGAGAAGACCAGTAAAAAGTCGGTGAGCTTCATCTCTACAGGATAAGCCTGAACTACAAACGATCCCGTAGTGTCGAGCTGGATAAGTCCGAAAGTTTGCTGCAACCATCCAATTACAAAACCCAGGAACAATCCGGCTACAGCCCCGATAAGCGAAATCAGCATGCCTTCGACGTAAAAAATCCGTTTGATCATCTGTTTGTCGGCACCCATATTCCACAGGAAGGAAATATCTCTTTTTTTATCGATCATGATGATGGAGAGCGAACCGATTACGTTAAAGGTGGCAATTATCAGGATAAAAGTCAGAATCAGGTAGATGGCCAGTTTCTCTGACTTCATGATTTTGTATAGCAAAGCCTCCTGCTCATAACGGTCCTGTATCTTAAATTCAGGGCCAAGCATATCCTCTATCCGGCTGATGATTTCTTTTGAATCAGCATTTTTGCCCAGAAACAGTTCCACGGAAGTGAGCTCATTTTCATAACCAATCAAATCGCGCGCAAAGCGCAAAGGCACGAAAACATATTTTGTGTCCAGCTCCTGCTGGATGCTGAAAATTCCTGCCGGACTGATTTTTTTGGCATTAAAGGCCCTGTTCAGGAAGACTGGTGAGCTGTTTTTGCTTGGAACGTAAACGCTTACAGCATTATCGAGCGTGTTAATGTTAATGTCGAGGTAATAGGCCACGCCATAACCCATCACCGCAAAATCGGACTTGCCACGCTGTAGCATCATCGATCCCCTCACAATCATCGTGTCGATGGCGCCCACATCCTCGAAATTATGGCTGACCCCTTTCAGCGAAGAGATATGCTGCCGCTCGCCATTTCGCAAAAGGGCATTTTCTTCCACCACTTCCACATAATGAGCCACTCCTTGCAGTGAAGCCACGGAGCTGCTGTCGATAGCACCGGCATCAAAGGTTTTTCCCTTGGCAGCGGTAATTTTTATGTCGGGATTGAAGGTGTTGAAAAGCGAAGAAACCACTTTTTCAAAGCCATTGAAAACACTCAGAACTACAATCAGCGCAAGCGTTCCGATGGTCACCCCGGCCACGGAAACCCCGGTAATCACATTAATGATGTTATGCGATTTTTTGGAGACCAGGTAGCGCTTCGCTATGTAGTAGGCAAACTTCACTTTATTTCCATGCTTTTACAATTAATCCCGTTCCGGTTTGATGCTTGCCCCTGACATCAAGATAATTCAATATCAGTGCAAAAGGCATTGTCAAGAGGTAGTAAAACGGAAGCAGGAGGTAAAATATTTTACTGGCATTCAGCATCAGGATGGGGTATTTCATGGACAAACGCCAAGATATTTTGCCCGGACTGCCATAAGAGTAGCGCGCTTCTGTTTTGCTAAAGCCTGCATTTTTCAGCTTTCGCTGGATGTCGTCGATATTATAGCCATCACGCACATGCTCTTCAATAAATGAGGACCCTTCCTCGTCATGCTCATGCACATCCGATCCGCCTTTGTCGCTGGGTGTGGAAATCAAAAGCATTCCTCCCGGCTTGAGGGCATGCATAAAATTCCGGAAAACCTGCTCATCTTCAAGGATATGCTCCATTACATCAACCGATAAAACCAGGTCGTAGATATTTTTGTCTTCGTTTAGTTTAGTCAGGTCGGCAAATTCAAAGTGCGCGTTATTCATGGCCGTTTTCCCGAAGAAATCATTGCAGTCGGCAATCTGCTCCTCTTTCACGTCCACACCCTTGATATCCCATTTTTTGCTTTGCCTGGCCAGGAAGTAGCTGTACTGGCCAAAGCCCATTCCGGCATCCAGGATTTTTACTTCCTTGCCATGAAGCTGTTTCTTCCACTTTCTGATTTCTTTTTTGATGTGCCAGGTTCTCAAAAGCAGCACATCCAGCAGGCGATAAAAAAGTTTCCTGAAAAAGGGAGTTTGGTTAAAAAAATCACCCAGCGAGCGTTTAATCGGATCGTATTTCATACGGTGGTGGCGTTGCTTATTCTTTTAAAAGTTCATCAATTCGGTCTATCTGATCAAGGGAATCGTCCTCGAAAAACTGTAGCTCTGGCACTTTTCGAAGTTGGTTCTTCACTCTTTTACCCAGCTCAAAGCGAATTTCTTTTTGGTGCTCCCTGATAAGATCGAGCGTTTTGTGCTTGTCGGAAGTAGCAAAAAGGCTGACAAATACCCTTGCAAGCGAGAGATCGGAGGTGACCTGGACCTTGGTTACAGTGATCATCGGGTTGCCCAGTTCAACACTTTTTTGCTGTAAAATCGAGCCTAAATCTTTCTGAATCAGTTTTGATATTTTTTCCTGCCGTTTCGATTCCATGCTGCAAAAGTAAGATTTTCCAACGTAATAAGGCTGCTGCCTGCAAATAAGAGTGTTCAACTTTTGGACTTCCCTGTTGTTGGATAACAAAACAATAAAGAGTGTTTCCGATGAAAGAACTCAAATTGCCGCACCGGATTCTGTTGATGAATTACTCCGGGAGCAAGAAAAAGCCGGTAAAACCACCAGAGGTACTTGAAAAATGGGTGAGCCTTGCCGTGATTTTTGAAGCGATGATGTTGAATAAAATCACATTTAAGGACAATCAGCTTGTTATTAATGATACTTCTAATACCGGCCATTCGATGATTGATGATACTGTGGATTTCCTGAACAGCTTAAAAGAGAAAAGCAATCCGGACAAATGGTTGCCTGCTTTCCTAAGTAATTCTAATGCTTATCAGCATGTGCTAGATAATCTGAAGGAAAACAAGTTGCTGGAGTCAAAGCATTCTTCTTTTCTGGGAATAAAAGGCAAGGAAAAAACGGTGATAGCTTCAGAGAAAATTGCGCAGATAGTCAAAAGCTTTATCGCCCAAATCAGCATCGACCCCAAGCGCACTTTTCGTGATGAACTGACTCTTCAAATAGTTTTGGCTTCAGGCTTAGCAGATATCGACGGTTCAAAAATAGCTCAGCGAAAACCAGTTGACGGGGAAGCAACAGAGTTTTTTCATGAAGCAATAAAAATCCTGAAAAAGTAATGTTAAAAATGAAAGTGGATCTAAGCGACAGGGAAGTTGACAGAATCATTGAAATGGCCTGGGAAGACCGCACGCCTTTTGAAGCGATTGAGTTTCAGTTTGGCCTTTCTGAAAAGAAGGCCATTAATTTGATGAGGAAAGAATTAAAACCTTCCTCTTTTAAAAGATGGCGAAAACGAGTTCAGGGAAGAAGCACCAAGCATTCGAAAAAGCGAACCTTTCTGAAAGGAACATTTAAAAGCTCGCGTCAAAAGCATATTTCTTTGAACCGGATTTCGAAAAGGTAGATATTCTGAGAATAACACTAAAACAGCTCTGTGAAAATCAGTTCTATCAGTAGAATCTGTGTTCCATCAGTTACTTAGGTTTAAAAATGATTATTTAATTAAAACAGTTAAACATATAGCTATTGCCACAGGTTAAGTCACCGAACTCAATTTAAGTACTTTTGTAAAAAAGATTTTCATGGAACACCTTAAAGATAAAATCAAATCGCTTTCGGAAAAGTATCATCAGGAAATCATCGATATACGCAGGCAGATCCACCAGAATCCGGAGTTGGCTTTCGAAGAGTACAAAACCGCTGAGCTGGTCTCGAAAAAACTCACCGAATATGGTATTGACCACCAACGAGGCGTAGCCAAAACCGGGGTGGTTGGCCTCATCCAAGGCAAAAACCCGGACAGCTATGTGATAGGCCTTCGTGCCGATATGGATGCCCTGCCTATTTTTGAAGCCAACACCCACGACTTCGTTTCGAAAAACAAAGGAAAGATGCATGCCTGCGGGCATGACGCGCATACAGCTTCACTTTTAGGTGTGGCTAAAATCCTGAATGAGCTAAAAGATGAGTTCGAAGGAACGGTCAAGCTCATTTTTCAGCCGTCCGAAGAATCTTTTCCGGGTGGAGCCAAAGCTATGATTGAAGAGGGCGTTTTGAAAAATCCGGATGTGGATATGATGATCGGCCAGCATGTGTATCCGCAACTGCCTGCCGGAGAAATCGGGATGAAAAGCGGGAAGTACATGGCCTCCACCGATGAAATCTATCTGAAGGTGAAAGGAAAAGGAGGGCATGGGGCCTTGCCGGAGCAAAACATCGATCCGGTGCTGATTGCTTCGCACGTTGTGGTGGCCCTGCAGCAGGTAGTGTCGCGCAATGCGCTGCCAAGCATGCCCACAGTGGTTTCATTCGGGAGGTTTGTGGCCGAAGGTCAAACAAACATAATTCCCAACGAAGTGAACCTTGACGGGATTTTACGCACATTCGATGAGGACTGGCGGAAAGAGGCCCAGGGAAAAATACATAAAATAGCTACAGGCGTGGCGCAAAGCATGAGCGGCGATTGTGAAGTGAAGATTGACAGTGGGTATCCGGTGGTGATCAATGATGAAAATGTGACAGAAAAGACCAGAAAATATGCCATGAATTTCCTCGATCGTTACGAAGTGCATGAGCTGGATTACCGAATGACAGCAGAAGATTTTGCTTACTTTTCGCACGAAGTCCCCAGCGTGTTCTACCGGTTGGGCATCAAAAATGAACGAAAAGGCATTGTTTCGGGTTTACACACCAACACTTTCGATATCGATGAAGAAAGTCTGGTGAATTCGATTGGAGCGATGAGCTGGATTGTATTAAACCATTTAAAGAATCACTGATGGTATAATAATTGATTCGTGGGTGTGTTTTAACAGAAATACTAAAAAATCAGATTTATGAAAAAGACAGGATTAATTCTCGTTTTTGTGACTTTAATATCAGGAATGTCGATGGCTCAAAACTATGATAATGCCATTGGTTTGCGCGGAGGTCTGTTTAATGGACTTACATACAAAACCACCCTTTCTTCAAGCACATACCTTGAAGGAATATTTTCAACACGATGGGAAGGTTTTATGGTTACCGGACTTTATGAGATTGCCAAGCCCCTCGATGCCAACGCTCCCGGATTAAACTGGTATTATGGATTTGGTGGTCATGTTGGTTTCTTTGATGCCGATAACGATGGTCCCTGGGACGAAGGTGATTTTGATGGACCCATTATTGGTGCCGATGGTATTTTAGGCATAGAATATACTTTTGCAGAAGTACCCATCAACTTGTCGCTCGACTGGAAACCTTCAATTAATCTTGTTGGTTACGATGAGTTTTGGGGCGATAATGCCGCCTTCTCTATCAGGTATGTTTTTTAACCTGATAAACAGGGTGTAACAGAGATTTATATCGATTATCACGAATGTGTTAGTGAAAAAAGAATAAAAATTCACTAATGCATTCGTGATTTTTTATGAATATTCGCTAATGGATTCGTCAAAATTGTTACTTTTGTTTGTAATAATAACAAAAACAATGATTTAAAAACGTGAAGAATGGACAGGCTCATCAGTATATCGAATGATTTGATTCAGAGAACACCGCTGTCATTTAAAAGGTATTTGATGGATGAAATTGATTGGGATTCCAGGTTGATAGGGATTTCAGGTGCACGCGGTAGTGGTAAAACCACATTAATGATTCAATACCTGAAATCAGAAATTGATAACCTTGATGAGGCCATTTACATCAGTCTGGACGATCTTTATTTTACCAAAAACAATCTTTTGGATTTTGTTTTTGAATTCAGGAGAAATGGCGGGAAATACCTTTTCATTGATGAAGTTCATAAATATCAGAATTGGTCGCAAGAGCTCAAAAATATTTATGATCAGTTTCCCGATGTGAAAGTGGTTTTTTCAGGTTCTTCAGCACTTGATATTTACAAAGGTTCGCATGATTTGAGTCGCAGGGCAATGGTCTATAACCTTTATGGCCTCTCTTTCAGGGAATATTTAAAATTCTACAGAAATATTCAATTGCCGGCCTATACCCTCAATGATCTGCTATCGATAAGTAACCAGGAAATCAGCTCACTCACAAGCGATTTTCTTCCGGTTCCGGTTTTCAAAGAGTATTTAAAATGGGGCTATTATCCATTTTTTAATGAATCAAATAATGTAACAACGTACTACAGGCAATTGATTAATATCCTTAATACGACGCTCGACTCTGACTTGCCTTCAATTTTTCATATTAATTATGATTCCGTGTTGAAGATCAAAAAGCTATTGACTATTATCGCCGGCATTGTTCCATATCAGCCAAATATCACCAAATTGTCTGAGCAAGCCGGTGCATCCAGAGATTCTTTACTAAAGTTTTTAGATTATCTGGAGAAATCCAACATTATTAAGATGCTTCACAAAGATGCCACAGGGTTAACCAAATTGAATAAACCGGAGAAACTCTTTCTCCAAAACTCCAACCTGATGTACGCCTTCTCAAACGATTCGCCCGATACAGGTAACTTAAGAGAAACGTTCTTTCTAAGTCAACTCATGGTTAACCACGAAGTCAGCTTTACGGACAAAGGCGATTTTACAGTGGATAGCAAATATACATTCGAGGTGGGTGGAAGAAAAAAATCACGAAAACAGATTCTGGGAATGGAAAATGCGTTTATCGTTTCCGATGAAACAGATTACAGATCTCAAGATAAACTCCCTTTGTGGATTTTTGGGTTGTTGTATTAGAGTGAACGCTTCAATTTTGGATAACTGATTACATGTATTATTAGGTCATGATCTGTGTGAATCACTATCATCAATAAAATCTGTGTGCTATAATTGTAATAGAACTCTGATGACACTGATTGAACTGATTTTCACAAATCTTTTAGCTGGTTAATACCATAAACTTTTAAATTAAACTTAGGAGATTTGAAGAAAAAACGAAAGATTCATAAAGATAAAAGAGGGCGGGAGTTTATAAAGGAGTCTTATTTTATTGGCGGAAAACAGAAATTCCGAAGAATTTATGTGATTGATGGAATACCGGAAGAGGAGTTTTATAAACAAAACGCTACGGATATTGATCACTTAAAAAATGAAGAATATTGGCTAATAAGTAACGAGGTTGAGTTTTTTGAATCCCAAGAGGATTCTGATAAACAAGAAGACGATTTCACGGAAGACCCAAAAGATGAATTACCATTTTAAACCCTCGTTCTTGTTACTTTTGCAATTATGAAAGTCAACGTATTGAAAGCAGCAGCTTGTTCTAAGGTTTTAAGCTGTGGATTTTTTTTGCACTTTTGCTGATCCTAAACAATCATTCAATGATCGCGATCAACAACGTTTCAAAAAGCTACCACAATTCCCTGGTTCTGGATGAGGTTTCGCTTACCATTAATCCCGGCGAAGTATATGCGTTACTGGGGAAAAACGGAGCCGGAAAAACCACGCTCATCAGAATTATGCTTAACCTGATTTCCTTTGACAAAGGAACAGTTACCTTGTTTGAGAAGACACACTCCGGTTTGCAGGCTGATGATCTGAAAAGAATCGGGGTCGTGCTTGATAACCTTTACCTGCTGGAAGAATTAAATGCCATAGATTTCCTGTCCTTCATGGGGAAGCTTTATAAAACGGATAAAACCACACTAAATTCCAGGATAGATGATTTGCTCGATTATTTTTTCGAGGACAAAAAAGACCTGAAGAAACCGATATCCGGGTTTTCTACCGGCATGAAAAAGAAACTGGCATTTTGCGCCGCGATAATTCATTTGCCTGATATCCTTATTATGGACGAGCCGTTTACAGGACTCGATCCGTTTAGCGTGAAAAAGATGATCAACGTTATCAACGATTATCGACGAAATGACCGCGTTATTTTCGTTTCATCCCACGATCTGGCATATGTTAGCAAAATAGCAACGCATATAGGTGTAATTGATGAAGGCAGACTGCTTTTTAATGACACGCTCCAATGTTTCACGGACAGCGGACAGCGCGAAATTGATGATTCACTTTTTGCCCTCTTACATCAGGAAAACGAGGAAACCCAAAAAATTTCGTGGTTATGATAGCGTTGCGGTTTACTCTACTGCGAATGCGTTCATTTTTTAATCCTGAACGAATAGGCTTTAAGTGGATATTTGAAATGCTGACGTTTTTATCTATCCTTTTATTCGGGTATGTGATGTCGCTG
Organism: Bacteroidota bacterium; assembly: GCA_021767705.1. GTDB lineage: Bacteria > Bacteroidota > Bacteroidia > Bacteroidales > JAIPAH01 > JAIPAH01. The sequence goes on along the minus strand of JAASSU010000063.1, from coordinate 3,697 downwards.
GTAGGTAATATGATTTTGGCAGGGGCAGCTGAAGATATCAGTTTTCAAGTCTTTACTGAAGGGATATTGAGGGTGCTGTTTGCTTTTACCTTTTTTAGGATGTTTGTTCCAGTCTATGCCCCCATGCATCCGGTGTTTGAAAAATACCATCCCGTTTCGGTTTTCCAGAAATATATGATCGGCCTTTTGTCAGATTTTTTAAGACCCTATTTCCTGTTTGTTCTCACTTTTGTTGCAGTATTTTCTTTCATACTGAGTGTTAACCATTGGGATTTTTTCACCATGGCTGTTTCGATGGTGATGACAGCACATTTGCTTCGCCGGTATATCCAGTATATCATCGATTATCGTCTTAGCAAAATTGGCATTATTTCATGGATAGCAATTTTTATTGGCGTTACCCTTATCTTTTTGTCAGGATATTTAACAGAAGATGGAGTATACCAAAGTGTGAAACTATTTGCTCCAGTCATACTCTTTTTATCAGGATTTTGGCTCGAAAAGAATATCCTTTCAGAGAAAGCACACAATACTATTTTGTTATTCGATGGACGCTACTTGCTGAAACTTCTCTTTTGCAGGGCTAAAAGCAGAGCTGTTATCTTATTGGCATTCTTCACGAAAGCATTCTTATTATTCGCTGTTTACAGTTCTTTCCAGGAAACAGGAGAACTATTACAAGAATCAAATTTCATTTTTTATGTCGTGTTTTCTCCGTTGGCAATTTTCACCTATGCATTTAACAATACCTGGGCCTTTTGGGGTGACTTATGGGCCAGGGCTCAACTTGCAGGAGGCTTCAAAGAAGTCAGAAACCAGCAACTGCGCTTAATGGCGTTGCCTTTGCTTACCGATATGTTTATCACCTCAACTTTTATTTTCTTAGTGTCCGTAAATCCATTAGCGTTTCTTTCAATTTATCTCGGGAGCACCATTTCACTGATTCCCCTGTCTGTTGTTTGGTCCTTGGTGAAACCAAAAAAAGTGAAAACAGTATTCCAAATGGGACCAGTGGCTTCATTTGCAGGCAATATTGTTACTTTTCTTGTAATCCTTTTAATGGCTCTCGTCACATTTAATTGGTGGTGGTCTTTAATGATACCCGTACTGTTTATTGCTTCTTTAGCAGGATATTATTACGTTTATAAGAACTATGAAGTCTATAAAGAGAAACTGCTTCGTATAGTTGAGTAGAAACAGGAATTCTAGTGTGTTTTTCAGAAACCCAAAACCAGCGTTCATGTTACATTTGCAATTATGAAAGTCAACGGAAAACACTACCGCACCATCTGGATGGAGGGGCATCGGGTGAAAATGATTCATCAGAACAAGCTGCCTTTTGCTTTTGAGATTTTTGAATCGGATGACCATCTGCAAACCTGTCATGCCATCAAAACCATGATTGTCCGTGGAGCGGGTGCCATTGGTGCAGCAGCAGGCTTTGCCATGGCACAGGCTTGTCTTGAAGCACAAAATCAAACAGATTATCAGCAATATATCCGCAAAGCAAAAGCTGCTGTTGAAGCTACCCGGCCAACGGCGCAAAACCTGTTTTATGCCGTAAAAGAAGTCTTTGAAGCAGGAATGCAGTCTGCCGAATCTGCTGTAATCAGAGCCAAAGAGCTTGCTGCTGCTAATGCCGAAGAAATGAGAAAAATCGGTGAAACCGGAAACCAGCTGATACAGCAACGCATGAACATTGCCACGCACTGCAATGCCGGATGGCTGGCTTTTGTGGATTATGGCAGCGCCCTGGCTCCGGTTTTTGAAGCTAAGCGTTCCGGAAAAGAAGTGTTTGTGTATGCCGACGAAACCCGCCCGCGTAATCAGGGTGCACGCCTCACCGCATGGGAGCTGCACCAGGAAAACGTTCCGCATGCCATCATTCCCGATAACGCCAACGCCTGGCTGATGTCGCAAGGGAAGATTGATATGATGATTACCGGTGCGGATCGTATTGCCGCCAATGGCGATGTGGCTAATAAAATCGGGACGCTTGAGAAAGCAATTGCGGCTAAAGAATATGGAATCCCGTTTTATGTGGCGGCACCGCTCTCCACCTTCGACTTCGATTGTGAGAGCGGAAATGATATCATAATTGAAAACCGAAGTGATGAAGAGGTCCTGTGGCAGGAAGGACCGGATAAGGAAGGCTCTTTTCATCGCATCAGAATGGCCAATCCCGGATCAAACGCTTTGAATCCGGCATTCGACGTAACCCCGGCGAAATATATTACCGGACTAATTACCGCTCATGGAGTGGTTAGCCCAACGCATGCAGACATCAGGCAATTGAAAGAATTTTTATAAATTGCAACCATCTTTTCAAATAGGTTTTTATGAAGTTTCAGATTAAGGAAGTGAACGATGAGCGCAGCGAAAAAGATTTCATTCTTTTTCCTGTGAAACTCTATAAAGATGAAAAAAACTGGATCCGTCCGCTGGACGATGATATCCGTAAAGTTTTTAATAAAAAGCGAAATAAATTTTTCAGGCATGGCCGCGCCATCCGCTGGCTGCTCCTGGATGAGAAAAATGAAATCGCAGGACGTATAGCTGCTTTTATCAACGATAAGACGGCCAACAAAAAAAATGATCAGCCTACCGGTGGGGTCGGGTTTTTTGAGTGTATCGATGACCAGGAGGCCGCCAACCTGCTTTTTGATACCGGGAAAAAATGGCTGGAAGAAAATGGCATGGAGGCCATGGATGGGCCCATCAATTTTGGCGATCGTAACGAAAACTGGGGACTGCTTGTTGAGGGGTTTTATCCGCCCAATTATGGCATGCCCTATCATAAAAAATATTACAAGGATCTGTTCGAGAATTATGGGTTCCAGTTGTATTTTAAGCAATATACCTACCACCGGAAGATTGTTCCCGATTATTCCGGACTTGATGATAGGGTGCTGGAAAAAGCAAAGCGTATTAAGAGAGATAAGAGTTACCGCTTTCAGCATATCGATAAGAATAATTTTGAACGCTATGCCGAAGAATTCCGTCAGATTTTTAACAAAGCCTGGGCAAAATTTGTAGGACTTGGTGAGATGACCAAGCCACAGGCGCAGGCATTGATTAAAAAGCTAAAACCTATTTTGGACCCTGAAATTTTCTGGATCGGTTATTACAATGATGAACCGGTTGCCATGTTTTTGATGCTGCCCGACCTGAACCAGATTGTGAAGCACGTAAACGGCAAGCTCGACTGGCTGGGGAAACTGAAGTTCCTGTATTACAAGCATACGGGCGGGATTACGAAAGCCCTTGGTACGCTTTTCGGCGTGGTGCCTGAGCACCAGGGAAAAGGCGTGGAAGCTGCCCTTGTGTTGGCTTTCGCCGATTTTGTTGCGACGAAAAAGAATTTCCAATACACCGATCTGGAGATGAACTGGATTGGTGACTTCAACCCGAAGATGATGCGCGTGGCCGAACAGGTAGGCGGAAAAGTGCTGAAGACGCATCATACTTACAGGTATTTGTTCGACAGAACTAAAGAGTTTAAACGCATGCCAGTACATTAAAAAAATGGAAACTTACGGACTTTCGCTTAAGGAAATTCTTTACCTCTTATCGGTCAGGGAAAAAGATGGCCGTTCGAATGTGGATCATATGAGCTTCGGGCTTATCGGCGCCTGCCTCTTTGAATTGGTAGGGCATGAGCGCATTGCTATTGAAGAAAAACGCCTGAAAGTAAATA
>JAASSU010000062.1 GCA_021767705.1 Bacteroidota bacterium | reverse complement strand
GTCTGTGCTCTACTCCCGATCGCTATCGGGAGAGCTATTTTTGCATTTTTACAACCTTTTTTCAAGGTTCATGCTCTACTCCCGATCCCTATCGGGAGAGCTACTTTCGCATTTTTTTTCAATCTCTTTTGCTAAGTCTATGCGCTACTACCGATCGCTATCGGGAGAACTCCTTTCGCAATTGCGGCTGCAAATATAAAAGAAAATTTAATTATGCCATAGCTCTTTCTTATAAATTTTTTGAGGTGTAAACTTGGGTACTTATATTACATAGCATTTTGGCGTTCGGCGGAAGCTCCTGCTTCCGCTGTAATATTCTGGAAGCCTCTGGCTTCCGTCCAAACCTCCGTTTAAATAACTTGCAATAACACCAGCCGGAGGCTGGAAGAATAGAGTATCGGAACGGGACGTTCCGACAAACTTTCTGCTTCTTATTTCTATTTTAATTGAAAATCAACATACTATGATAAGTGTTTATTTTTACACCTCAATAAATTTTTGTTCTGCTTTCCCTGGGGTTCATTTACAGCATTCCCTTCAAAACCTCACAGATACGATCCACTTCACGTTCAGCCAGATCCACAAAAAATGGCAGCCTGATAATGGTATCAGAAAAAATTTGGGTGTTGGGTAACTCCCGGCCATCGTGCTTATCCTTGAAGAATTTGCTTTCATGCAACGGAAGGTAATGGAAAACCGCCAGAATGCCCTTTTTAGTCAGCTTAGACAAAATTTTGTCCCTTTTTTTCCTGTTAGCTACCGTAAAATAAAACATATTGCCGTTTTTGGTAGCATAATCCGGAACATCTGGATAATAGATTTTTCCTTCTGATTTTAATGGCTTGAGGCATTCATCATACCGCTCCCAAATAGCAATTCGCTTTTGCTGAATGGTTTCCATTTCCTGGAGCTGAGAGTACAAGAAAGCCGCTGTCATGTCAGAGGGCAGAAAACTCGACCCCAAGTCCACCCAGCCATATTCATCTACTTCACCACGATAAAAAGCCGCCCTGTTCGTGCCTTTTTCCCAGATATATTCTGCACGCTCTGTAAAGCGATCATCATTCACTGCGAGCAGTCCCCCTTCACCACAAATGATATTCTTTGTTTCATGAAAAGAAAAGGTTCCAAAGTGCCCGATGGATCCCAATGGCTTTTCCTTGTAGTATGAATCAATGGCGTGAGCAGCATCCTCCACAACAAGAAGATCATTCTTTTCCGCAATTGCCATCAGCCGGTCCATATCCACAGCCACACCGGCATAATGCACCACAACAATCACCTTTGTTTTGGGAGTGACCAGTTTCTCCACCTCATCCAAATCAATGTTGGGAATGTCCTTTTGCACATCAGCAAAAACAATTTTTGCCCCGCGCAAAGCAAACGCATTGGCCGTTGACACAAACGTAAACGACGGCACGATCACCTCGTCGCCCTCTCCCACCTCAGTCAAGAGCGCCGCCATTTCAAGTGCATCGGTACATGAGCTGGTCAGCAGAGCTTTTTTGAAACCATACTTTTCCTCAAAAAACCGGTGGCACTTTTTTGTAAAAACGCCGTTTCCGGAGATTTTTCCGGTATAAGCACATTCTGCCACCTGGTGCGCTTCCTTTCCGGTAAAGAAAGGTTTATTGAAAGGGATATCCATAAAATGATTGCCTTTATTCATTGCAGGCAAATTTAAACATCTTAATTTAATTATTTTTGCCTCAAACAAAAGACTGCATGGATCAAAAGAAAAGCAAGCTCTCACTTGAAGAAAAGAGAAAGCTCCCGATGTTTTTTATTATTGCCCGCCCACGGTCGGGCACCACCTTGCTCCGAACCCTGTTTGATCGCCACAGCAATGTGGTCATTCCGCTGGAGTCGCCCTTTATCCTCCGTTTTTACTGGAAATATCATAAGGTAAAAGTGTGGGATGAGGAAAAAATACTTGAGTTTTTTAAGGATATCACTAACAAAGAAGAAGATAAATATTTGAATCTCAATATTTCTGCATGGAAGGTCAATTATGATCAACTCAAAAAAGACTTGCTGGCGCTGGCTCATCAAACGACATATGCAGAATTATGCCGGGTGGTAAATGCCAGTTATCAATCCTTTTTTCCAAAAGAAAAGCTCACCTTGGTAGGCGACAAAAACCCGGTGTATTCACCACGTTCGCAGTATTTGCTGAAGCTTTTTCCGGACGCTAAATTCCTTCACATGACCAGGGACTACAGAGATTATCTGCAGTCGATGCTGCGCGCGGGTTTTGTAAAAAAAATCACGCCCATTATTATTCATCGGTGGGTAAAATCGCTGAAGCTCAATTTGGATCTTCAAGAAAAACATCCTGAAAAGTTTCATTTCTTTAAATATGAAGACCTGGTGCGGGAACCTGAAAAGACTTTTAAATCAATCTGTACTTTTTTAAATATCCCCTATGAAGATCAGATTTTTGATTTTCACGAATATAAAAACAAGTTCCTGGAGTTTTATCGCGAGGAAGACATGGAGCTCTATCACAGCAAGCTGTTTCGGCCCATTAGCAGCAAAAACGTAGGCGACTGGAAGCAAAACCTCACCCACGAGCAACTGGAAGTTGCAGAGCTTATGGCCGGGAAGAGTGGGGAGAAGATAGGTTACTCAAGAAGTTTAAAAAAGATATCCCTGAAGACCCGGCTGAAGGTGCAGCCTGTAAGGCTCTACCTGTTTGCCACAAAGCTGGTGGGTGATATTCTTCGTGCCTTTCCGCACAAGAAAGGACTCCGCCAGTTTATTGAGCGGGGCCCGGTGCTGGGAAAAAAATATTGGGATAAAGTGAAAGAAGAGTCATGAAATGGGCTCGACCTGAGAAATTCTAAGCAAATGAAAAAGACCAGTCTGGCGCGCGACATATCGGGAGTGTTTGGCAGCAATGTGCTCGCCATCATTTCGGCCTTGCTCATAGGCATCATCGTCGCACGCTACCTTGGCCCGGAGGGCAAGGGATTGTTTACGGCATTAACGGTGGTGCCGGTAATTGTGGCAAGCTTTGCCGCCATGGGCATCCGGCGAACGGCGGTGTATTTTATCGGGAAAAAAGAGTTTGACGAAAGCGAAGTCGCATCTGCCGTCATTCAAATCCTTATCATTACCAGCCTTGCCGGGATGGGTGCTTCATACATCGCTTTTCATTGGATGGACAATTCAAGCTACACCCCGGAACTTATTTTGATTACCATCCTGATCATTCCTTTCAGACTGGCCACCATTTATGCCGGAGGCATCTACCTCGGAAGGGAGCAGTACCGCTTTGCCAACCTGATGAAGTGGTCGGTACCCATGGTCAACCTTTTGCTGCTGGTGATGTTTGTGATGGTTCTGAAAATGGATGTTTTCGGGGCCCTGCTGGCGGTGATGCTTTCCGGGGTTATCATTTCGGTGATTGCCATCAATAGGCTATCTAAAGATTTTAAGCTTTCGCTGAAATGGAACCGTGTCCTATTAAAAAAAATGCTGAGTTTGGGCTCTCTTTACGCCGCCTCTTTACTGGTGATGAAGCTGATATACCGTATTGACGTTTTGCTTCTGGAGCAGTTATCTGATTTAAAGGAGGTGGGCTACTACAGCATCGCCGTAACCATTTCCGAGCAGTTGTGGCAGTTGCCGTTGGCAGTGGGCATCGTCATCATGTCGAAAAGCGCCAACGCTCATGACCCCTCGCTGATGAACAAAAAAGTGGGTCAGATGCTGCGCTTCTCTCTGTTTGCAGGAGCTGCAGGAGCCATCATCATGTATTTTATTATGCCATCCCTTATTCCGTTCATCTACGGAAAAGCTTTCAGCGAATCCGCCATGCTGCTTCAGACTATCTTACCCGGGATTGTCTTTTTTATCATTTTCAGGATATTGAACAGTCACCTTAACGGACTGGGAAAACCGATGCCCGCAATTTATGCAATCATTCCGGCACTTGTCCTGAATATTGGACTGAACTACCTTTGGATCCCTGAATTTGGAGGAAAAGGTGCCGCCATGGCCACCAATGTCAGTTATGTTATTGGTACCGTCCTGATGATTGTTTTTTACATCAGGGCCACCAAAACAAAGGCAGGACCACTCCTGCTTCCGCAGAAAGAAGACCTGGAAATTGTTATGCAGAAAATAAAACGCCGGAAGAAGTGAAATCGCCAGAAAACATACCGTTTTTCTTTATCATCGGGCGCCCCCGCTCCGGGACTTACCTGCTGCGGAGTTTGTTCGATGCGCACCCCAATGTAGTTATCCCCACCGAATGCCCGCTTATCGTCAACCTGTATCCGAAGTGGGGAAAAACAAGTCGATGGGACAGAAAAAAACTCTTACGCTTTTATGACGACATTCTGTTTCACAAAGAATTTCATAAATGGGATATTGATCACGAAGCGTTGAAAAAAGACCTTCTCACTTTTGAAGGCCACTATTCCTTTCAGACGCTGATAAAGGTCGTTTACCTGCATGCCCGCAGCGAGTTTAAAAAGAAGGAAATATCCCTTATCGGGGATAAAAACCCGGTGTATTCCACCAATACCGAAAAAGTCATCAAGGCCTTCCCCGGTGCCCGCTTCATTCACCTCACCAGAGATTATCGCGATAACCTGGTATCGATAAAAAAGGTGGATTTCGAAGCTCCTTACGTCCCTCTCATCATGTATCGCTGGAGGCGCTCTGCAAAAAAACTACTTCACCTGAAAGAGAAGTATCCGCATCAGTTCCACACCCTCAGGTATGAAGATTTGGTTTCCGAACCGGAGATGAAAATGCAGGAGTTGTGCCGTTTCCTCAATATCGCATACCACCCCGAAGTTTTTGATTTCTGGAAATACCGCGACGCCAGCTTTAAAAAGCATCCCGACAAGGAGGTAAAGACCTATCATCAGAGCCTGGCCAGCCCCATCAACAAAAACAAAATCGGGGTCTGGGAAAAAAGCCTCTCCGAAACAGAGGTGCGAATGGCTGACGCAGTGGTAGGCCGCTATGCTGAACTTTCAGGTTATGAAAGAAAACACAAAAAAGCCCCGGCCACACTGAAAATTAAAGCACTTCCCGGTATCCTTTACGGGAAAGCGTCTTATCTTTTTGCTGATTTTTTGGATTTGCTTCCGTTCAAGCTACTTGTAAAGTTTAAGGAAGCGGGATCAGTATTGGCTTTTCTCTATAATAAACTCTCAGGATAGCCAGACAGTGCTTTATTGCAAAGACTATTTGGGAAAAGGGAGGATGGTTGAATAAAGACCTCCGGTTTATCCACCCCTAAATCCCCTTAAGGGGACTTGAAGAAAATAGTTGAGATTAACAGTTGGATTCTTTCTTAAAGCCTCCCTTAAGGGAGGTTTGGAGGGTGAACAGAGGATGGTTGAATAGAGACCTCCTGTTGATCTACCCATAAGAGGCTGACCAAAAAAACCACCGTTGTATATTTTCAGGATAAAAAAGGCTGTAAGCCTTTGATAACTCAGCATAGGGCAAAGCCCTATGTTAAAAAGAAAAGTTCTTGATTGTCATCAGGCTGAAAGCCTGAGATATGTTTGGTTAGTAAATGTCAAAGGCTTTCAGCCTTTTGGAAAGATATATTGCCTGTTTCATTCACAGGGCGTTGCCCCTCGCTCGGTTGTAAAAGGCTTTCAGCCTTAAAGCTCAAAACTTCTAAAAACAAGTCTACTTACTTCAGTAATAATAAATCCTTCCGGCTTCAGTCTTTTTGGTTTTGATATCCACAGGACTGTTTAGTTGAGAAACTTTCTCTTCAAACTTTTGTGCTATACCAAGTTCATAGTCAACAGGCTCGAAGAGCACATATCCGTTCGGGTACTCGCCACCCGTCAACCGGGAGGCCGCCTTCCTGATTTTGGCGGTTTTGGCCTCAAAACGCTCGGGGCTTAAATAGTACTTTTGATTTTGCACTTCCTCCTGCCCCTCGCAAAGAAGGTATCCGAGACTCTTGTTGTAGGCTATCGCCTCTTTATTATCCCTAAGCGTTCGTATGTAAGATATTTTCCCGCCAAGGATATAAAAGTTCACTTCCAGAAGCATCAAGGAAGCAAGCAGCGGAATGTGTGTCTTTTTATATTTTTCGTTGGCAACAAACAGCCCCGACTCAGATGTACCATCCCCATCGCGGTCGATGTTTTTTTCGTTGATCACACCCACATTTTCGTCCTTATAAATAATCAGGTAATAAAAGTTATTGTAATTATTTATCGAATCAAACCACTTTTCCTGCATTTCAGGGGTGATATATTCGCGGTATTCCATGTATCGGTTTACATTTTCAGAATTTCGCCACTGCCGCAGCAGCTCGATATCATCTCTGGTTATTCGCTTCAGGGTAACACCGTACTTTTGTATCTTCATCTGGCCGGGAGTTTATTTCAATACTTTTTTGATGGAAAATGGCGGTTTTTTGTTCTGCACCATGTAAATCCGGTTGAGGTACTCGCCGATAATTCCCAGGCTGAAAAGGATGAGGCTGGCAGAAAAAAGCACCGTAACGATAATGGAGGTGTAACCCAGCGGCACATCAAAGAATATTTTTCTGATGATGAACCTGATAGCAAACCCAAAGCTCACCAGTGACGAAATCAAACCGATAGCCGTCATCAGTTTTAGTGGTACGGCGGTGTAGTAAATGGTGATGTTAAAAAACAAGCGCAACAGCTTTCCCGCCGAATATCCTGAACGGCCTCCCTTCCGGGGATGGTGCTCCACCAGCACAAAAGCAATGTCCTCGGTGTACCACAGAAAAAGCTCATCGATATACACAAAATTCTGATAGTGGTTCAGGATGTTTTTCACCAGCTTGTTATCCACCAGTTTAAACGAGGAGCCTTCGCCAGGAGCATCATACAGGTGTTTTGATGATTTTTTAAGCAGCTTACTGCCAAAGTTGCGGAGGAAGTTGTGCTTCTTTCGTTTATAATAACCATAAACCAGGTCTGCTTCCGACTCATTATATTTTGTGATGAGCTTTTCAATTTCTTCGGGTGGCGTTTGCAAATCATCGTCCATGGTAATCACATGCGACTCGTTGACGAAACCCAGTCCGCAAAACAGCGCATTGTGCTGTCCATAATTCTTCGATAAGCGAATGGCTTTTACCTTTTCGGGATGGGCTTTCTTTAATGCCTTCAGCATCTCCCAGCTTTTGTCGCGACTACCGTCATCCACAAAAATGACCTCAAACGTTTTCTCAAGCTTTTCGAATACTTTTTCCGTTCTACCAAACAGTTCTTCCAGGGTCTCCTGGCTGTTAAACACAGGCACCACCACCGCAAAATCAACGCTGTTGGTTTTATCGTTCATTATCCCCCTCCTAAAATGAGTTCTGTACCGGTAATCCAGCGCGAAGCATCCGAAAGGAAAAACACCACCGCGTTAGCCACGTCCTCGGGCTCTCCAAAGCCGAGCGGCATCATCTTTTCGAAATTGGCCAGCACTTCGTCCGAGATGGTTTTCCCGGCCTCCTCCACCATCGGCCCTTTCACGAAAGATGGTTTCAGGCAGTTTGAACGGATCTTCTTTGGCGCCAGCTCAGTCGCCAGCGTTTTTGAATACGCTTCAATCGCCGATTTTGTCCCGCTGTAAACCGCTCCTCCGAAATAAGGATACTTGGTGGCTATTGAAGACATGAAAATAAACGAGCCTCCCTTTTCGATTTTTTTCTTTGCCAGGATGCGCGCAGTAAGCAAAACCACCGCCTCATAATTCACGTTGAAAAGCTGGTCAAGGTTTTTCTTCCTGATAAAACGGGCAGGCATGTGCGCGGTAAGTCCGGCAGAGTGGACCACTCCATGCATTTTCGGGAGGTCATCCACAACCTGATTGCGCTGCTCTTCGTCTGTCAGATCTGCGAGCAACAGCTGGTGCCCCTCTCCCGGAAGCTCGCTGAGCACCTTGTTGGCCCTTTCGGCATTACGGGCATTGATAAAAACCACTGCCCCGGCTTCGGCAGCAGCAACAGCCGAGGCTGCACCTATCCCCGACGAGCCGCCGGTAATTAAAATGTTTTTTCCTTTGAGCGAAAAACGTTCCATAGCTGAAAAATTACACTTCCACAAGTTCAGGAATCACCATATTCTCAGCATGTACATTTACTGAGCCCCACGACAAGCCTACGCCGAAACCGCACAGCACCATATCTTTGGTCTGACCTGTTAATGCTTGCCTGAGTTCGGTGACAATGGTTAGTGGTATTGAAGCCGAGCTGGTATTTCCATAGCGCTGAATGGAATTCGGGAATTTTTCCTTATCGAGCTTCAGCTTGCGCCGGATTGAGTTGTTCATCAACATATTGGCCTGGTGCAAAACGTAATAATCAAAATCCTCAAGTGACTTGCTGAGCTGATTTTCTACCAGCTCCCTGATGTTCGGCGCCACTTCGCGCATAGAAAAGTGAAACACCTTTTCACCATTCAAGGCTACCTGGATGCCATTGCGCATCATCCCGTTGCCGTAATCCTTGTACTTAAAAGATTCTTCACTGATAAAGTGTCTCAGTCCTCCCTCAGGAATAATGATGGCATCATACCCCGCACCATCCGACTTGAGGTTAAATGTCATTTTTGGCGCTTCCTGGTCAAACTCAAGGGCCGTGGCCGTTCCGGCATCGCCAAAAAGCAGGTAAGTACTTTTATCGCGATACGAAGAGGTAGCTGTGGATACGTCACCAACAAGCATCAAAGCCTTCCGGATACCGCCTGTACTTATCAGGCTGCTAAGCTGCGACATTCCGTAGATATATCCCGAGCAGCCCAGGTTTACATCATAAGCCATCGTTGTCTTGGGAAGCCCCAGCCTGTCCTGAAGGATGATGCCGGTGGCGGGCAAAATATAATCGCCCGACTGCGAAATAAACACCAACGCATCAATTTCTTCTTTATCCCATTTTAAATCAGCAATAAGCTTTTCAGCCGCCTCATAACAAAGATCGGCAGTAGTAACCCCGGGTTCGGCAACGCGTCGCGTTTCAATGCCAGTGGTTTTTACGAACATCTTACGCTCCTTCTCGGAAGTGAGTTCGTAGTCATAGTTCGATTCTTCCTTCTTAGGAACACAGGCAGCAACGCCACGAACACGGGTATGTGGGATATTCAGTACTGCCATTAGCTTGCCTCCTTGAGTTCGAGTACTTTGTTGTATAAATCCTGAACAGTTTCCGAATTCTGAATATCCTCAGCATTAATGGTAACGTCATATTCGCTATCAATTAAGGCAATGATTATAAGCGCATTAACCGAATTCCATTCAAAGTATTCTCTAAAGTTGCTTTCTGGTTTCAGCGAGCCGCTTTCTAACTCCTCAAACTCCTCTTCAACCTGCTCAATAAACTTTTCTACACTCATTTTATTCGTTTTTAGATAAATGCTTTGTTAGATTTTTTGTCCCGCTAAATTAATAAAAACTCATCAAGTCATTGCTCTGAAAAAATTAAGTGTTTCAATGAAGCAGAAATACATATTTCACCATCCGCAAACAAATAGATGAAAATTTAATATTAAAAAATCAGGTTCTCAGATGAATTATTTGTAAATTTACAGGTAACTATAAAAACCAAATGTAAACTACAAAACCATGAAATTAAATATTTTAATTGTTGCATTCATTATCCTGGCAGGGGCATGCAACACTTCCACACCGGAAGCCGAACAAAGCGAGATCACTAAAAAAAACGCAACCGAAAAAAGCACCACGCCTGAATCGAAATTTGAAGAAATTATTGAGATGACATGCCTCGGAAAAACCTATACCGAGCATGACCAACAGAATTACATTCATTACAAGTTTTCGATAAAAAATATATCTGATAAAGATGTTGAGTCGATACGTGGCAGAATTGTCTTTACCAACAAAAAAGATGTGGAGATTAAGTCCTTTGTGATGGCTTACACAAACCCAATCAAATCGCACGAACAAACCATCTGGGAAGCTGAAACCATTTTCGACCAGTTTATGGATAATGAGAATGCCTTGAAATCCATGGATTCAAAAGATCTTTCCTGTAGTTGGGAACCTATCGAAATTGTCTTCACAGATGGTAGTTACATGGATACATTTTCAGATTAGGCTAAAACGATCTTCGAGGTATCAACCAAGTTTCTGTGATGTTATTCCGTGAATGAAAATACATTCTCAATGAGCCGGCGTTTTTCCGATCCAAAACAGAAATCTCATACTTTAGCGTTTTGAAAAGCGCTAAAATGAAATTACTTTTAATCAATCCACAAAACAAGCACAGAAGAGGGTTTTCACTATCACGCGCTTCGCGTTACCCGCCTTTGAGCCTGGCTATTCTCGCAGCCCTGACACCCAAACACTGGGAGGTAAAGATTCAGGATGAAAACTTTGAGTGGTTTGAAGATGAAAAAGATAAAGAAGCGGATTTAGTGGGCATCACCGCTTTCACTCCAAACGCTTACCGGGCATACGAAATTGCGGGGTATTACGAATCCAAAGGTATTCCTGTTGTGATGGGTGGCATTCATGCTACGGCACTTCCCGAAGAAGCCGGGCAATATGTTACCACAGTGTTTAAAGGAGAGGCAGAAAGTGAATGGCCAAAGGTGATTGATGATTTTGAAAAGGGGAAATTGAAACCCCTTTATGAAGGAGGCAGGCCATCAATGGATTTAATGCCAACCCCAAGGCATGATCTTTTTCATGAGGGGTATATGTTTAATACCGTACAAACCACAAGAGGGTGCCCTTACAATTGCGATTTCTGTTCTGTACATACCTTTAACGGAACTAAACACCGACTGAGAGCCGTTGAAGACATCCTCGATGAAATAGAACAGTTCCCGGATAAACTGATGGGCTTTGTTGATGACAATTTTTATGGTTATTCCACTAAAAGCAAAGAACATTCTTATGCCATCCTTGAAGGGATGATACAACGCGGCATTAAAAAGGAATGGTTTATTCAGGCCAGTTTTAACATTGCCGATGACCCTAAATTTTTAGATCTCGCAGCTAAAGCTGGCTGCCGTGAAGTACTTATAGGTGTGGAATCGGAGAATATCCACCAGCTAAAGCAAGCCAATAAACACCTGAATGCACGCATCAGGCCCGAAAGCTTCAGAAAGAAATTCAGAAAAATTCAGCGCGCAGGGATTGCTGTGCTTGGCGCCTTTATCTTCGGACTGGAAGGCGATACTGTGGAAGATCTGCACCGCAGACTAAAATTCATCCGGAAATCAGGTGTAGACGCTATTCAGGCCACTGTGCTGACGCCGGCTCCCGGCACAGCACTTTTCGACAGGATGTTGAAAGAAAACAGGATTTTCAGGCAGGACTACCCTTCCGATTGGCAGCGCTATCACTCGGAAGAGGTCGTTTTTAAACCCGACCGGATGACACCAAAGGAATTTGAATATAACATGTATATCGTCTGGCATAAGCTTTACAACAAGACCAGCATGCGACAACGCTTCCTGCGTTCGCTATGGTTGATCAGAAACTTTAAGTCGGCAATGTGGGCCTATGTGGGCAACTGGCATTATCGCCGTATTGTTTTTGAAAATGGAGGGTTTGACCCGGACACACACCCGGCAAAGCAGAAACGCATTTTCAGGGAGCCCGGGACTCATCAGGTTATTGATCTTCCAAAAGACATTTCCCGTCCGGGCGTTAAGGTGTCTAAAGAAAAGAAAATCCTATTTTAGCGAATTATTAGAAAGGCATTCATACATGAAGTTATTACTTATAAATCCACAGAATCAATACCGGATTGGTTTTTCATTATCTGTTACCTCGCGCTATCCACCTTTGAGCCTGGGTATTTTGGGAGCGCTCACACCCGGCCATTGGGATGTGCGCATCCTCGATGAAAATTTCGAAAAGTTTGAAGATGCAGAAGACAAAAGCGCGGATCTTGTGGGCATCACTTCGTTTAGTCCTAATGCCCCGCGCGCCTATGAAATTGCGGCTTATTTCCGAGAAAGAAACATTCCTGTGGTATACGGGGGCAACCACGCTTCGATGGTGCCTGACGAGGCATCGAAATATGTAGATGTGGTTTTTAAAGGCGAGGCCGAAGATAAATGGATTGAGCTTTTGCAGGATTTTGAAGAAGGGAAGCTAAAGCCGTTTTATGAAGGAGGGCGTCCGGACTTAAAAAATGTTCCTGCCGCCAGACAGGACTTATATCATAAGAACTACTTGTTCAGCTCAATACAAACCACACGGGGCTGTCCTTTTAAATGTGATTTTTGTTCTGTGCACACCTTCAACGGTACCCGCCACCGGCTTCGTCCGGTGAACGACATCCTTGATGAGCTGGAGCAAATCAAGAGTGAGTTTATCTTTATCATCGACGACAACTTTTACGGCTACTCCACCGCCAGCAAGGAGCATTCCTACCAGATTATGGAAGGGATGATTGAGAGAGGCTTCAAAAAGAAATGGTTCACCCAGGTGTCGCTCAATGTTGCCGATGACAATAAGTTTCTGAAATTGGCCTCTAAATCCGGTTGCAAAGAGCTGTTTATTGGGGTGGAGTCTGATGATATGGAGCAGTTGAAAAGCAACAACAAGCTGCTCAATGCAAAGGTGACCCCGGAAAAATTCAGAAAGAAATTCAGAAATATCCAAAAACATGGGATTGCTGTATTGGGGGCGTTTATCTTTGGCCTTGACGGAGATACGAAGGAGTCAATCTACAGAAGAGCTAAGTTTATTGAAAAATCAGGCGTGGACTCAATACAAACAGCCCTCTTGATGACACCACCCGGCACTGAGTTATTCGAAAGGATGAAAAGGGAAAAAAGGATGTTGCGCACCAACTTCGCCGACGACTGGAAGCGCTATCATTCAGCAGAAGTGGTATTGGAACCTGAAATAATGAGTCCGGAAGAATTGCAGCACCATATGTATGTTATCTGGCACAAGCTGTACAGTAAAAGAGCCATGCGATGGCGTTTTATTAAAACATTATGGCGCACGAAAAACTATGAGTCGTCGATGTGGGCCTATGTAGGAAACTGGCACTACCGAAGGATAGTTTTCGAAAATGGTGGGTATAATCCTGACAAGCATCCTGATAAACAGGAACGAATCTTTAGAGAACCCGGGACCCATAAAAAGATTGAACGACCGAATGATATTTTTTAGCCAGGTTCTGCCGTTTTAACTTCATCGAAGGGGTCAGCTCGCCCGAATCGATAGTCCATTCATCCGAAAGGATAACAAAGGATTTAATCTGGTGTGCATCGCGCGCCTCTTCATTGTAGCGGTCTACTTCCGACTGGATAATTGATCTTAACTCGGTATTGGCTGCAAGTTGCTTCCATTTCAATGGCAGATTGTTTCTGGAGGCCCATTTCAGCGCGTATTCCTTGTTTAGTGTAATCAGTGCCGACAAATGATCTTCATACTCCCCCACCACCATTACCTGGTCAACAAATGAGGACAGTTTTAGCTGGTTTTCAATCCGTTCAGGATAAACATAAATCCCGGATGACGTTTTAAAAATATCTTTTTTCCTTCCGGTGATTTTCAGGTAAGAATCATCGTCAATCTCGCCCACATCTCCGGTGTGCAACCAGCCATCCTCATCAATCACTTCGCGGGTAAGATCTTTATGTTTGTAGTAACCTTGCATCAGGTTGGGGCCCTTTGTTAAGACCTCCCCGTCCTCAGATATTTTCACCATCACATTGGCGATTGACTGGCCAACCGTGCCCGCCTTGTTATAATCGGTATTGTTATAGGATATCAAAGGCGCCATCTCAGTTAATCCGTACCCCTCGTATACCGGAATGCCTATCATTACAAAAAATGAATAAACAGGCCTGGAAACAGCGGCCCCACCGACAATTATTTTCGTTACTTTTCCGCCTAACATTGCCTTCCATTTCCTGAATACCAGTTGATTAAAAATGCGATGTTTCAGCCTCCCTAAAGCTGTTAATCCATTTGGGCTTTTACCACTTAAAGCAAACTTTAATGCCGATTTATAAATGAGTTTGCTCACTCCTTTCAGATCTTCCTGTTTGTTGATTACCCCTTTATATATCCGCTCCAGCAACAAAGGCACCGTAATCAGTATTCCGGGCTTTACCGACGCAAAATTTGCCACAATGTTGGCCATGCTTTCGTTATAATAAATGGTGAGCCCTTTCATGATGGACACATAATTCACCATTCGCTCGTAAGAGTGCGACAAGGGCAGGTAACATAAACGGTTCATCTTATCATCAATACCTATTCCAGCAGCAGTCACCTCGATATTTGCCACATGATTGCGATGGGTAAGCATCACTCCCTTCGGCATGGTGGTGGTCCCGGAGGTGTATATGATGGAAGCCAGGTCATCAGGACGAACATCATTTTTGCATTTTTCGAGCTGATCGTTGTCAAGAAATTTACGGCCCTCACTAACAAAATCAATAAACCTTTCGGAATCAACCTCTTCTGATGCGTTATCAAAGGAGATTATTTTGGAGCCCGCCTCCTCACCAAGTGCCAGGCGGATGCGTTTACTCAAAAAACGGCTTGACACAAAAATGAGTCTTGGATTTACTTCCTTGAGGATGGCCGCCATCTCGTCCTGACTTATAGTAGGGAAAACAGGAACATGCACAGCTCCAATCTGCAGCAAGCCTATATCCAGGAAGTTCCACTCCGGACGATTATCTGAGATATTAACAATGTTATCACCCTTTTTAATCCCTCTCTTGAGCAAAGCACTACTTACATAATTAGAATAATCAATAAACTCTTGCTGAGAATAGAGTTTCCACTTCCCTCCTTTTTTTCCTGCCAGTGCTGCTTTATTGTTGTACTTCTCACGTGCAAAATAGACGATATCAAATATTCTGGATATTTCCGTTACCATAAATCAATTATTCAGGTTCAGATAATAATTCGCTTTTCTTTCATTGCCCTGGTCCGTAAAATAGCGATAAAGGTTTTTGTTGAGCTGTGTGTTGTT
>JAASSU010000302.1 GCA_021767705.1 Bacteroidota bacterium | reverse complement strand
CCTTTTTTGATCGAAGTAATTCAGTTTGGTTAGGATGTCCCGACTTTTTAGTCGGGAAGGTCGCGAGTTCGAGTCTTCCCGCTTCGCGGGACAGGCTGTCCAGACCGCAGAAGGAAAAGGGAAGTCACTATGGCTTCCCTTTTTTGATCCGGTATTTCAGTTTGGTTAGGATGTCCCGACTTTTCAGTCGGGAAGGTCGCGAGTTCGAGTCTTCCCGCTTCGCGGGACAAGCTGTCCAGACCGCATAAAAAGAGGGAGGTCACCAAGGCTTCCCTTTTTTGATCGAAGTAATTCAGTTTGGTTAGGATGTCCCGACTTTTTAGTCGGGAAGGTCGCGAGTTCGAGTCTTCCCGCTTCGCGGGACAGGCTGTCCAGACCGCATAAAAAGAGGGAAGTCACAATGGCCAAATAGGATTTTGTATAGGTCAGGGTGGTAGATATTCAGTTCATATTGTGCCAACGAAAGAAAGACTATAATCAGGCCTGATAAATCCTTGAAGAATTATTCCGCAAACTAAATGAAAAAATCCTATTTTGAATGGTTAGGTTTTCAGGGAAGGTCATCGTCAGACTGAATTATTATGCTGTTTATGTATAAAGTCTCGTTTTTATGTAAATTTGTTTAGGATAAAAAAGTATGCTATGGATAATGTAGAATTAAAATCAGATCTACACAGCTTAATCGATCGGGTAGAGGATACCACTATTTTAAATGCTATAAGAGCAATCTTAAGCAAGGAGGTTAAGGAAGGAGACTTTTGGGACGATTTGCCATTAAGTGTTCAGGAGTCTGTAAGAAGAGGCATGGAGCAAGCTAAAATAGGTGAGTCAAGCCCCCATTCTGAAGTAATGAAAAAATATGAGAAATGGCTTTAGTCGTCAGGTGGACCAAGGAGGCTGAAGATACTTTCGATGAGATAATAGAATATTTAGAAGAAAACTGGAGCGAAAAAGAAATACAAAACTTTGTTCGAACGGTTCAGAAGGTTATAGGGCAAATAGAAAAGAACCCATACCAATTCAAAGCTTCGCGGTATCAGGAAATACGCAAGGCTTTTATAACAAAGCATAACAGCTTATTCTATTATGTGAATGAAGCTGATAAGGTTATAGAACTTTATGCATTTTGGGATAACCGGCAAAATCCCCAAGAACTAAGATATTAATGTAGGCCGCACAGACCAAAAAAGTGGTGTGCGTCATCTTCAATTTGCAAAAAGCCACCAGGTAGTCTTGCTATTTTTTATATTAACCCCGGGATAAGTCAAATATGATTTTACACTGAAATCAGGGCTAATAAATAAATGGGTCGCTTCTTGTTTTTAAAAGCATAAAAGAGGCGGGATGTATCCACCCCGCCTCTTTGATTTTGTTAAGCATCTATCGTTTAATAATCAGCTTTTTATTTTCATGGATGCTTTCGCCGATAATCCTGACAAAGTAAACCCCGTCCGGAAGGTTTTGCAGGTTGAGTTGTTCGGAACGGTTTCCAAACGCACTGCTCTTCCTGAGGATTTCTTTCCCGCCAAGGGTGCTCAGTATAATTTCTACTTCCTCTTCAACACCGGTGAGAACTACCGTCGCACGTTCTCTTGCGGGGTTAGGGAAGACAGCAATGGAAATATTGCTTTGCTCTGGCCGTTTGATATCCGTGGCAATAGAATTATTGATAATCACATCATCAATGTAAATATTATTGTTGTAATAGTTATAAGTTTCAAACATCACCTTGATGTTTTTCATTCCGGCATATTCCGAAATGTCAATATCATTACAATCGCTTCCATATCCACTGCCACACCACTCTCCTTCAGTTTCCGGAATAAAGTCCTGGGTGGCAGGCTCAGCTGTGGCAAATACGCCGCTGCCATCCTCTCCTCCTTCAAAGATGCGTGTCCAGGTTTCTCCACAATCATCAGAAATATAAACGATTAAAGAGTCAGACATGGAAGTGTAATATCTTGAGTAAGCATGTTTGAAATGGAGGAAAACTTCATCCATTTCTGTGAAATCAAGTGTGGGCGAAATCAGTTGGTCGCGGTCCCCCGGAGGAACTAAATAATCACGATGGTTTACACGCATCGCCGTATTGCCATTGATATCAAAAGCTTCCCAAGTTTTGCGATTATCGTTGTTAACGATTTCCCAGTCGTTGATTGCATCAACCTCATCGAAGGATTCGGTGAAAGGAGGCATCATGCCACCTACCGAAACAAACTCTTCTTTGGTAACTGAGTTATCCCCTGCTGTGTTGGTCACCACAAGTGTGATATCGTAGAGGCCATCTTCATTGAACTGGACTACAGGGTTTTGACTGTTTTGGTTCGTGCCTTCAATAAACTCATGTGTGGAAGGCTCGATAATCCATTCCCATTCAGCCGGACAGTATGAGGAGGTATCGTAAAGATACACTACTGCATCAGAGCCGGAGCAGAAAGAGGTGGCCGAAGCACTGAAGCCAGCCTCAGGCAGCAATGATCCAGAAACAGTAATATAATCACTGATGGTTTCTGTATCCTCGCCTTCAGGGTTTGTTACAGTTAAAGTCACAGCGTAGGTTCCTTCTTCATTGTAGACAATATCCTGAGGGTTCTTCTCTGTGGATGTGGCTGGATTACCACCTTCGAATTCCCAATACCATTCATGCGGAACTCCCAATGATTTATCCGTAAAGTTCACAGAGCAATCGGTGGGAATGGTAGTGGTTTCCGCTTCAAAAGCAGCTTCCGGAGTGCCGTAATACAGGTCAGACTCCCACAGGCCGCGGCCATAGGTAGAAACCCTAACCCGATCTTCTGCCGGGTTTCCGGGCTCATAGTAAAACTCTAAATCTGTAACGGTAGCTGTTGCAGGAAACCCATTGCCAAACTCAATCCAGTCGTCCATGCTGTCGTCGCGATAATAGATTCCGGCATCGGCACCAACATAAACGCCACCCTGGCTGTTTTTATAAAATTCGATGGTATTGTATTTTACTTCAGGAAGCGTTCCGCTAAAGTCTTCCCATGTATCTCCCTGGTCCATGGAGCGGTATACCTTATCACCTTTGGCCAGGTAAACAATATTTTCATTAAAAGCGTGCGTTTCAACATCTCCAATGCTTCCGCTTCCCGGAACATTGGTGGACAGGTTGGCAAAGGCAACAACGTCATCCAATGCATTTTGTGAGCGGTAGAGCTGACTGCCTTTTGCAACAAACAGGACGTCGCTGTTGGCCGGACTGTTTTCCAGCACACTGCAAAGGCCTCCACCCAATCCTTCCGAGATATTTGTCCATTCAATGGAATTGGTAAACTGTGCTTTTACGTTATTCGTTCGCCACACGTCATTCATCCCTACAAACATAGTGTTTGGATCTTCTTCATGAAGGATGTAAGGCGTAACCCAGGCGCCTTCCTGGCTGATACCGTTGGTGATCCCTCCTTCGTAGTAATTCTCGTGCATCCTGATGATGCTGCCATAATAATATTCGCCATAGCTGTAAGATGCATCGCTGTAATCGATAAGGCAGTCCATGCCATCACCTCCCAATACTGTGGTCCAGCCATCTTCTTCGTAAACGGCTGTTCCGTTATCCTGGTATCCGTTAATCACATAATCTTTAACCGTGGCACTCTGTCCGAGTTTGTAAACCTGCGATATGGCCAATCCGCTGGTGATTTCAGTCCATGTAGCGCCTCCATTATCTGTCCAATACAGGCCGCCGTCATTTCCAGAGTATAAACGATCGTTCAGGGGGTTGATCTCAAACACGTGATGGTCGGCATGCACTGCCGGAGCACCACAGTCGCCCACCCAATGGGCATTGATGTTCCAGGTCTTTCCCTGGTCGGTAGACTTAAAAATATTCACACCACCCACATAAACCGCATTCGG